>DATJGZ010000320.1:0-2898 GCA_035494535.1 Patescibacteria group bacterium | reverse complement strand
AACTCATTCGTGAAATGGGTGGTCGAGCAAGGACACACGGTTTTCATCGTCTCATGGGTGAACCCGGATGCCGAACTCGCCAAGAAACGCTTTGAGGACTACATGGAAGAGGGCGTGCTCGAAGCGATGGCCCAGGTCCGCGCCGTCACCGGCGAGCCTGACTGCAACATCATCGGCTATTGCCTCGGCGGGACGCTGACGGCGGTGACGCTGGCCTGGCTGGCTGCGCACAAGAAAGCCAAACAGATCATCAGCGCCACCTTCCTGACCGCCATGGTCGACTTCGAGAAAGCCGGCGAGATGAAGCTGTTCATGGATTCGGCGCAGCTGCAGCTGATGGACAAGGAGATGGAGGAAAAGGGATTCCTTCCGGCCGATCATCTGCAAAAAACATTCTCGCTGCTGCGCTCGAACGACCTGATCTGGTCTTTCGTCATAAACAACTACCTGATGGGACGCGAGCCGTTCCCGTTCGACCTGCTGTACTGGAACGACGACTCGACTAACATGCCGGCGGCCGTGCATAGCTTCTATATGCGCAAGTGCTATAACGAGAACCAGCTTCCGGTTCCCGGCGGCGTGACCATGCACGGCACGCCCATCGACATGGGCAAGATCAAGACGCCATGCTACCTCCTCTCGACCAAAGAGGACCACATCGCGCCGTGGAAGGCGACCTACGCCAACACGCAGATGTTCGGCGGGCCGGTAAATTTCACCCTCGCCGCTTCCGGCCACGTCGCGGGCGTCATCAATCCACCCGCTGCGGGCAAATATTGTTTTTGGACCGCCGACGAAAACCCGCTGACGCCTGAGGAATGGCTGGAGCAGGCAAAGCAGACCGAAGGCTCATGGTGGCCGCACTGGGCGGAATGGGTGAAACAGTTTGCAGGCGATAAGGTACCTGCGCGCAAACCCGGCGGCGGCAAGCTCAAGCCGATCGAGGACGCGCCCGGATCGTACGTGAAGGCGAAGTCGGACGAAATCGACGCCGGGGAATAACCGGCGGCTGTGCGAATTTTCCGGACTTTATTTTTCTCAAAGTTTCCGGCACTCAAATATTTGACGTAATTAAATGAGGTTGTTATACAGGAACTCCGTTTTCATGGAGGATTCTTATGACGCTGACTGAAACCCTTGAGCGCACGGTTCGTCGGTCCGCCGCACAGCAAGTAGAAAAGACCTGCACTGAACGCGCCGTTCCTTTACTGGCCGTTCTCAATGAAATAGCGACGCTCTCCGCCTCGATGAATTCAGGGGCGCACTTCGGATACACCGTAAATACATCGCCACAGTCGCTCGATAAGGGCGAGATGACCATCACCGCCGGCCTCTATGACAGTGAAACAGGCCTGCCGCTAGATCTTCAGGATCATCCGGTCAACCCGGATAATTTTACCGGGCCGTACCGCGCCATCAGTTTCATTGTCAGCGCCGACGGCCCTTTCAAGTCGCGCCCGCTCGATCAGGATTTCTCGGATGCCGACAGAAATCCCTACGCTTATGAAACGATCTACCGGCCCTGTCATGACGTGAAGGAGCTGATGCCGCGACTGGCGGCATGGCTCGAAAGAAACTTGCCCGGCTACGCTGAAAAGGCCGAGCCACAACCGCAAACGCCGTTACGCTGCGGGCCCTAAACAAAAAAGCGCCCCCGCAAGGGCGCTTTTTCAATTTGAATATGAAACGGGCTTACGCCGCTTCATCCATCGGCGTGGCGAACTGTTTCTCGAGCGCCACCGGATCGCTCAGCCATAGTTCCCCCACCTGCTCCGACATCGGATCGGGGAAGATGTAGTCGTCGCCGGCAATCAGGCCCGCCACGATCTTCTGCGCGGTCGATTCCGCCGAAGCCTTAGGCATATTAAAATCGCGCGCCATGTCGGTATCGATCGGGCCGGGATAAATACCCGCGACATGGATGCCGTGCGGCGCCAGTTCAGCCCGCGCTGCCTGCGTGGCGGAATGCAGCGCCGCCTTGGACGCAGAGTAGCCGCCGATTGAGCCGATAGGCGCGAGGCCGACGACGCTGGCCACATTGGCGATGATGCCCTTGCCGTTCTTCTTAATGACCGGGGTAAAGGCCCGCATCATCGCCAGCGTGCCGTAGTAATTGGTGTTCAGATCGGCCGTTACGTCAGCATTGCCGTCGATGATGGCGCCGAAATTCGCAGTGCCGGCATTGTTGATTAGCACATGCGCATCCTTCGCCCGCTCCGCGGCGGCCGCGACCTGCTTCGCATTGGTAATGTCCAGCGCCGCCGGCACCACCCGCTTGTCACCGAAGTCGGGAAGATTTTCGACTTTCCGGGCTGCGGCGTACACTTTGCCTACCTTGTGCTTCAGCAGTTCCCTGACGATGGCGGCGCCGATACCGCGGTTAGCCCCCGTCACGACGATGTTTTTATTCTCGAGTTTCATTTTCGGTCTCCTTCTGGTTGATGATCAGATTTGGTGAATGTAGGCAATTGAATGCATCGCGCGCTCGGCGAGCATGGCGCGGACTTCGTCGCAGATTTCCGATTTTGAAATCGGTTCGAAAACATCGTTCGCGAGCGCGGCGTCAATGGTGGTGATGTTGCATACGGGCATGGCTCTATCCTTTCTTTTATAGTTGTCCCGCGAGGCGCAGGTATTTGCGCAACGGCGGCTCGTTTTCGTTGTCAGGCCCCGGCGCGCCTTTGCTGTTGAAAAGCTGGTGCATGGCCTGGCTGAAGAAGCTGCTCTGAAAGTCCGGCATCATTTCGTTTCTCCTTAGTATTTGACTGGTCGGTAAAGTGATAGTTCCAAAAAATGCCGCGCATCGCGGCGAAATCATTCTCCGTTTCGAATCCCTAGGCCGCTTTCGCCGCCTTTCCCTTGATCCCCAACAACTGCAGCATCCCCGGCTTGAGGTCG
>DATJGZ010000319.1:0-4507 GCA_035494535.1 Patescibacteria group bacterium | reverse complement strand
ATGCTGAACCGCAGCGATCTGAGGAAGACGCTCCAGACCATGCAGCCCGGCAGCGCGCCTTCGCCCGAGCTTAATTTGCTGGCAACGCTCGCGCAATCCGGACAGATGCCGTCAAAGCGGGACATCCGCAAGCTTCTGGCCAGCCAGCGCGACGCGATAAATATATCGTCTCTGAAAGGACAAATGCAGAGCCTCGAGACACAGGCGGCTGCGGCGGTCCGTGCCGGCCGCGATGCGCTGAAAGCAGCGCAGGTGCGCGAGGGTCATGCCGCGAGCTTTAAGCACTCGTGTAGTATCGCACGCTGGATGGAGACAAAGACATCGGCCATTCTCGGCGGCGGTGTCTGCCTGAATATGGCCGAAAAACTGGCCGCGCACGTCGCCGGCAATGGCGGCGCTCCTGAGCACGCCGCGAAACTTTCGCACGCGGCGCAGGTCAAGATGCGGCGCTGGGTTAACCCGGCGATGGTCGAAAATGAATTGACTATCCTCGAGCAGCCGGGCTTCGACCCCCAGGCTCTCGGGCGGCGGCCGGCGCATCAGTATATATTCAACACGGCGGGCGGTGCGGCGGGCCGGACCGGCAATGCCTCGGTTGCCGTGCTCAAAACGGCGTTCGATGCGGTTATTATTAAACCGGTGGCCGCAGTCTGGAGCGGCCTGCAGCGAATGTTCCATGGCGGCGGACCGCCAAATCCTCCCGGCGGCGGGGGCGGTGGAGGCGGCAATGGACTGAATGCGGGGCCGCAGCCTGTCATTCCATAAAATTTAACGACGGCTCTTTGCCTTAGGCCTGTTTTTCCTATATCACTTGGGTATGAACAGGTCCGTTATAGCAATCATATTTTTGTTCCTGACGCTGCTTGCCGCCACGCCCGCGAACGCAACGGCGCTCGTGGGTCCCGAAGCCTCGCAGGTCGTCGATCAGGCCGAAAGCTATTTGCAGTCTTTGAAAACGGCGCAGGCCAAATTCACGCAGACCGGCAATGACGGGCGGCAGGCGACGGGGATATTCTATCTGAGCCGGCCGGGACGGTTGCGCTTTGAGTACGATCCGCCGGCCAAGGATCTGGTCGTCGCCGACGGTTTGTTTGTCTATTTTTACGACGGCGAGACGGGGCAGCAGAGCAACGCGCCCATCGACCAGACGCTCGCCAACTTTCTGCTCCGTAAAAACATCAAGCTGCGCGACGACGTCACAGTGACGACGGTCGGCAAAAGCTCGCGCGGTCTTCTTCTAATCACATTGGTACAAACGGAGCGGCCGTCGGATGGATCGCTGACGCTCGCGTTCGAGGAAAACCCATGGCGCCTGAGAAAATGGCGGGTTGTCGATTCGACGCGCGCCATCACGGAGGTCGAGCTCACCGATCTGCAAACGAACATCAAGGTGCCGGCGAGCCTTTTCGTTTACAAGGAGCCGGGCCGCAGCCACTACAACAATTAAAAAACAAAAAAGAAAATACGGGGAAGGATAATGTCACTGGGAGAAGCATGGGATTCGGGCGACCGCCACGAGGAAAGCGGCAACTGTTCCATCAAGGCGCGCATTCACGCGATCGGTTATTTGCCGCAGCAGGGCGTATGGTTTCTCGAGCTCATGCCCGAACAGCCGGTCGATTACAAAGCCGGCCAGTATATCGATATTGCGTTCAATGGCCTTGAGCCGCGCTCGTACTCTTTGGCGGAGGCGCCGCAGGACGACGGCCGCCTGATCGTCCATATCAAGCGCGGCCCCGGCGAAGTCAGCCAGCACATGTGGCGCCGCGCACGCGTGAATGACATTGTCCATGTATCGGAAGCCAAGGGCGATAACGTCTACGATCCGGCCGACCAGCGGCCCATTCTGGCTGTCGCGGGGGGCTCGGGCTTCACGCCGCTGAAGGCGATCATCGACGAGGCTTTACGTAGCAACCATACAAAACCGGTCTGGTTCTTCTGGGGGACGCGCACAGAGGAGGAACAATACTACAAACCCTATTTCAAGGCGCTCGAGGCCAAGCACCCCAACTTCCACTTCGTGTCCGTCGTCGGCGGGAATGTCGGTGACGTCGCGGCGGCGAAATTCAAGAACCTGAGTGATTTCAAAATCCATATTTGCGGCCCACAAGGCATGATCAACGGCACGATCGCCGCCGTACTGCGCAAAGGCGCATCGCCGGATTCGATTTGGTACGATGGCAAAAAGGGCGACAGTGAACCGCCACCGCCGCCCGGTCCCGGCTTTGGACCGTCATGAAGGAAGGCCCGCTCGATCAACTCATCCGAGCGCTCGCGGGCCTGCCGGGTCTTGGACCCCGTTCCGCTCAACGCGTGGCGCTGCACCTGCTGACACAGCGGGAAAAGTCGATGAAGCCGCTGATGGCGGCGCTTGAGCAGACCGCGCAATCCGTGCGCACCTGCGGGATCTGCGGCAATCTCGATCTGTCCGATCCTTGCCGCATCTGCGCCGATCCGCGGAGGGACAGCGCGGTGATTTGTGTTGTCTCCGGCGTTGCCGCGCTATGGGCGGTCGAGAGGACGGCGACGTATCGCGGACAATATCATGTGCTGGGTGGATTACTGTCCGCACTCGACGGCATCGGGCCCGGCGACCTGCGGATCGAGCCGCTTTTGCGCCGCGTCACCGAAAACGACGTAAAGGAAGTCATTCTGGGTCTGAGCGCGACCGTTGATGGCCAGTCGACGGCGCATTATCTGACCGATCGCGTGACGGCCGCCAAGCCGGGGCTGAAAGTCACGCGCCTCGCGCACGGCGTGCCCGTGGGCGGAGAACTTGATTATCTTGATGATGGCACGATCGCCACCGCCCTGCGCTCCCGCGCGGCTCTCTAAAGAATTCTACGAAATTTTCTTGCAATTCCATAATGACAGGCATATGGTCGCCCGATGAAGCTCGTACCCCAATTCATTGCCGCACTGTTTGCCGAACCGGAAATCAAACCGGCCGATCTATCATCATTATCGATAGTCCGGGGCGGGGTCGGCATCATGATTCATCGCACCGTTAATCGCTATGCCGCGTATGCCGCAGCGATTGCGGGCGGGTCGGAGCAGAACGATCTCGTGCGCAATGAAGAGGGTGAATGGGATCTGGTCAACACGAAGAAACTAGCGCCCGACAACAAACCCGTCACCGAAATCACGGGGACCTACAAGACACTTGAAGAGGGTTTGCCCCATCTGCGCGCCGCATCCGATGCCCTCAAAACACGCTTTTCGGGTTTCTTCAATGCCATGGCCGGGCATGCGTTTCTTGATGAAACGGGACCTGAGAGCCTTATTGCAGCCGAACGCGCTGTCGCCCAGAAAAACGGCCCGGCTTCGCCTCAGCCGTGAAGACGGCCTGTGACGATCACTTCCTTCCAGAACACATAGACAAGCCAGATAAAAAGCGATGACAGCGCCAGCGGCTTGACCTCGTTGCGCTTGGGCGTGCGGTTCAGCCACAAGAGGCTGATCGACATGAATGAGAATAGAAACGGCAGAAACAGCAGCAGCATCGCATTGTCGAAGGCACGGATGCCCGCCTCGTAGCGGTCGCGTATTTCCATTCCGCAGATACTGGCCATGCCTGACCATGCGATCGCAGCGATGAACGCCAGAAAGAACGAGCCCTTTACGCCGGTCGGTTTTTTTTGGATGCGCTTTTCGTGCGCAACGATAGGAACGGCATCGGGATTCCGGGGCGCAGATTTTCGGGCGGGTTTTTTCCCCGACGACCCCGGTTTCTTTGTGGATTTGTTTGCTGGTTTGTCGGCCAAGCGTTGTTTTCCGCCGTCAGCCGGTGCCGCGGGCGGCCTTCTTGTTGTAGGTCACAACGTGTTCGGCATGAAGCTGCCCGACCGGAATGCTGACGAGCGAGACTGCGACCTCTATGACATCACCCTCGTTGGCACAGAGATCTTCGAGCTTTTCCAGCGCGGCGGCGAAGCGGTTTGCGGCTTCGATCGGCTCGGTCTCGTACTGCGGCCGCTGGAGCATCAGGCAATATTCGCTCTTGCCGGTCTGCGCGATGATGTCGGATTGCCGACGCAGGCGCACGAGATACTGCGAAAGCTTCGCCGTCGCATATTCGACAGCGTAGCCCCCGTAAGTCTCGACGGCTTTTTGCCGGTTCCTGATGCCGATGAAAACAAGGAACGAGCGTTCGGCATAGCGGTCGGCCCGGTCAATCGCGGACAGGAATAGCTGGTTGAAGGCCGACTTGGCGATGACGCCGCCGGCGCTCGGGAAATCCTCGGTTTCATCACCGAGCCGTTTCATCAGCGCCGTCAACCGATCGGCATTGGCCATCATCGTGTCGAGGCCGCTGGCATCGAGCGGTTTGGTCATGACATCGTTGGCGCCGGACTTGATCGCATCCTCGCGCTTCATGTCGAGCGACATCAGGACGATATAGGGATAATTACGCACCGAGCGGCGGATGCCGAGCACGAGCGGCCGTGCATTGTTCAGGGGGGCCGGGTCGAAAAAGACAGTATCGAAAGTTTCCTTCTCAAGACGC
>DATJGZ010000318.1:0-8839 GCA_035494535.1 Patescibacteria group bacterium | reverse complement strand
ACCGCGCGCGAGGGCGATGGCATCATGATCCCGTCCCTGCCCTCGATCATCCTGGCGAAACGGCTGGCGCGCGGAGAGATCAAAAATACGGGCGCGCAGCCCTGCCTCGGCCTGATCGATCGCGATTCGTACCTAAGCGCGATGAGCGGGCTGAAGATCAGCTGGAGTGAGCAGGAAATCCGCCCGGAAAATTAAAAAATCCGAATCTTTTTTCTACTTTTTTTACGCCGCTTTTCCTTTGGATTTCCGCGGGAAAAACGCACGCGCATTTTCCCGCGTCATTTCAATGATTTAATTCTCTAAAACTTTAGTAAAATTGTATCAAATACTTGATTTAATTGATAAAATTGCTTCTATTTTTAAAACCGTGTTTACCCGTCGCGTGTACCTTGGGGCTGTAAGGAACGAGGACCGCAACAATGAAAAAAGACCTTGATAAAGCATCGACGGACAAACAGCGGTTGAACGTGATCGGCGCCATGCAGGGTGTGGAACGGCAGCTTGCCGTCCTGGCGCCGGCCCCGGCAGGGAGCGGTTCTGGTTCCTTCAAGAAAGACAAACGGGCCCGCGATACGGCTGACAGCTTCCTCAGCACTTTGCTGATTGATGTCATGCTGACCGGGGGCGTCGGACAAGTCTTCAATACGAGTGCAGCAATGAACGCGCCGTCATGGATGTCGCAAGAAAGCCTGATTGATGCCATGGATACAGCCGAAATGGCGGACTTGGCATGGATGGACAGGCGGGTTGGACAAACGGATGGTTTCAAACTGGGTGAGCGCGGCAACATGGCCGGCGCGTTCAACCGCTGCATGTACGATCCCTTCTGCAACGTGGCGAAACTGCGCGAGCAGGCCGGCTGGAACGATCTCGGCCGCCGCCGCGAGCTCGAAGGCGCCTATATGGGCCTGAGCCGCAGGCTCGACGAGCTGGGTTCCTACCAGCCGCAGCCGTGGAAAGACCGCCGCAACCAGCCGCAACCGATATAACGTCGCGGAATTTTCCGAAAAAGCTTAATTCATCTTCGCGCCGCCTATGCTAGTATACGCGGCAGACGGCATTTAATTCATTCAGAGATTCCAGTTTTATGGCCGAATTCAACGCCAGCCTGCTGCGCGAGAAATTCATGATCACCGACGCCATCCCGTCGGACATTAACGACACCGGGCCGGTGATCGCGCTGAGCAACCGCATGGTGCTGCCGCTAGTGGCCGACAACGACAAGGACGCCGAGACCTTCGTCGTCCGCGCGCAGAACATGCACGTGTGCACCCGCATGGCGGCGTCGATCGCGTATGAGTTCCAGCAGCGCGGCCTGATCATGGGGCGCAAGAAGCCGCTCAAATGGAAGGACCTGTGGGACGACGTGATCAAGGGTTATGAGGAAACGTGGAACCCGAAACGCTGGATTGCCGTCTATCACAAGGGCCGCGTGTTGTTCGAGGAAGGCCCGGGCCAGCGGCATCTCTTTGTCGACGTCATCGAGCAATGCGACGCACGCAATAAGGGCGAATACGCACAGGCCGTGAAAGTGGCCGAGGAAGCGTTCAAGCAAGCCGGCAAGATGGTCAACATCGCGCATGATTCCAACATTGCCCTGATCATGAGCATCACGCGCAAGGAAGGTAAATGCGGCCTGATCGTTCGGAGCCCCGCGCGCACCACGACCTTCAATATGACCGCGCTCAAGAAAAAAGGCGCCGAGGTACGCCCGTCACAATGCATGACCGCTGCCGCCGCGTTCCTTGAGGGTATTCAATTGTGTTTTCGTGTCGGCATGGCGCGGCAAAAACTGAAGTTCGAACTCATCAGCCCCGCCTCGCCCGAAGGCGTGCAGGCGGAGGATGCCGGGCGCCGGCTCGGACGCCTGAACACCGCCGTCACGCAGCTTGAGACCATCCTGGACATTTCCTATCGGCCCGACAGGCCCGACTTCTCGCGCATGATCGACGAGGCGCAGGAATACGCGCTCAAGGTCCTCTCGAGTGATATCGAGAAGAAGATCGAGTCCGACCCCTCCGGCTGGGTGGCCTGATAGATATTCTGTAAAAACTGGCAGTTTTCACACCGTCTATGGGCTTAACGCGCAAAAAATTTTGCGCAAAGCACAAATTATCGACAAAAAGCCGCTTGTTTTTGTGTTTTTTTCGTTTTATAAGGGCGGCACTGAAACAGTAACCGGAGAACCGTCATGGTTAAGCGACTGGATATCTTCTGGCCCGGAAACCCGGCTGTTTCTTCCGATTCTTTTTCGATGACCGCTTTGGCGGTCTTTTTTTTGCCTGATAGAGGCGTCCGCCTGTGGCCGGAGGAAAGACGCGCATGACCGGCCTGTCGGCAACATGGAACAGCATTCAACGTGAAGCGACGCTTGTCGGCCCCGCGTTCCGCGAGGGTTGCCGCAGCCTCAAGGAACATAAACCACTTGTCGCCTTCCTGGCGCTCGCCACTGTTTTCGGCGCTGTCGCCAACCATGGCGCACCGACCGAGATGATCGATGCAGCGCTGACCATCGCCGGCTGGGCAACGCTGCCCTATGGCTGGGGCCGCGCCGCCCTCGCTGCGAAAGGTCCCAGCCATGATCTGTAATTTTTTTGTCCTGAAGATGGAGATAGTAAAATGAGAAATGTATTGCTCGCGTCCACTGCCCTGCTGCTACTGAGCACATCCGCCGCCTACGCTGCTAAGCCGATGTCGATGGGAGAAATGCAGGCACAGATCGAGAAACTGAGCGCCAAAATCGACAAGCTGAGCAATGTCGTCGAGAAGCAGCAACAGATCATTACCGCGCAGAAGACAAAAATAGATTCGCAGGATGCACAGATCGCGGAACACGCGCAGAAGGTCAGCCTGCAGGAGAAGGAGATCGGTAAGCTCGCCTCCATCGCGCCGGCCGCCGGCACGGCGAAGGATGATACCGGCGTCAAGATCACCATGAATCCAGTGCCAAAAATCTCATCCGCCGACGGCAAATATTCTTTCCAGCCGACGGCACGAGTGCATTTCGATGTCACTGCCTTCAACGATGACAAGACCAACCAACCGACAGGCGCCGCCATGCGCCGCATGCGGCTCGGCTTCAAGGGCGACCTCGGCGAGGATTTCAGCTACAAGGCCGAGGCCGACTTCGCCAATGACGGCACGGTCATCAAGGAAACTTACCTCGCCTACAGCGGCCTCGGCTTTGCCGACATCTGGGCGGGCAGCTTCAAACCGCCGGTCGGCTTCGAGCAGAACACCAGCACCAATTACATGCCGTTCATCGAGAACACGCCCGCCACCAACGCCTTTACGCGTGACGAAATCCTGGGCGGTGCGCTCAAGGGCGGCGGCGACAACTGGTCGTGGGGTGCCGGCGTGTTCAACGAGAAGGCCGGCGTGGTCAACACGACGCGCGACGAAGGCGTTTCTCTCGACGCGCGCGTGGCCGCGAACCTGCTCGGCCTGTGGGGCGACGGCAAGGACGTTCTGCACGTCGGCCTTGGCGCCAGCTGGCGCAAGCCGAATTCCTCAACCGATTCACTGACCATCAGCGCCAAGCCTGCGGGCGTGGGCACGAACCTGGTGAGCACCGGCGCAATGCCGGACGCAGACCGCTCGACCGTCATCAATCCCGAACTCGCCGTCGCCGTCGGCCCCTTCTGGGCGCAGGGCGAATATTTCCGCGATTCGATCGACCTGCGCACCGCGGCCGATCCTGTTTTCGACGGCTGGTATGCCGAAGCGGGTTGGATCATGACCGGCGAGCATCGTCCCTACAAAGGCAAGATCGGCAATTTCGAGCGTATCAAACCCGACCACCCGTTCAGCCTGAAGAATGGCGGCTGGGGCGCGTGGGAGCTGCTCGGGCGTTATGACCATATCGATCTCACCGATTCGGGTGCCGGCGTGTTTGGCGGCGAGATGAGCAACTGGACCGTCGGTTTGAACTGGTATATGCGGGACAATGTCCGCATGATGTTCGATTATGAATTCGTCAATACGGACCAGGATGCCGAGATGCCGGACGACGATCCGTCGATCTTCAGCATGCGCGTTCAGTACGATTTTTAGAAACGAAAACCCGAAACCGTTTGTTCGAATGAAGAGAACCTGAAGGAGAAAAGAATGCTTCGCCTAGTCCCTAAGACCGACCAATTCAACCGCCTGCTCGGCGACCTCAGCATACAAGCCTGCCTCGCCGCGCAAAGCCTCAAGGTCTTCATCCGCGCCAATAACGACAAGGACCGCGCCGACGCGGCCGCCGCCATCGCCGCGACGCGCATTGCCAGCCGGTCGCTGTCGCACGAGATTACACGTGAACTGTGCCGCTCGTTCATCACGCCCTTCGACCGCGAGGACATCCACGACCTGACCGAGATCCTTTACCGCATCCCGAAGACGGTCGAGAAGATCAAGGAACGCATCATCGCGCATAAGATGTTCTCGCACCAGGCCGACTATTCGCCGCAGGCCGACATTATTGCCGAGGAGGCGCTGGCGCTGCAGGACGTCATGAAAAGCCTGCTGACGGGCGCCAAGAACAAGGAGCTGCTCACCAAGATCGACAACCTGCGCGAGCTCGAGAACAAGGGAGACGCCGTACGTAACGAACTGCTGACCAAGCTGTTTAGCCGCGAGGGCGACATCCGCGATTTGCTCCTGCGCCGCGACATCCACGACCTGCTCGAGAAGGTCGTTGACCGCTTCCGCGACGCTGCCAACGTCGCGTTTCAGATCGTCTTCAAGCACAGCTAATAGGGGCTCTCCTCATGAGTAGTGCGCTGATACTGCTGGCACTCACCGTCCTGCTGGCGCTGGCCTTCGACTTCATCAACGGCTTCCACGACTCGGCCAACGCCATCGCCACCGTGGTTTCCACGAAAGTCATGAAGCCGCGCACGGCGGTCCTTTATGGCGGCGCGTTGAACTTCGCGGGCGCGATGATGGGCACGCAGGTCGCGGCCACCATCGGCAAGGGGCTTGTCAACGCCGATACGATCAACATCCACACCGTCCTTTGCTCGGTGATCGCGGCCATCGTCTGGAATCTCATTACCTGGTACAAGGGCCTGCCGACCAGTTCCTCGCACGCTTTGATCGGCTCACTGCTTGGCGCTACGTTTATTTCTGCGGGCTGGAACAATATCGTTTTCTCGGCTGTCGAGAAAAAGGTTCTGATCCCGATGATCGTCTCGCCCATGCTCGGCATCAGCATCGGCTTCGCCCTCATGCTGGCGCTCACCTGGGGCTTCTATCGCATGCGGCTCCAGCGCATCAATAGCGTCTTCGGCAAATTGCAAATTATCTCCGCCGGATTCATGGCCTTCAACCACGGCCAGAACGACGCGCAGAAATCGATGGGCATCATCGCGCTGGCGCTTGTGCTCACCTACCATCCGGATCATTTCTCGGTCCCCGTCTGGGTGATGGTTTCATGCGCGATCGCCATGGGCCTCGGCACGATGTTGGGTGGCTGGCGCATCATTCACACCATGGGCTCGAAGATGATCAAGCTGCAACCCATCAACGGCTTCGCGGCCGAGACCACCGCGTCGATGATCATCGCCGGCGCGTCGCATTTCGGCATTCCGGTCAGCACGACGCATGTCATCTCGACCGCGATCATGGGCGTGGGTGCGACCAAACGACTGTCGGCCGTGCGTTGGGGCATCGTCGGCAACATCGTCTGGGCGTGGTTGCTCACGATTCCGCTGACTTTCCTGCTGGCGGCTGCGTTTATGGCCCTTGCGAAGGCCTTTTAAAGTTGGATTCGGGCTTGCCTCGCAAACCTCTAATGGAATAAGTTTCAAGCAAGTGCCTGTGGAACTGTTATATTTCACCACTACGTTGACATAATAAACCCATTTCTGGCACATTGTTTTCAAGACGAGTGCGAACTATGCGGACAGAGCGGTTTTAAGGATTACTGTTTCTCGCCTGTCTTGCCCGCACGAAGTGCAAAACAGCCGGACTTTTGAAAGCGTTCACGGTCGTTTTCTCATGGTCTGCCTCGGGCTGAATGCCCGATCCACCCTCATGACCAAACCCCCGCGCTAACGCTCCTGCGACGGACAGGCTTTGCCTGAACTTCGCGGGCAACGATGGCTATTTTGCAGTTTCTACGAAAGAGCTGTGGCGGCTTCTTTTTTCGGGGAGGATAGAAACATGGTTTTGAGTAATTCCAACAGGCGCCTTCTATACGAAGGCACGGAATACTGGATCGGCGACAAACTACCTGACAGCACGGTCTATGCGGGGGTGTCGCCTGACACCGGTAAACCCTTGTACGCGACAACACAGGACTCCGGCAAGCTATTGGCCTGGAAAAAGGCCTGCGAATTCGCGACGGCGCTCGATGCGCACGGCTATCGCGACTGGCGGGTGCCTACGCAAAACGAACTGGATGTCCTTTACCGCGGCCGCAATATGATCGGGGGGTTCAGCATGACCGGTTGGTACTGGTCAGCCAGCACCGCGAGCCACGGCATGATCTGGGTACAGAGATTCAGCGACGGGCACCAGTTCAGTCACCACGCGCATGCGCTTGAGGGCTTGTATCTTCGCTGCGTGCGCGACTGAATAATTCACAGCGGAAGGGGGCGGGCTTGGAAAACGATTCGAATAATGAAAAGTCTGCCATTGCCGCCGCATGATTGAAAACCGCCGACCTGCTTGCGGGCACGGCTTATTTGTCAATGACCCGACGCGGGGCAGTGAATGGCGCCAGGCTGTGGTCGGGACGATTACACCGACATCGATTGCCGAGATTTACAGGTTCCGGCCATAGCCAAAATTATATTTGACATATTACATAATCTATGCGATAGTCATCCTGCAACGCGCATCTTGCGCCGGACGTTTTTAGCCAAGGCTTAACGTTTCACGTCCGGATCACCCGCAGCAGCGATCTGCAAAACAGCCGTGAACGAGCTTCTTCGTTCAGGGTTGTTTCATGCATCGATCCTCCCGATCAAATCATGACGCCCTGAATGTCGTCCCCGCGGGCCGTGGCATTTTCCTGCCCAGCCGCCTGCCCGCGGGGACTACCCCCCCGGAAAAGCGGAAACTGAATAAAAACTAACAGGGAGTTTAAAATGAATGAGAATGACACCGACTCTTTAATTTCCCTCGGCGATTCATTCGGCGACATCGCCATCAGCGTCAACGGCGCCCTGCTTAAGGTGCGCGCGGACGGAAGCGTTGTGGTCTGCAGCGACGGCCCGGTGCACGTCTACACCGCCCGGCGAGCCCAGGATTACAAGGGGCCCGGATACCTCATCGACGGCGAGGTGCCGGTCATTCAGGGCGTAAAAGCTCTGGTCCTTTAGGCCGCCTTCTCGCCCACGTTGCCGGACAGGCTGCGCAGCACGTACTGCATGATGCCGCCGTGCGTGTAATAGGCAATCTCGTCCGCCGTGTCGATGCGGCAGCGGACGGTGATTTCCTTCTTCTGTCCGCCCTTGCTGATCGCCACCTTGAGATCCATACGCGGCTTTATGCCCTTTTCAAGACCGACAATATCGAATGTCTCATCGCCCTGAAGCTTGAGCGTTTTGCGATCCTCGCCCTCCTTGAATTGGAGCGGCAGAATGCCCATACCGACGAGGTTCGAGCGGTGGATACGCTCGAAGCTTTCAGCGATTACTGCCTTAACGCCGAGCAGCAGCGTTCCTTTTGCGGCCCAGTCGCGCGACGAGCCGGTGCCGTACTCCTTGCCGGCGACGATCACCAGCGGCGTACGGTCCTTGAGGTATTTCATGGCCGCATCGTAAATTGCGAGTTCCTCGCCGGTCGGCAGATACTTCGTGTAGCCGCCTTCTTTGCCGCCGAGCATCTCATTCTTGATGCGGATATTGGCGAACGTGCCCCGCATCATCACCTCGTGATTGCCGCGGCGCGAACCGTAGGAGTTGAAATCCATCGGATGCACACCGTGCTCCATCAGGTATTTGCCGGCAGGCGAATCTTTTTTGATCGAGCCCGCCGGCGAGATGTGGTCGGTGGTGATGGAATCGCCGAACACGGCGAGACATTTGGCGCCCTTGATATCGTCGATTTTGCCCGGCTTGCGGCCCATGCTGGTGAAATAAGGAGGGTTCGCGACATAGGTCGACTTCGGATCCCATTTATAGGTCTCGCCACCGCCGCCGCGGATGGTCTGCCATTCTTTCGGCCCCTTGAAGACGTCTGAATAGCGGCCAGAGAACATGACCGGCGTTATGGATCGCTCGAGCGTCTGCTGGATTTCCTTGTTCGACGGCCAGACGTCCTTCAGGAACACATCTTTGCCGTCTTTGGCCTTGCCGATCGGATCCTTCGTAATGTCGATGTTCATGCTGCCTGCGAGCGCGTAAGCCACGACCAGCGGCGGCGAGGCCAGATAGTTGGCCTTCACCTGCGGATGAACCCGGCCCTCGAAGTTCCGGTTGCCCGAGAGAACTGATGCAACCGTCAGGTCGTTGTTGTCGATTGCCTTGGCGATGTCGTCCGGCAGCGGCCCGGAGTTGCCGATACATGTGGTGCAACCGTAGCCGACGAGGTTGAAGCCCAGCTTGTTGAGGTCGGCGTCAACGCCCGCCTTCGCAAGATAGTCGGTGACCACCTGAGAGCCCGGCGCCAGCGATGTCTTGACCCACGGTTTGACCGTCAGGCCCAGCGCCACCGCCTTTTTTGCCACCAGCCCGGCCGCCAGCATGACAGAGGGATTCGAGGTATTCGTGCACGAGGTGATCGCCGCGATGACGACATCGCCCTGCGAGAGTTTCCACTCCTTGCCTTTGACGTCGACGGATTTCGGCTCCGCCTTCAGTTCGGTCATGAACTTTTTAAAGCTGTCCGGCGCCTTCGAGAGCGGCAC
>DATJGZ010000317.1:0-4591 GCA_035494535.1 Patescibacteria group bacterium | reverse complement strand
TGCGCCGCATCCTCAATCCGATGGGTACGGTGGACGCCGTCGAGTTCCTGCTCGACAAGATGAAGGACACCAAGTCCAACGACGACTTCTTCCAGATGATGAACCAGTAACGGTCCCGCGCTATCGCGGGGCCGGCTGCAGTGTCTGCGGCGCCATGTTGAACACATGGGTCGAGGCAGGCGCCTTGGCATGCGCCGCTTCATACTGCTTCGGCCAGAAATATTTCACCGCCTCGATGAACAATTCGGCCCGGCGCTTGGAGGTCGCGTTGAACATGTCCGGGTGCTCCTTGACCAGATGCTCCATGGCGATGGCCTCGCCGATTTTGTGGTTCTTCGGCGCCAGAAGACTCGAGAGATCCGATAGGTCGGCATCGCCGCCGTCGAGGGGGATATTGAGGATGATGTCGGCCGTATCGTCCGCCGTCTTGTGCATGCGCTGGTAGATGTCGAGCTGGTCGAAGACATCCTGCGTCGCCTGCAGGGCGTCGAGCTCGCGCGGCGGTTTTTCGCCGCGCAGGATGGCGTCTAGATAGAGCGACGTGTCGTGCCCTTCGACATTCTTGTTCAGCGCGCGGGCGTACATAAAGGCCCGCGGTATTTCAGGATTTTTGAATTCCCGCGCCGCGACCGTGAATCCGCGGGCGTCGGCGTCGGATTCTGCGTGGTTCGGAACGGCCTGCAGCGCCTTCATCGAGTCGCCGCCGTAAGCGGCGGGGTCGACCTTGGTGTTGACGGTGCTGCAATGGCTGAATTCGTGGAAGGCGATGGCCATGCGCGCCTGTTCGTCCGTCATCGGGACGTTTTCCATCTGCGCCGTTTCGGTATCGCTCAGGTTGGCGAGGGCGGCGAGCGCTGCCCGCGCGGTCACGTCTTTCGGCGGCATGGTGACCGGGCACTGGTTCATGAGGCGCGTCGCGAGGTCCGGGTGCGCGTAGGCCTGCACCGGCTCGAGCAGCATCTCCGTGCCTTGCAGCCAGCCGATCACGGTCGGCAGGTCGTTGATCGAGTGCAGCGTGCCGAGCAAGTCGCGCTCGCGCACGCGGATCGTGCGGTCGGAGAGTTCCTGCGCGACCGCGCCGTTGATGCCCTTGTCCTTCAGATAGTCCTCGCCTTTCGGAAACAGCAGCACAGTCGGCGTCTGGATCAACTGGTGCGCGATGATCACCGGGATGACGTATTTCTGCGCCTTGACCGCCTGCCAGATGCGGAAGGGCCAGGCATATGTCCGCACGGCCTTGAAGGCGGCGTTGTTATAGGCCGCGCGCATGCCCTTGATGGGCTGGGTCTCGTAAACAGCGTTCTTGAAATCCCTTGCGGCGGATCTGAATTCGCGCAGGCCCTGGGCGCACCTGTTGTACAGGTCGGATAGCTTCTTCACGTCCGTCTCCTCTGTCCGGCCCGCATCAATCCGGGGCCTTTTTCCTTATCATTAGGAACAGCAAAGACCTTCCTTGGCCATAAGTCAATCTTGCAGCTACATAAGGAGATTATGGGAATATTTTCAGGTGCTAAGGGAGATCGGGGCCGGACTGTGCGGCGCGTCATGAGTTCGAACACCAACCGCATGAAACGGCATGCAGTTCCATTTCCATCCACAAATAAATACCGCGTTGCGGCGACGAAAAACACCCTGGAAACCGCGGAAAACCGCGCTTTTCTGCTATAATGGTACTATGGAGAAATATGCCATGGTTGCACCCCCGCATAGCGGCGGGAGAACCGGCAGAATAGCTAGCTTGCTTCTTGCGCTCGCGCTCTCCGGCTGCATGGGAAGTGGGTCGCGCTATTCAGACGTACCGCCGCCCGATTACTGGTACAACGGATCATCCACCGATTCGCACGAGCACGTCGCTATGTCCGATCAATATTCGGCCGCGACCCCGACGCATGACGAGGGCGGCCGGTCCTACACCTATGGCGCGCCGTCCTTCACCCCCGCCGATTACGACGGCTGCAAAATCACCGATCGGTTCGATAACCGCTCCACGATCGCCTATAACTTCGACGATCGCCACCAGCTCGCGTTCAATATGGCGATTAACGATGATGGCGGATCGATGGGCGTGAGTCGCGCGGTCGTGGTGTTCCACTACAAATTCGACGCCCCCAAGCCATCGCGCTCGGACGCGCGTCGCGCGAAGTGCCGCTACGACTCGCACTGGCAGGGCCTCGTCGGCTCGACCTACAACGAGCTCTTCCTGCGCGACCACAATTCGGTGTGGACCCAGATGAAGGACAACGGCCTCGATTTCTGGAATAAGTGACGCTTCGACCAATTAAAATCAAAGAGCAGCCGCCACCCCGGAAAACGCGCAGCGTTTATCCGGGGATCTGCAACCAAAATTCCACACATGATTTCCGCCGTCAGAAGTGAGATAATCGCCCGACTGCGCTGTTCACATTAACGAGGCGTTGAAAAATGAGATTGTTATTGGCGACTATCTGCATGATGGCGTTTTTTGCCGCTCCCGCCTTCGCCGGCAGCCCCGAGCCTGCGTCGCTTTCTTCGGACCCGGACGACTTCATCGCGCGGGTCTTGGATGAGACCGAGACAAAATTCACGCTCGAGGCCATCGCGCCGAACAACTCGGTCATGGAATTCGCCATTTGCAAGGCGGTCGAGCAGGCGGAGAAAAAAGGCGCGGAAAGCATGTCGCTCGGCGATCCGAAATTCAGCGTGCCGCCGAAGATCGTGCCGGGCACAAAAATACAGATACCCGACGACTGGAGCGATCTTAAGGCGACGGTCTGGCTGACCAATCCGAATCCGTCGGGCATGCCGGCTTTCAATGTGGCGAGCAAGGCCCTCGCCTGCAGCCACACCTGGGACTGGTTCCGGGACGAAAACCATGCCGCCGCGTATCCTTCGAAACTGTCGGCCAAGAACGTCGAGTTTAAAGGCAAGACGACCGCGGACGCCGCGCTCGTGAACAGCGTCTTCTCCAATATCATGAGCATTTCGGTAAAAAGGCTGAAATGCGGCTCGGCAACCCAGGTGACGCAGGAGATATTGCCGGCCACGTACAAACCCGGCGGCGAAACATTTGACAATCTTACCACGACGACGTTCGAGAAATGGACGCCGACCTTGTGCGGACGGGAGATTTCGTTTTTGGTGGGATTCTGGCCCGCCGCCGACGGCGGCACGATGTTCAGGGTTGTCCTGCCTTTCCCGGCGCAGGCGCAGCAATAGGCGACGAACTACTTAACGCTCTCTTTGTCCACGGCGTCTGCGGCCCGGCGCATAGGCCCGGCATAGTCAGGCAGCGGCTTGGTGCGCCGGTCGGGGCCGGTGTAGCCGGGCGTTTCGATAAACTCGCGCCGATCGTCGATCGCATAATGAATGTGCTTGATCAGGTCGCCGGCGGAGAACGGCTTGAGCAGCAGGCCCGTCACGCCGGCATTGCGCGCATCCGCGATATGCTCGATGCCTGTGTTGTTCGCCAGCATCAGAATGATCGGGACCTTGCGGTCGGGCGAGGCGGCGTCGCTGCGGATTTTCCGGGTCAGCTCGATGCCGCTCATGGTGCCCGTCTCCCAGTCCGCGAGCACGAGGTTGGGCGACTTGTCGCAGAACATCAGGAAACCTTCCTGCCCCGTTCCACATTCGAGCACGATCTTGATGCGATGCGCTTGCAGCGCCGAGATGACGAGCCGCCTGAGCTGCGGCGATTCGGCGACAATGAGTACGCTGAGTTTTTCGAGATCGGATACCATGAATTACGCTAGGGCCCCCGCCCGGAAAGATACGCAAGAAAGAAGAAAACGTTTTACTCCAGAAACTCGAAGTCGACGGCTTTGCGGCCGCGCGGCGTCGCCTTGACGAGCATCGCCACAGGCGTGCGCGGCTCGATCGAATCCAGATTATAACGCTCCAGCGTTTTCTTGTGCAGGAAAACATCGCATTCGCCGTCATCGGCTTTTACAAAGCCGTATCCTTTTTCCGGCTTGTACCACTTCACCGTACCGGTGATGCGGGTTGTATCCGAAAAATCTTCGGCGCCGTTGCGCGTGTTCGAGCGCACCGATTTCGGCGTAGCGCCTTCGCGCAGAACCTGCACGACTTCGCGCACATGAGATCCTTTTGCGCCCGGCTCGATGCGGCAGAGAAGCGATGCGCCCTCGCCGAGCGAATCGATCCCCGCGCGTTGCAGGACGGAGATATGAAGGAAGACATCCTGGTTTTTATTTTCCGGGATGACGAATCCGAATCCCTTTGTCGTGTTGAACCATTTGAGGGTGGTCCGCACCGCCCCGGTCATCGGTTGCGGCTGGCTGAAAATACTCTCGCTGTACACTGGCTGTTACCCTGACGGTTTGTGATGGCTTGCCGGTTAACCCGGAACGCGATCACCAACGATGCAGGACGGCATCGGGTTCCGCGGGTTGATGAAAATTACAGCCTGTGGATCAGTTACATAAATATGGCCGGCCCGACTGTGACCGTTGCCTCAATTTTCCTTTATTTTTAGATATTTGTGAGCTAATTTCGAAACGAAAGTGATTGCCATAATCCATCCACAGCGCTATGCTGAACTTATGGGCTCGTGATGTTTTCGCAGGCATCGATGGGCTCTTTCAGGGTAACA
>DATJGZ010000316.1:0-2126 GCA_035494535.1 Patescibacteria group bacterium | reverse complement strand
CTGCACGAGATGCCCGGTCGCCTTGGCGGCGATGATGCCGGCGGAAATCAGCTGCAGCGCCCAGCCGTCGTGGTTCATGCCCGATGCGCCGAAGGCGATGGCGGCGGCGAGATAGACCATCGACATCTTGCGGCGGTATTTAAGCCTGTCTTCCTCCGGCATCGGGTTGGCGACCTGGCTGTCGCGATCGAGCTTGGCCAGCATCCAGTCGACCGTGAGAAATAACGCGCCCGCGGCGTCCTGCATGTGCGTCGGGTGCTCGCCGAAAATACGAGGGCCGACGATGAGCGAAGTGTCGGCGAGGCCGTAGAACCCCCGCACCAGCTGGCCGGAGTTGCGCACGACCCAGCGGAACGGGGCGAATTCGGCCGCCTTGTTGAAGGCCTTGGTCAGGAATGTCTCTGCGCTCATGGGGCGCTTGAGTAAACGAAATACGTCAATACGGCAAGGGCTTTTTTACGGTAAAACGATTTTTTCCGCTACTGCGTCAGTTTCGGTGCTTGGAGAGGTGCGGAGGGAGTCGCTTGCTGCACGACCGCGGACGGCGTTTCGGAGCTGTGCCCTAGCCATCGGTCGGCAAGACTGTGTCCGCCAAAGGCGCCAAGAATCCCGACGATGGCCGCGTACGCAAGGACGTAGGGAATCACCCCGAGTTCCTGTTCGCGATGTATTGTCGCACCCGCAACGCCGCCGCCGATGGCACCGACAAGTCCGCCGCCAATGACCGCCGCGCCCTTTATCATCATCTGGGCTTCGGGCGACGCCGCGTGGTGGGAGGCCGAATTGAATGTGTTGATCAATCCCGCGCCCACATCGTGCAGGCCGAGCACCGCCAGCCCTGCGCCCGCCAGAATAATGGCTCCCATGGCGATTTTTGATCCCGCACTCATAGTCTTCCTCCCGATAAAATGATGACGACCAATAGCCCACCTCATGACATTCCGTCAAATTTCAGTCATTGACATAAACAAAGCCTATTCGCTATAAGGAGTTAAGGGAGCATCGAATGTCGCTGCGAAGCCGGTTTTTGAAATTCTGCGCGCAGGCCGATGCCGTGATCGGCAAGATCAACGGCGCGCCGCAGCCTTTGCACGAGATTGTGCAGGAGGACCTCGACCGTTCGCTGAAGGACGCGCAGCGGCGGCATCAGGACAAAACCGCCGTCGCGCTGATGGAGGCGGGCGCCCGTGAGCGGGTCCCGACGCCGGAGGAGGAGGCCGACGAGGCCGATCTTCGCCGCCTTATCGCACAGTTCGAACGCAACCCCGTCGACGCCAACGGCGCCCCGGTCTGGTCGGACGACGACCGCAAATTTCTTCAGTCGCTTAAGATAGAGCCGTAGGCGCGGGGGCTTCGGCCTTCGCCGCCTTTTTCTCATCCAGCCACTTGATCACGTTCTCATCCTTGCAGATCAGGCCGCCGTCGCCGTTGCTCCACAGGGCGGTGGCGAAGATGAAGCGCAGATCCTTCTGCTGGATCGCGCCGATGGCCATGATGCCTTTGCCGAAAAGGTCGGCGATGGTGGTGGTGAGCACCGGATATTTCGCCAGCGGCGTGAAAATCCGGCTTAGCATCGCCGAGCCGCTTTTGCTCATGCGCGCGGCGAGGTTGTGGATGCGGTTCTGCCAGATCATCGTCGTCGCCTGCAGGGCGATCATGCTGCACGAGGTCAGCAGCGCCCAGCGCCCCGGCTCGTTCCAGCCCGCGTGCACCATCAGCCCCGTGCCGACCAGCGTCGCCACGCCTGCGGCGGGGACGGCGTGTTTCAAAACTTTCTGCAGCGTCTTGTTGTGCACGTAGTCGCTGGCGGCGAGGCACGCATCGGCCACGATGAACGCGACCGCGGGTGCCAGATGTTTGATGCCGTAGACGATGTCGCCGGCGAAGAACGACAGACTGCCGATCACGCCCGCATGGCGGACATAGAACTGCCCCGGACGCGTCAGCGCCGCGCGCGCAAACGCATTTCTGATGCCGTGGGCCGTGCCCAAGGCTGCGCGCGAGAATGTATCGGTTAGTTTTTCCCTGAATTTCATGGCGGTTGAGTATAATATATTTACATAATAAATAGCAAGCTAATTGATTTTATTGTCATTCTGAGGCCGCAGGCCGAAGAATCTCATTCA
>DATJGZ010000315.1:0-4411 GCA_035494535.1 Patescibacteria group bacterium | reverse complement strand
TCATTCTTTTTCAAGGTCATAAATTGTCCCCCGCGTGCCTACCCCGTATAGTAGACCAGTTTACCCCGCCTGTCATGCCCCGGCGCGTCAATTTTCAGTGCTATTATTAATTTTACTAAAAATCGTGGGGGTCTGGCAAATTGTCGATTTTATGAGGCTTTTCCTAGGGGCAGGATCATCCGGCGAGATCAATATCCAGTATGGCCATATTGAAGTCATAAGAGGTATCGCCGTCCTCCTCGTCCTTGTAAACGGTGCCGATAAACTCGCCTCCCAGGAGCACTTCTGCCGAATCAGTCGCTTTGCCGCGCGACCGCAAGGTCAATTCTTTGTTACCAAGCTTTTTTTGCAGATAAGCCTGTAGCTTAGCCATGTCTTGGGACGAGATTACGCTCATTTTCTTTCTCCTTGCCGGGAAGCCACTCTACGCGGCCTGCGCTAGGGGCTCAAGTCCCCTTGTGACATCGTCGTGACAGTCTGCGCATAGCGCCTTGCGGTCGCTGTAGCGGGCCGCATCCCGCGGCGGATGAAACGTAACCTTGATCTTCGCACCCCGCAATCGCACGAATTTCAGGAAGTGCGGTGGGAACGTCATATCGCCATGCCAGGCATACAGGTCGCGAACATTTGAGGCTGTTGCCGGGCGGCCATCGACCTCGAGGAGTGAAAGCGTCACGGGCTGGACCATGAGTTTCCGTCCAGCCGGATTATCCATCGCAAGGCTAAAAAGGCTGGACTTGAAAGGAAGGACCACACTGCCATCCGACGAAGTGCCCTCGGCGAAAATAATCAGACGGCGACCCGATGCGATTGCCTCGGCGATGCCATCTTTTGCATCAAGGATGTCATGACGGTTGCGGCTGATGAACACGGTCTGCTGCAACCGGGCAAGGAGCCCGGCGATCGGCCAGCCGCTGACGTCGCCGCGCGCGACGAACGACGAGGGGATGATTGTCGTTAGGACGGTAATATCTAGATAGGAAAGGTGATTGGCGATGTAAATCACTTGCCGGTCCTGCACCGGCTTGCCCTCGACAATGACCTTGATTCCAAGAATTGCCGCGACCGCGCGATGCCACATCCCCGGAAAAACGAACGCTCCATTGCCGCGGGTGAACATCAGTATGGTGCGCTGGACGACAACACCGGGCAGGAAAATCAGGATGAGCGCGAGAATACGCAGCGTTGAGCGCAGAGCGGGCATCAGGCCGTGTCGCGGGCGGCCAGAACAGGCTCCGCTGCCGCTTCCTCGGGATCGGGAATATGGCGGTTGACCTTGCGCGCGTAAAACTTGCGATAGCGCGCCCTGACCTGCTGCATGGGCAGGATGATGCACACGTCGGTCGTATCGAACTGGCGGTCGACAACGGCACCCTCGCCGACATACGACCCGATCCGCAGATAGCCTTTGATCAGCGGCGGCAGCGCCGCAAAAATCGTCTTCACGTCGAGCCTCTCCTTGGGATGCAGGTTCATGTCGACGTACTGCCCATTCAGCGCGCGCGGACGCATGTTCGCTGGCGCTAGATGGTAGTGGTGCAGGTACGAAAGTTGTTGCGAGAGCGCTGCGACATCGGTGCCGTGCAGGCTGGCGCATCCGAACATCAGGCCGATGTCGTGGTCGAGCATGTAGTCGGTGATGCCCTGCCATAGCAGTTGCAGCACCGGGCGCGTGCGATACTCCGCCAAAACACAGGAGCGCCCAAGTTCAAGCAGCGTCGTGCCGCTGTCGAGCAGGGGACTGATGTCGTACTCGGTGCTGGTGTAGAACGCGCCGGATTTTTCCGCCGCCTCGCGGCGTAGCATGCGGTATGTGCCGACGATGCACTGGTGCGGATCGGCGATCGATTCATCGATGACAATCAGGTGGTCGGCAACGGCGTCGAAGTCATCAAAATCCCGGCGCTGGCGGGCCATTTCCTCGCTCGGCTTGGCTGCATATTCTTCATAGAAGACGCGGTAGCGCAGATGCTGCGCCGCGCTGATCTCCGCTTCATTGCGAGCCAGACGCACTGTTACTTTCTGAATGTTAAGCTGGGATATTCCCATTATCTTTGCGCGACCCGCTTATTATTAACGTAATACTCCCGGCCGCCAACCCCCTGTAGCCACAAAGCCATGTTATGGTGCATCCTTGCTGGACGGTCAAGTTAACTATAGGCGAATTTGACATATGTCAAACAAAACGGGGATACTTTTCGTCTGCACCGGAAATATATGCCGCTCGCCGACAGCCGAGGGCGCGTTCCGTCACCGTGTCCGGCAGGCGGGACTAGAACACCTATTCCTTATCGATTCGGCCGGTGTCGCGAGCTACCACATTGGCGACCCGCCCGATGCGAGGAGTATTCAAGCTGCGAAGAAGCGTGGTTTCGAGATTCATGACCTGCGGGCGCGGGCCGTTAAAAAATCCGATTTTGAGGAGTTTGATTTTATTCTTGCGATGGACGAAGGACATTTCCACGCACTAGAGCGAATAAAGCCGGCGGGTGCACGTGCGGAAATCGCAATGTTCCTCGATTTTGTGGAAGATCACCGGAAGTCCTCAGATGTGCCAGACCCATATTACGGTGGTCCGACTGATTTCGCGCTAGTGCTCGATCTCGTCGAGGACGGTGTCGAAGGTCTTCTGGTTTACTTGCGAAATAAGTCAGTTCAGGAGGAAAAAGCATGACGGAGCCTCAGGACCGAAAGCCGGGACCGGGAATAGTTGTCTGGATCGCGCTCGGGTTTCTCGCGGTGCTGATTGTGATCGGGTTTGTCGGTTCCCGAAGAACGCCTCCGCCAGAATCTATTTCGCAGGAGGTAAAAACGCTCGCGGTCGCACCGTCTGTCGAGGTCCAGTTGCCGGAGAAGGAGCAACCGCCGCCGCAATCATCCGAACAGGCGGTCCGCGGCACCCTCGAAACAAAACCTGAAGTCAGTCCCGCCGTTTCTGAGGCGCCATCTGCGGTGCTTGAGGAAGCCAAAAACCTGCCCGGTAAGCTCAGGCTCGGGTTGCCGGTTGAGACGCTAGATGGGGAGAAGGTGTTGCCACTCCTATACACCTGTTACCGCGCCAATATCTCTCCGCCGTTGCAGTGGGCAGGCGCGCCCGCAAAAGCCAAAAGCTTTGCCTTGCTGCTCGAAAGGCGGGAAAAGGACACGCCCGCCCAAATCAGATGGGCCGTATTCAACATTCCCGGTAGCGCAAAAAGCCTTTCGGCAAATCTGCCAAAGCAGGCGGAAATTTTCAAGGACGGTACGGCGCAGGCTCGGAATGACCAAGGCTACGCGCAATATGTAGGGCCGTGCGATGCTCAGGGCAAAATCGAGTATGTATTTCGGTTGTTCGCGCTCGATCATGTCCTTAAGGTCGCCCCCGGTGCGCCTAAACATGAGCTCGTAAAGGCAATGAACGGCCATATCATCGACGAAGCCGACCTGCCGGTCGTGCATTATTTTAGGATAAAGTAATCAGATTGACGGCCGCGGTGTAGCGGTATTTCCCGGGCTTTTCCTTTCAAGCAGGTCGGCAGCCAGTTTTGCGGTTATTGCGAAAGGACGCCTGGGATCGCTGTTCTCCATATCGCGCGCATGGGCTAGCGCGCGATCGAAGTCCCCGGCGGCCGCACGACCTAGCAGTTCCTCCCATTTTTTTAAACCCGCAACATGAAGACTTTCGAGCTCGCCGCTCCATAGGCAAGGCATCGCCGCCCAGTCGAGCGCACTGAAAATATCCTTCTCAGCGATACGCTCGATCAGAGTGTCCCATTTCTCAAGCGCACTTTGATGCATAACGCTGGCGCGAGGCGTATTGAGAACCACAGCGACAACAGCATCAAACGCGAATTTCCGTCGCACGTCGTCCAGCCTGTCGATCATTTCCATGACCGATGTGGCAATTGCGTCGTCTTCGGCGTTCATATTGACGAATTCAACGAAACGATCCTCCGCGTCCTCCGAGGCGCCCTCTATGAACGCCTCTTGGATCATTTGCAGAAATTCTGTCGCGTTCGTTTCCGGCATAGCAGCGGTCCTTGCGGTTGCAGGGCCTACCTTAACATCCGGAATAATATTATGTCAATTAATTTAGGGGGCGGGGCCTGGGCTACGCTGGTCGAGCTTCGTTCGGATCGAGCGAAGCTCGGCGAGGGTAAGAGACTCCTTGGCCACGTGTATAATCCGCTCCGTGGTCGACGCCGGAAAAACATCGTTTCTGCGCACCTGATAGGCGAATTCGAGCGTGTGCTCCGCAATGTCGGCAGCCTTGACAGGATCTTTGTGCAGGGCGCGGCTGAAGAGCTCCTCCCACTTCGCGATGGCGATGTCCTTAAAATGCCGGTCGGCATTCGCAAGGACGGCCGCGAACATAATCTCACCATTTACCGCCTTGAATATATCGGTCTTGGCGATGTCGTCGGCAATGGCG
>DATJGZ010000314.1:0-4461 GCA_035494535.1 Patescibacteria group bacterium | reverse complement strand
CTCCAGCATCTTTGGATCGATCATGATGAAGCGGCATTTCTCGGGCGACATGGAATAAAGCAGCGAAAGGATCATGGTGTTGACCGCGACCGACTTGCCCGAGCCGGTGGTGCCCGCGACCAGCAAATGCGGCATGCGCGTCAGGTCGGCGATGACTGGATGTCCACCGATATCCTTGCCGAGCACGAGCGGCAGGGCGGCCTTGGCCTTCTGCACGTCCTGCGATTCCATCAGGCTGCGCAGAAAGACGGTCTGGCGCTTGCGGTTTGGCAGCTCGATGCCGATGACGTTGCGCCCCGGCACCACGGCCGAACGGACGGAGACCGCGGACATCGAACGTGCGATGTCGTCGGAGAGCGAGATTACGCGGCTGCTTTTTGTGCCGGGCGCGGGCTCGAGTTCATAGAGCGTGACGACGGGGCCGGGATGGATTGAAACGATATCGCCCTCGACGTTGAAATCCTTGAGCACGTTTTGCAGCATGTCGGCATTGCGGCGCAGCGACGTCTCATCCAATTCTTCTTCCTCGGCTTCCGGCGGCGGGGCATGGAGCAGGTCGATGCTCGGAAACTGCCAGCCATCGGCATGTTCGAGCGCGAAACGCTTTTGCTTCGGCTCTTTTTTCTTCGGCGGCGCGACGAGGACGGCGCCGGTGGCGATGCCGGCCGGTATTGCCGGTGTTTCCGTTTCTGTTTCTTCCTCGTCTTCATCATCCGCATCGCCGTCGCCCGTGGATGTAAGCGGCGGCGGCTTGCGCGGCCCCTGTTTTTTTTCCTCGCGGCTGATGACCGGCTTGCGGATCTTGTAGTCAGGATGGCCGTAATGCTGAACCCAGTCGATAAATGCCGCGCCTGCTGCGACAACACGGTTGAACGCATTCAACAGACCGTGCTCCCATGCCAGCAACGCCGCCGCCGTCAATTCGACGCCCGTGACGTTGGTCGCATGCAGAAAGGCGACGAGCGCGAGGACCCCTGCGACCGATGCGGCAATCAAATGGCCGTGCAATACGCGCGCGGCGAATTCCATCATCATCGTGCCGCCGCTGCCGCCCATGTATGGCTGGAGCAACCAACTGCCCGCCGGAATGGACGCGGCGGCAACAGTTGTCAAAAGCGTGGCGAGCAGCATGGCAGGCAGGCGGGTCCACAGCGGCCGCACCGGACGGCGGCGCAAGATACTTGCACCCCAGATCATGAACACGACACCGGGTACGGCGCCGCCGATGCCCAGTGTTTGCAGCAGCAGATCGGCAATATAAGCACCCGGCACGCCGAGCCAGTTGCCGACCGGGCCGGTTCCGGCCTGCGCGGTATTCAGCGACGGGTCCGTATGATGGTAGCTTGCGAGGGCTGCGAGGAAACCAAGGCCGCCGAGCAGAAATGCGCTGCCGGTCAGGTCGACCACCCGGCGGGCGAGGAATACATGGACGCTTTCCGGCAAAAAGGACGGAGTCCGTTTGCGGCGTCGTCTGACGATCTGCGAATAGCGAGTCATGGCTTACCCGGCGTGTGAGCGGTTGAAATCAGAATAAACAGACAGGAACATTGCGCGAACAGAACGTCCGCGCCGATACCCAGAATCTTAACGCCGCTGGCGTGGCAAGACAAGAAAAAGGGCCGTCCGCGCGCAAGAACGGTCGAAACCACAATATTTTCCGTATTTATTGACAGGAACTCCGGATTTCTTTAACAATTCAACACTATGTCAATTATTAAAACCGTATCAAAAGCACTGGGCCAACTCACCGGCAGGGATGAAAAGCCGGTTGCTAAGGACGCGCCCGAAGTCTCGACAACAATTCTTTGGCTGCGCGGGTTCAGTGAGTACCGGAAGAAAAATTTCGACGCCGCCATCGCGTTTTTCACCCAGGCAACCGACCGCGAGCCGAACGAGCCGCGCTACTGGCGGGCCCTTGGGGTTGCCTCCTACGACGCGGGTAAATATACCGAAGCGTCCGTTGCGTTCGGAAGCGCAGTTAAGTTGAAACCCGATGACATCGCGAGCCTCAGCGGCCTTGCCAGTTCATACATGGGCATCGGCCAATGCAAGGAAGCCGCGACGACCTGGCTTGAAGCCTTGAAGCTTGATCCTCAAAATCCGGATCTTTGGTCGAAATTGGGCGGCGCGCTGCTGTATGGCGGAACGCCCGATGCTTCGCTCAGCGCTTTCAAGCAAGCTCTCGATCTGGACATCAAAAATTCTGCCCGCTGGACAGAGTTCGGTAGCGCCTGTGCCGCCGCCGGAAAATCTTATGAAGCGCTCAAAGCTCTCGACCGCGCTCTGGAGATCGAACCCGACAACGCGGACCATCATGGTGTGCAGGCCGATCTGCTCTGGAACATGGGCCACAGCCGTGACGCGATTGCAGCTTACACGCAAGCGCTCAAGCTCGAGCCCGATAACTATATTTATCTACTTAATATTGCCAGGGTCGCGACCGAAGCCGGCGACTACAGCACCGCGGTGAAAGCCTATCGCCGCGTCGTCGAGATCGAGCCTGAAGATGCCGTAGCATGGAACAATTTAGGCGTTGCGCTGCACGACAGCGGCGATGAGTCGAACGCGGAGGCGGCCTACAGAAAATCGCTCGAACTGGACGACGAACAATCGATCGTATGGGAGAACTTCGCGACATCGTGCCGCGACGGCGGCGACTACATGAGCGCAGCAGATGCGTTCCGGCGGATAAACGCGCAGAAATGGGAGCAGGCCACGCACGAATTCGATTCGACCGTTCATGAAGAGGCGGTCGATCCCGCCGCCAAGCCGGTTGTGTTCTCGGGCACCGTCGATCTCAAACTGACGCCGCAAGGCGAAATCAAGATCTGCGAGTTTAACAACCTCTGGGCTTCCGGCTTTACCGGCTACGCGAAGGTAACCGGTCTCGACATGCGGCAAGCCCATGTACGGCCGTTCTACCGCTCGCTCGAGGACGGGTGGAAAAAGGAAAAATTGCCATGGGGCAAAATTAGCAAACCGCTGGCGCATCCAGACCTTCCGTACTTTGCCAACGCGGCGTCGGTACGCGGCGAGGGCGCCGTGTTCGCCAACAGCGACCCGGGCTTCGAAGCGGTTTGCATGTACAAGGACTACACCGAGACGACCATCCCTGCGGACGCCCGGCAATACTTCCCCCAAACGGTCGTATTGCCTGTGACCGCCGGCGCGGCCGCCGCTGCGCAGGCGCAGGCTGCGCTGGGCAGCGAACGGCTGGTGCTCAAGCCGTCGGATGCATTTCAGGGCAAGGGCGTCGAGATTATAGAAGCAGTGGATTTACCGAAGCGACTCGATGAAATCGCGGCCGCATACAAAGGCGACGACAACACGCCGGACGACAGCTATTGGAACAAGAATCTCCATCCGAATATCGTCATCCAGAAATATGAGCCCTCTGTTCCGGTGCCGGCCGCCGACGGCAAGATGTACAACGGGACCATGCGCGTCGCCTTCACGGCCGTACTCGATCCGAAGGGCGAAAGACAGCCGCAGATCGAGTTCCACGGTGCTTACTGGAAGCTGCCGAGCAAGGATATCAGCGCGGGCGACAATGCCGAATCCATCATCTCAGACTGTCATTCCAAGCTTTCGGCGGCGGCCAACGCCGCTTTCGCCGATCGTCCGACTTCGGCCGCCGTCAGTCTTGAACACCAGCAGATGGTCAGTCCGCAGCTTCAAGACTGCTTGATCAAGATGCTGCCAACGGTGTCCATGACGCCGGAGACGCTGTTCGAGAAAACGCGCGTGATGCTGGACTCGGATCAGGAGTGGACGCGGGCGCTCGGCATGCGCCTTGCCACCCACAATGTCTTCGGCAATCTAATGGTGCTGATGCAAGACCGTGTGCAGGAAGGCGAGGCCGAAAAAATCTTCTCGGAAAAAATCCGCCGTTGCGCGGTCGGGGATGCCGGATTCATCCTCGCCGAGCGCCTGCAAGCCGCGGCGAATGACAACGAGATTCACTCAGTCCGCCAGCTTAACGCCGCGATTTCTCTGGCTAATTTCATGTCCCCGCAGGTCCGTTAACACTTTGTTAACCATTAGCGGGCAGGATATCCGCGAAAACCGGCAATATCGAAATTAAACCCTTGTTCGACAGCCGGCGATTATCCGCGTTGAGGAGCGTGGAAAGTCATTTTCATCGGAGGCATTGAAGACTTAAATGGTTGAGACGGCATTTCAGAACAGCGGCCCCGCGGCCGGGGCTGAATACACCATCTATGTGTTCGACAAGCGGCAGGATCCCGAATCCGGGCGCGCCTGCCGCTGGACGCGGCACTGCAAGCTCGAGAATTTCGACATGGCGCGCAAGCGGGCATTGGTGCTGTTCCGCTCGGGGCGGTACCAGAAGGTCGAGATCAAGCAAAAGTTTTTCGACCGCAAGCAACAGCGGCATGTCGACGTGACGCTGAAGGTGATCGAGGCAAATGAAAATATGCCCCTGTTCAAGCGTCTGCTTTC
>DATJGZ010000313.1:0-7907 GCA_035494535.1 Patescibacteria group bacterium | reverse complement strand
CATCACGCGACAGGTCATTATTGAGAGAAAGCGTCTATGGACCATACTGATATGGGCTGGCATCTGCATATTCGTAAAGCCGCATTTTTTGCTTCTGCCGGCAGCGCTTGTCATTCATCGAATGGTGGCCCGGCGGCGGTTTTTTTTCGTCCTCCGCGATCCTGATGTTGTGGCGCTTTTTATAATCGGTATCGCTTATGCAGCTATTATCGCGTGTCTGTTTCGTGATTACGTTACGGTGATTTTCCCCGATTTCGTGAAGCTGTACATTCCGGTCCAGCGTTCTCTTATTGTCGGCAAGAAACTCGTCTATGGCGTTATCCTGCTGGCGTTTCTGAAATGGGGTCTAAAACCTGTTAATGAAAATATTCGACGCGCCGTCAATGGCTGCATAGTGGGCGCGATGCTTTCGGGTCTATTGTTCCTTATGCAGGGCAAGGGCAATTATTATCACGAAATCCCATTCCTATTTTTCTATTTTTCCGGCGCCGCGTTGGCATTGCACGATATATTGCGATCGCCGCTCCGTTCTTCCGGCGCCGGCCTCTTCGCGACATTTGTCCTGCTCGTGGCTTTTTCCTGTCTACATGCCCCGGTGCTGTTCGGGTTCCCCACGCATGCCGATTACCGGAAGCTGGTATTGACGCAGGTCGCAGACGAAGCGGGCCCCGGTAAAACTTTTTTTGTGGTCGGCGAAGGCATGGAGATGATCCACCAGGCCGCGATTTACAGCGGCCATGTCCATGCCTCGCGGTTTCCCGACTTGTGGTTTCTTACGGGCTTGCTTTCCGGCTGGGGCAAGGAAGGCGATAACGCCCGATACGCAGATTACGTTGCCGCGGATATACATAGATATAAACCTGCCGTGATGGCCATTCTGCATGGCCGGGATTATTTCGATGTTGTTCCATGGCTAACGATGTATTCGCCCGCCTTCAGGGAGGAAATGACGCATTATATAAAGTTAGGTCCCCGCGTGGACAATCGGCGCAGCTACTTTAGGGGGGCGACGCTCGACTACGATCATTTTGTAACCTATGACATTTACAAGCGCGCGCCCTGATCCCAGCATTTATCATAATATTCCCGCTCTAACCAAATATAAAACCAGACTTTTTTGCTGGTCTGGGTAAAGACCTCTGTGTACTATCCGGGGCGTTTCTATAATGAGGAAATGATCCGCGTGATACTGGGCATTGGTAGCGATCTGATTGATATACGACGAGTTGAGAAGGTTCTCGCGCGTCATGGTGAACGTTTTATTCGCAGATGCTTTACCGATGTGGAAATCGCACGTGCCGAGCGCCGTAGGGGTGCCGGCACCCACATCGCTACCTATGCCAAGCGCTTTGCCGCCAAAGAAGCCTGCGCCAAGGCGCTCGGGACCGGATTCAACCACGGCGTATTTATGAAGGATATCGGCGTCGTCAATGACCGTAATGGAAAACCAACAATCAATCTGACGGGTGGCGCGCGCGCAAGGCTTGAGCAAATCGCACCGCCGGATACGGATGCGCGCTTGCATCTGACCCTCACGGACGAACCGCCCCTTGCCAAGGCGCTGGTCATGATAGAAGCTGTCGGAAAAAACTGATGACGCAGCAGGATATGGACATCGAGGATCCCGTACAGAAACCGGTGCAAACCGAAGCGCCACTGACCGCGCGGGAGGAATGGGAAGAGTTCCTCAAGACAGCCCTTATCGCCATCCTGCTGGCGCTCGCCATCCGTACATTTTATCTCGAGCCTTTCAACATCCCGTCGGGCTCGATGGAACCTACGCTTGAAATCGGAGATTACCTTTTTGTCTACAAGCCATCTTACGGGTACTCGCGCTACTCCTTTCCATTCGGCTTTGCGCCGATCGAAGACAGGATCTGGACCGGCGGCCGCGAGCCGCAGCGTGGCGATGTCGTCGTTTTCAAGCTGCCCTCCGACCCTTCAATCGATTATATCAAGCGGGTCGTCGGCCTGCCCGGTGATACCATTCAAGTTAAGCAGGGGCGTCTTTACATCAATCACAAGAAGGTCGACCGCGAATCTCTCGGTCTTCAGAACGTGCAGGAAAACGGCAGGCCGGTGACCGAATATATTGAAACGTTGCCGGGCGGCGTGCGACACCGCATATACGAAATTTCAGACAACGACCCGCTGGACAATACGGGCGAGTTTATCGTTCCGGAAGATCATTATTTCTGCATGGGGGACAATCGCGACAACTCGCAGGACAGCCGTGTTCTGGGCCATGACGGCATGCCCGCGCCGGTCGGCTATGTGCCCCTTGAGAACATTGTCGGCCGCGCGTCTTTCATATTCTTCTCGACCAATGGCAGCGCCAATCTTGCCGAGATATGGAAGTGGCCGTGGACGGTACGTTATGGCCGTCTGTTTCATTTCATCCAGCACGGTTCGACATCTACCGAGAAATGAAGGACGATCGGTACAGGGAATTTCAAGAAAAACTAGGTTGCGAGTTTCGCGGCCGGGATTTGCTGCGGCAGGCGCTGACGCATTCCAGCACCGGCGCTGCCGTCAATTACGAGCGCCTGGAATTTCTTGGCGATCGCGTGCTCGGCCTGGTGATGGCGCAGATACTTTATGAAACCTTTCCGCATGAGGATGAAGGCGATCTTGCCAAGCGCCACGCCGCGTTGGTTCAGGGCGATATGTTGGCGGGAATTGCAACGGGTCTGGGGTTGGGGTCGGCGGTGGAGTTTTCATCCGCTGAACGCGCCGCCGGCGGCAGCAAAAACGAAAACATACTGGCGGATGCGCTCGAAGCGGTTATCGGCGCGCTTTACCTCGATGCGGGCCTGCCCGCTTGTCGTAAATGCATCGAGCGGCTTTGGGGCGATAACATCCGGACGATGAAAGAGCCGCCGCAGGACGCGAAGACGGCGCTTCAAGAATGGGCGCAGGAGCGGGGTCTTAAGTTGCCTCTTTATGAGCAGATGAGCCGGCAAGGCCCTGATCACGCGCCGGAGTTCGAAATTCGCGTTACCGTCGAAGGATTTCAACCCGTACGCGCGCGCGGGCTGTCGCGCCGCGCGGCCGAGAAGGAGGCAGCGCGTCTTCTTCTACAAAATGTAAAAAAAGAAGTCTCGTGACCGGAGACAGCGGGAATAAAACCCGGGCCGGTTTCGTGGCTGTCATCGGTGCTCCGAATGCCGGGAAGTCGACGCTTATAAATCAGCTCGTAGGCAATAAGGTGACGATCGTTTCGCCCAAGGCGCAGACGACGCGGACAAATGTCCGGGGTATCTGCATGCACCGGGGCGCCCAAATCGTGTTCATCGATACGCCGGGTCTTTTCGCGCCGAAAAAAAGGCTGGAACGTGCCATGGTTGCCGCCGCGCATACGGCCCGCGAAGAGGCCGATATGACGCTTTTGATTGTCGACGCGGCACAGAAGAAGCCAGGCCGCGACACATACAATATTATCGACAGGCTTAAGGCCGATGGTCGTCCCTGTGCTCTCGCTCTTAACAAGATCGACGGCCTTAAAGCCGAAAAACTCCTGCCCCTGACCGCCGATCTGAATGGTCGTTTCGACTTTGTCGCGACCTTCATGATTTCCGCACTGCGGGGGGATGGAACCCGCGATATGCTGGATTGGCTGGCCAAGCGGCTGCCGGAGGGCCCGTATCTCTATCCCGAAGACCAGATCAACGACATGCCTTCGCGCCTGCTGGCGGCCGAAATCACGCGCGAGAAACTTTTTCGGCGCCTGCACGACGAGCTTCCCTATGCGCTCGCGGTCGAAACGGAAAAATTCGAGGAGCGAGACGACCGAACTGTCGCGATCAGCCAGACCATTTACGTCGCGCGCGAGAGCCATAGGCCGATCATCCTCGGCAAGGGCGGAAGCTTAATAAAATCCATCGGCGAAGAGTCGCGCAAGGAGTTCGAAGAGATAACGGGCGTGCATGCGCATCTCAGTTTGTTTGTCAAGGTCGACGCGAAATGGGCCGAAGACCCTGAACACTATCGACTGTGGGGACTAGATTATAAGGCGTGAACCTGCTTTAATCGCTCCATTCTGCAGATCGCGAGCGCGCAATTTTTGAATTTTGTGGATAACAGTTTGTCCCGCGAATCGGTCTGTAGGCAGGCGAATCGGCGCCTGTTAGTGTAAATTTTATAGTCAATATTCAAGGTTACGCTTGGTTGCATCGCCACATTGATATGTGGTTCGCAACGGGGGGAGATTACAAGTATGAGCTGGACTGACGAACGCGTTGCTTTGCTGCGCAAATTGTGGGGAGAAGGCAAGACGGCGGCGGAAATTGCCGGAGCCCTGGGTGGCGTGACCCGCAACGCGGTAATCGGCAAGGCCCACCGGCTCAAGCTTTCCAACCGCGTCTCGCCGATACAGCAGAATACAAAAAGCGCGCCGCGTCCGGTGGCCGAGGAAAAACAGCCCGCGCGTATCGCCAAGCCAGCTGAAGTCGCTGCGCGCAAGACGCCCTTCAAGATCAAAGGCGTGAAGATGACGGAACTTAAGGAAAAGATGTGCCGCTGGCCTTCAGGCGACCCCAAGGAATCTGATTTCGTTTTCTGTGGCCACGATCATTTGCCCGGCCTTCCGTACTGCGCCGAGCATGCAAAGCAAGCTTATCAGGTCGCGCGCAATGCTGGCAAACCGATGCAGGTGCCGAATGCCGATAGCTTCGGACTGCCTGCCGAGGCGGACGAAAAGGAAGCCGCCAGCGGCTGATTTCAATCCCGTAAAAACTAATTGGCCCGGTTATGAAACCGGGCCTTTTTCATTTCTGTAGGGGCTAATCCTCGAGAAATTCAAAATCGACGGCTTCGCGGCCTTTGGGAACGCTCTTGACGTTCATGAGGATACGCGTACCAGCCTGCAGCATATCGACGCCATGCTTATCAAGACAGCTTTTATGAAGGAAGACGTCCTTCTGGCCGTCATCCGCAGTGACGAAGCCGAAACCTTTTTCAGGTTTGTACCACTTGACAGTCCCTTCGAGACGGCAGACGGGGCCGTCCGCGCCGCAGCTGCGGCGCGCAGACTCAGCGCCGATTGTTTCCGGCAGGATACCGGCATCGATCATTGCGACGACCTCTGTCACCTGCGCGCCCTTCGGACCGCGCTCGATTGTGCACAACAGGCAAGCACCTTCGCCGAGCGCATCGACGCCCGCCCGCTGCAATGTTGTAATATGCAGAAAGGCATCTATGGTTTCGTTCTCGGGGACGACGAAACCGAAACCTTTTGGATTATTGAACCACTTTAGCCGTGCTCTGACGGCTTCCTGGGTTCTGTCCTGACCCGTACTCACTTTTAAAATCCTAAAATATAAATAGTCGAACTCGCGTTCGCTTTTGTTGCTTACTGCTCGGCTTTTTACAGCGTTTTGTATCAAAAATCCAGAAAAATTCACATTTTTCGTATGGTTATATTAGAATGTACTGTATGCGTACAGCCTGATTTATCATGGCCAATCGTTCAGCCGTTCGTTAGATTTCGAGGTGCGGGAGTAAGACGTCATGCAAAAACAGGACGATAGCAATATTTCTCAGCCGTGGCTCAATCACTATCCTGTCGGGATTGACTGGCATATGCCCTTTGCGGCCTGTGCCGTGCATGACTTCATGAGGCATGCGGAGGACAAGTTCGCCGACCGGCCCGCATTCGATTTTCTCGGAAAAAAATGGACGTGGCGGCAGATTGCCATTGCTGTCGATCGTGTGGCGGCTGCGCTTCAGACCGACCGGGTCGGCAAGGGCGTCAAAGTCGGATTGCTTTTGCCGAACTCTCCCTATTACCTGATTGCGTATTACGCTGTGTTGCGTACAGGCGCGACGGTCGTCAATCTCAATCCGCTCTATGCTGTTAAGGAGCTGACGCAGCTGGTCGAAGACAGTGAGACTGAGGTCCTGATTACAGTTGACCTTGCGATGGTCTACGACAAGGTGCGGGACCTGAAAACGAGCAAGCTGCGTCTTCGAATTGTCGCCAGTTTTTGCGACATCCTGCCCTTTCCGAAGAATATATTGTTCCGGTTATTCAACGCGTCAAAGCTGGCTGATCTTCCCGAGACCACGTCGTATAACAAACCTTTTTCCGAATTCCTGAGCTACGAAGGCAAACCCGATCCCGTCAAGATCGACCCGCACAGCGACGTCGCTGTCATCCAGTACACCGGTGGAACGACCGGTACCCCCAAGGGGGCCATGCTGACCCATGCCAATGTCAGCATCAACGCACAGCAAGCCGTCGCGTGGTTTGATGGCGTGAAGAATGGCGAGGATAAGATGCTGGGTGTCCTGCCCTTTTTCCACGTTTTCGCGATGACCGTGGTGATGAATCTCTCGGTGATATGCGGCCTTGAAATCATCGGCCTGCCGCGCTTCGACCTGGTGGATACCGTGAATGTCATTCATCGCAAGCGCCCGACCTGTTTTCCGGCCGTACCCGCGATTTACAATGCCATCGCTCATTATCCGAAGATCAAGCGGTTCGACCTCTCGAGCCTCCGGGTTTGTATCGCCGGCGGTGCGCCGCTTCCGGGCGAGGTCAAGGTGGCGTTCGAGAAAATCTCAGGCTGCCGCGTCCGCGAGGGCTATGGACTGACCGAAGCCTCGCCGGTGCTCTGCATGAATCCGATCGTTGGCGAGGATCGAACGGGTACGATCGGCCAACCATTGCCGGGCACGACGATAGAGCTTATAGGCGTCGATGATGGCAAACCTGTTCCTATCGGTCAGCCGGGTGAATTATGCGCGCGCGGTCCGCAAATCATGAAAGGTTATTACAACAAACCTACGGAGACTGCCGAAGTGCTGCGCGAGGGGCGGCTGCATACCGGTGACGTCGCGACCATGAGCGCCGATGGCTATTTCACCATTGTTGACCGCATTAAGGACATGATCATCACAAACGGCTATAAAGTTTGGCCCAAGCTGGTCGAGGAGGCGATTTATGCTAACCCCGCGGTCGAGGAATGCATCGTCGCCGGCATCCCCGACATGGCGCGCGGCGAGGTGCCCAAGGCCTGGGTCAAATTAAAAGAGGGCCAGACCGCCAGCGAGGATGAGATAAAGGCCTTCCTGAAGGACAAGATATCGCCAATGGAGATACCGAAGCAGATCGAGATCCGCGACAAGCCCCTGCCCAAGACCACCATCGGCAAGCTCTCGCGCAAGGATGTGCTGGCAGAAGAACAGGCGGCGACCGGAGGCAAGTGACCCTTGTTGTGGCGCGTCCTTTATGGTATCGGAACCCCAAGCGTACTCCCGGCGTTAACCAAGAGAGAAGAACCAACAAAAGAGGTTAGTTATGGCTGAGAACAATGATGGCGGTTTGTATTTGATCGTTGGCGGCCTGCTGGTCGCGGCGATCGTGTTCGGATTTGTGGTCTGGGGCCGGTCCGGCACCACGTCTACATCCTACACGAACATTGCACCCGCCGCCGGAACGCCGTCGTCCTATTCATCGTCGACGACAACCGACAAATCGACGAACACAACGTCGACGCCGGATGAAAGCGGCTACGGAAGCAGCACCGAGCAGCGCTCGACCACGACGACGACGCATACGCCTTGATTTTGTAGCAAATCCGAAGCCGCCACGGCGATTGCTGTGGCGGCTTTTCGTATCCGGCCACTCAGCTTCGCAGGCTGCCGCCGGTTTTCCCAACAACCGCGCTAACGATTTTAGCGGTCAGTCCCTCGATTTCGGCATCGGTCAGCGTCTTCTCGACCGGCTGGATGACGACATTGAGGGCGACTGATTTCTTGCCGGTCTCAATATTCTCACCTTCATAGACGTCAAAGACCTCAACGCGCACAATAAGCTTGTCTACGCCCTTGATCGCTCGGATCAGTGTCTCGGACTCGATCTTCCGGTCGACCACAAAAGCGAAGTCACGCTCGACGGGCTGGAA
>DATJGZ010000312.1:0-32132 GCA_035494535.1 Patescibacteria group bacterium | reverse complement strand
GCGTCGGTGCCGGTCATCCACACCTGCCCGCCAAGCGCTTGCAACAATGTAAACAAGCCATTGCGACGCGACTCATCCAGATGCGCCGCGATCTCGTCGAGCAGCAGCACGGGCGGCGCGCCCTTCTCCGCCGCGACGAGGCGCGCATGCGCCAGCACGATGCCGGTCAGCAGCGCTTTCTGCTCGCCGGTCGAGCATTGCGCCGCCGGCATGTCGCGCTCGGCATAGTTCACGAGGAAATCGCTGCGATGCGGGCCGGTCGCGGCACCGCCGTTGACGGCATCCTGCGGCCGCGTCTCGCGCAGCTGGTAGCGGAACAGCTTTTCCACCTCGAGCGCGGGCGCGCGCGACAGCAATTCGTCGATCGTCCCGGCGACGCCGATCCCGGCGCGCGGAAAAAGATTATCGGCGGCATTACCGGCCGAGCGCAGGCGGCGAATGAAATCAGCCCGCGCGGCGGCGATGGCAATGCCAGTCTCGGCCATCGCGGATTCAAGCGCATCCAGCCACGCGGAATCGGGATTCGTCTGCTCCCGCAGAATACGCGCGCGCTGCGCCATAGCATTCTCATAGCGCGTCAGCCGCCCGGCATGGCCGGGATCGAAGGCGAAAACCAGCCGGTCGAGAAAGCGGCGGCGCACCGAAGCGCCGTCCAAAAAAATCCTGTCCATCTGCGGCGTCAGCCACACGCAGGACAGATATTCGGCCAGCGCCGCCTGCCCCTTCGCCGTCTCGCCGTTCACGCGCACGAGACGCCGCTCGACATGCGGATCGGCCCCGGTGCCGAGATTGGCCGGGCCGAACGGGCTTTCGACCTTCGCCGCCACCGCCCATGGCTGTTGCGCGCGGTCGCTCGCGCGTTTCTGGATCTCGGCCGTCTTCGCGCCCCTCAAGCCGCGGCCGGGCGAGAGCAGCGAGAGTGCTTCGAGCACATTCGTCTTACCCGCGCCGTTCGGCCCGTGCAGCACGATCAGCCCCGACTTCAGCCCGTCAATGGCGACCGCGCCGTAGCTGCGAAAGTTGGTCAGGTGTAGGGATTCAATGAAGGTCATAGGGTCAATCTAACCATAAATGACAAGGCGGGCGCCATATTCCCGCGCCCGCCTATTAATATATTCACAAACGGCCTGAAACCTAGACCCGCAGCGGCATCAAGACGTAAAGCGCCGAGAGGTCGCCGGTATCCTGTATGATCGTGGGCGAGGCCGCGTCGGCGAGTGTGATGCGGCAGCCGTCGCCGGCGATCTGCTGGGTGATGTCCAGCAGGTAACGCGCATTGAAGCCGATTTCGAGATTGTCGTTGCTATTGACCTCAAGGTCCTCGGTCGCGCTGCCGGATTCGGGCGAGTTGGCCGAGAGCGTCATCACCTTGCCGTGCAAGGCGATCTTGACCGCGCGGCTCTTGCCGTCGGAGATGGTGGAGACGCGGTCGATGGCGATCGAGAAAATTTTCGGATTGACCTCGACGGTCTTGTCGTTGCCGACCGGGATCACCTGCTCGTAGTTCGGGAAGGTGCCGTCGATGAGCTTCGAGGTCATGACAATGTGGTCGAAGTCGAAACGGATCTTGCTCTGCGAGAGGCTGACGCGGATGGTGTCCGCCGCTTCTTCGAGCAACTTGCGCAGCTCACCCACGGCCTTGCGCGGAACAATGACGCCCGGCATGCCGGCCGCGCCTTCGGGCAGCGGCATCTCAAAGCGCGCCAAACGGTGACCGTCGGTCGCAACCGCGCGCAGGACCTTAACCTTGCCGTTATCGGCTTGATGAACGTAGATGCCGTTCAGGTAATAGCGCGTCTCCTCGGTCGACATCGCAAATTTGGTGCGATCGATTAGCGCGCGCAGCTCGGCGGCAGGAATGTCGAACGCGGTCGGCAATTCCTTCGCACCGATCTCGGGGAAGTCGGCCACCGGCAGGCAGCTCAGCTTGAAAGTCGAGCGGCCGGCCTTGACCGTCATGACGTTGCCGCCATCGTTGAGCTCGAGGGTGACATCGGAATCTTCGGGCAGCTTGCGCACGATGTCGAACAGCGTGTGCGCGGGTGCCGTCGTCGCGCCGGGCGTCTTGATCTTGGCTTCGACCGACTCGCTGATCTCGAGATCCATGTCGGTGGTCGACATGATGAGCGCCCCATCATCGGTCTTCATCAGGACATTCGAGAGTATGGGGATTGTATTCCGGCGCTCGACGACGCTCTGGACGTGGTTAAGCGACCTCAACAACGCAGCGCGATTGATGCTCAGTTTCATGGCTGACAACCCCATATTTTCGAAGCGAATGTGTGATTCGGAATATAGCACGGCGTGACCCGCGGAAAAGCCCGATTTTCCGGCGTTATCCCCAGTTGTATGCCGCATGAATCCAGTACTTTCGCGGCAGTGCAACAGGGCTCCGCATTTGCCGGAACTGCAATTTTTCTTGCCCGTTTAACCACATTATGGATATGGTTTGCCGTCCGGGACCGGAGGCGAAGTTTGGGCGCAAATAGGGAATACGATGTGATTGTTGTCGGGGTGGGCGCCATGGGCAGCGCCGCCGCGTTCAACATGGCGGCACGGGGATTGGACGTCCTCGGCATCGAGCAATTCGAAATCGGCCATGATAAGGGCTCTTCCGGCGGCCACAGCCGCATCATTCGCTCCGTTTATACCGAGCACCCCTCGTATGTCCCGCTGGTGCGACGCTCGTTCGACCTCTGGCGGGACCTCGAGCGCCAAACGGGACAGCACCTGCTGACCATGACCGGCGGACTGGATATCGGCACCGCAGACGGCTCGCTCATCCAGGGATCGCTCGCCGCCTGCGAGGAGCACGGCATTGAGCACCGCATCCTGACCGGTTCGGCTGTGAACTGCGAATTCCCGGCCTTCAGCCTGCCAAACGATTTCGTCGGCGTCAGCTATCCGGAAGCGGGCATATTGTGGCCCGAGCAATGCAACCGTGCACATGCGCAGGCCGCCCGCAATGCGGGAGCGACCATCCTTGAGAACACCACCATTGCCGGCATTGAACCGGCAGAAGACCATGTCACGGTGACGACCGCAGACGGCGAGACATACCGCGCGAAGCAGCTGGTAGTCACGGCCGGCGCATGGATTCCCAAGCTTTTCCCCGAGTTCACCCCCGCGATGGAGCCGGAACGTCAGGTGGTGGGGTGGTTCAACACGTCAAAGCCGGAGCTGTTCACGCCCGGCAACTTCCCGGTCTTCATCCTGCGCGAGCGCGAAGGCGAACCCGGGCAAGACACGACCATCGGCTGGTACGGTTTTCCGGCCTTCAATGGCGATCCGATGAAATTCGCCCGCTACGGCCACCTGAAGGAACAGGTCGATCCCGATACGCTTAACCGCGCCTGCACAGAGGCCGACAAGGCCGTTTTCGCCAAGCTACAGCCCTTCTTCGCGGCTACGCTGGGCGAGCCGGTCATGACCAAAACCTGCATGTTCACCAATTCGCCGGACCACCACTTCATCCTCGGCTTCCATCCGCAGCATCACAACGTCTTCATTGCCAGCCCCTGCTCGGGTCACGGCTTTAAGTTCAGCCCCGCCATCGGCGAGATCATCGGCGATATGATCGCGACAGGCCACAGCCGTCATGATATAAGCCTGCACGACATCAACCGTCTGATACTCAAGCCATGACGTTCCAGAAGCTCAAGGACAAATTCAACGCCGTCGTCGCGCCGATGGTCAATATGACCGCGGAGAAAGCCGGGCAGCTGTTGTTTCTACACGCGGCCGGCCTTTTTGCGCTTAACGAACTCATTATCAAACACCCGCCGATGGACCCGGTAAAACTGACCTTGATTGAGATGGCGTTGCCGGCGCTTCTCGGTTTGCAAGGCGCTGTCACCGGCGCCCTGTTGGGAAATTCGATTTCCTCGCTCAAAAACACCAATGCGGACCGACCGCAACCTTCGTCTATACGGGAATACTTCAACCAGAAGGGTGCGGATATCAAGCAAGGGCTTCATGACATGAAAAATCCCGCCAAGGTCGGCGCCATCGTCGCCTACGGCTTGGGCGCCCTACTCAGCGTCGGCATGTCATTCACCACGCGCTAGAGCAATAAAAAAGGCGGCCGCAGCCGCCTTTTCTTGTTTCCTCCCGCTACTCAACCCGTAAGCGCCCGGCGGACAATCTCGACATCCTGCGCGATCTGCGCATCAGACGTCATCAGCTCCTCGACTTTGCGGACCGCGTGCATGACGGTCGTGTGGTCGCGGCCGCCGAACTTGCGCCCGATCTCGGGCAGGCTACGCGCCGTCAGCTGCTTGGCCAGATACATCGCCACCTGCCGGGGACGCGCCACGTTGCGCGCGCGGCGGGCGGAATGCATATCCGCCATGCGGATGTTATAGTGCTCGGCCACCTTGCGCTGGATCTCATCGATCGTGATGCGACGGTCGTGGGCGCGCAGCAAGTCTTGCAGCACGTCCTGCGTGCTCTCGAGCGTCACCGGCTGCTTGGTCACATCGGAATGCGCGACGATACGGTTCAGTGCGCCTTCAAGCTCGCGGATATTCGAGGTCACTTTGAGCGCCAGGAATTCCAGCACGGCGTCGGGGATATCCGCACCGACGAGGCTGCGCTTGGATTGAAGGATGCCAAGGCGCAGGTCATAGGTCGAGGGATGAATGTCAGCCACAAGACCCCAAGCGAGGCGCGAACGCAGGCGCTCTTCCAGGCCCAATAGGTCCGAAGGCGCCTTGTCGGCCGAGATGATGATCTGCTTGTTCTGGTCGACCAGCGCGTTGAAGGTGTGGAAGAATTCCTCCTGTGTCGATTCCTTGCCGGAGATGAACTGGATGTCGTCCATCATCAGCACGTCAACGGTGCGGAAGGCCTCCTTGAAGGCCATCGCTTCTTTCGCGCGCAGAGCGCGGACGAACTGGTACATGAATTTTTCGGCCGACAGGTACATCACCCGCTTGTCCGGCCATTGTTTTTTCATCGCCCAGCCAATGGCATGCATCAGGTGCGTCTTGCCCAGCCCCACGCCGCCATAGAGGAACAGCGGGTTGAAGGGCACGTTCTGGCTCTCGACCACACGACGAGCGGCGGCGTGCGCTAGCGCGTTCGGTTTACCGACAATAAACGTCTCGAAGGTAAAGCGCGGATCGAACGAGGAGGACAAGCCAAGCTGATCGTCGGCCGCATCGCGTTCATTCTGGTTGGCTTTGGCGCGCTGCGCCGGCGGCTCGCCCGCTTCGTTGGCGGCCAGCGCAGTCTGCACGACCACGATCTCGAGCCGCTTCACTTCCGGATTACGCGCCGAGCACATCTCAAGAATACGGCCGGCATAGTGGGTCTGGATCCAATCGCGCATGAACCGGGTCGGGACCGACACCTCGAGTGTGCCGTGATAGCACGCCTGCAGCGTCAGGGGCTTAAGCCAGCTGCGGAATACAGCTTCGCCGAATTCGTCGCGCAGCTCATCGTGGATTTCCTTCCAAAGATCGAGAATCTCGGCGCTGGGCACATAGGATTCATTCCGGTCGCTTTTCTTTTTCACAGATGACCCGCCCGACGTTTCAGACATTGACTAGCTCCCCGCTATTAATTCCGCACCGCATGCCGGTGCACACACCCGAAGGGCCCTCGGCCCCGCCAAAAAAGTACAAAAACCTCTACCGCATCCCGCAAGGGGTCCTGCAATTACAAGTTTTCGTTTCGATGAGTTGGGGAAGTCGGGACTGAAAGTTCACAATCGGCTCCTTCAAGCGTATTGCAATCAGCCAGTCCGGTGTCTCCTCCCTGTTCACGCGCGCCGATACCGGCACTGCACTTCCTGTCACATCTGACCAAACAACACCAACCGGTTTTTCGGAGGCTCCTGTAAAATCGCCGGATCGCCCGGCATTCCTTCGGCGCCTCAATCAGTGTGTTTTTCGTCAGCGGTAAAATGAGACTAGTGTGAAAAAAAAATCTTTGCAACGAGATCAAACGCGGAACGATCAAAAAGAAATTTTTTTTCTTTCTCACTTCGCACAAGCAACAAATAATGCCGAGAATTTCTCGGACAAAAATTTTTTTCGTGCTTGGAAAATTATTTTCTGGACTGCAGAAAAGATTTCGGCTTAGGCCGATTTCTTAAGCGCCTTGATTCGTGCGGACAGGCGCGAAAGCTTGCGCGCAGCGGCTTTCTTCTCAAGAACGCCTTTGGCGACACCGCGATCGAGTTCGGGACGCGCAGCTTTGAAAGCTTCTTCAGCGGCCTTGCGGTCGCCGGCGGCAATGGCAGTTTCAATTTTCTTCACGTGGCTGCGGATGCGTGTCTGGCGCGAGCCGTTGATGTCGGCGCGGCGCGCATTGCGGCGGATCCGTTTTTTTGCAGATACGTGGTTTGCCATTTTCTCGTCTCTTCCTTCGAATGACTGTGTACTTTAAACTTGTCTAATGTAGGGATCCCAAGGGGTTCCGGTACGTTGGACCGGAGAGTTTTACGCGTACCCGGCGGTCATTGTCAAGCTAATCTGTGCCTGATCGGGCCACCGGCAACCCCTCCCCCAACCTCTTTTAAACGCTCGGTTTTCAGCCCGTTTTAGACAGCCCGCTAAGCCTGTTTGCGGGGGCAGTAGAAGGTCGACCGGCCCCCTTGAACGATCCGCGTGATGCCGCGCGTTTTTTTGACGTCGCAAGTGCAGCCCGGACAGGGCTTGCCTTCGCGGTCGTAGACCGCGAAGCGGTGCTGGAAATACCCGAGTTCGCCGTCGGCCTGCCGGTAGTCCTTGAGTGTGCTGCCCCCCGCCTTGATCGCGGCGTTAAGAACTTTTTTAACGGCTGAGACAAGGGCATCGGCTTCACCGCCCTTGATTGTACCGGCCTTGCGTTTGGGACTGATTCCGGCCAGAAATAGCGCCTCGCTGACATATATATTGCCCAGCCCCGCGACGACGCGCTGGTCCATCAGCGCCGCCTTCATATCCGTCTTCTTGCCTGCCAACAGCTGCGCCAGCTTCTTACCGGTAAAGGACCGCTCCAGCGGCTCAGGCCCCAGATCGCGGAACGATGGATGAGTTTCCAGCTCGCTTTTATCAAGCAGTAGGACGATCCCGAAACGCCGCGCATCGTTAAAGGCGAGTTGTGAGCCATCGTCGAACTTCATTATCAGATGGTCATGCTTTCGCTGCTTATATATATGTCCGGGCGCCATCAGGAAAATCTGCCCGGACATACCGAGGTGGATGACCAGATTCTGTCCATTGTCCAGCTCTGCCACGATGTATTTGGCCCGGCGCCGGCAATGAATGATCTGCTTGCCCGCCAGCTTTTCAGCTAATTTTGCAGGAAACGGCGCACGCAGCCCCTCCCGGTGCGTATGCACCTCGGCAATCGTCCGGCCGCGCAGGGCTTTGTCCATACCACGGCAGACGGTCTCGACTTCGGGAAGTTCAGGCATGCTAAGGTGCCGGCAGTTCCAGAAGTTTCAGCACATTTTCATAGGAGGCCGCTTTCCGGACCGGACCTATGGTTGCTAGAGACGGCTGGCTGGATAGAATCTTGCGTGCAACGTCGTTAACGGCCTGCAAGGATACGCCCTCCACCGCCCGATGTATCTCGTCACGCGAAAGAATACGGCCGAATACCGAAAGATGGGAGGCCATCATGTGCATGCGGCTTTCGGTGGATTCCGCCATCTCCGCCATACCGACGAGTATCTGCTTCTTGGCCCGGGCGAGCTCGCGTTCGGTAACGCCGTCATTCCGCAGCTTCTTGATCTCGTCACAGAGAACGGGAACGAGCGTCTTAACATCTTTCGGGTCGGTCGCCGCATAAATTTCAAGATTGCCGGTATCGCTCGACACGCTATTCATTGCGTGTATGTCATAGACCAGCCCGCGTTTGTTGCGGACCTCGCTGAACAAACGTGAGGACATACCGCCGCCCATGATGGTCGCCAGCAACCGCGCCGGCCAATAATCCGGGCTACTCTGCGCGCAGGAATTGAAGGTCATCTGAAGGTGAAACTGGCCGGACGGCAAATCAAGGTGGTCGTGCCCCGGCTGGTAAACCGCGGGAGCGCAGGTGCTTTTCGGTTTTGCGGGCAAACGACCGATGGCCTGCTCAAGTTGCGCCAATACAGCGTCCGGATCGACGTTGCCTGCGACGCTGACGATAAGGTTGCCCGCATGGTAATGCTGCTTCTTGAAATCAATTAGCGTCTGACGGCTCATTTCGCGTACATTTTTACGCGGGCCGAGAATTTCCGCCCCGAAGGGCTGGCCGGGATAGGACACGGCCCGTGCCATCGTATTTATAAGGTCCTGAAGGTCGTCCTCATCCTGCGCGATCTCCTGCAAGATCGCGCCGCGCTCGCGCTTGAGCTCGGCAGGAGGTAGGTCGGATCCGGTGATCATGTCGCCGAGAATGTCGATCATATGCGGCACGTCGGCGGCAAGGCCGTTCAATGCGTAATAGGTGCTCTCGTGGCCGGTGGCGGCGTCGATATCGAGCCCGTCATCCTCGATCTCGGCCGAAAGCTGCTCGGCCGTGCGGCGGCCCGTTCCCTTAAAGAACATGTGCTCAAGGAAATGGGCGGCACCGTTATTTTTTTTATTCTCGAAACGTGCCCCGATGTCGAAGAACATCCCCACGGCCGCTACGTCTGTATTTGGCTGCACATCGATAGCGACGGGCGTTCCATTCGATAGATGATAGACCTGCGCGACCATTCCCTGTCCCTTTTTGATTAATTAACAGCTAGCAGGTGAATTTGTTTATGGCAATAAAAAATATGGCGAGGACTTGCTCGATCGCGGGAGTCCGATGACTCAGGGAGGCGGTGGTAGCAGGTTGAGCACGTTTTCGTACGAGGCCGCCCGGCGGTAGCTACCGGCGGTAGCCAATGTGGGCGTCCCCGAGAATATACGTTTGGCGACGGCATTCACCTGCTCCACGGTGACCGCGTTGATCTGGCCCGCAATTTCCTCGTTTGACTGGAGCCGGCCGAAATAGGTGACCTGATCCGCCATAGTCTCCATGCGCGACTGCGTCCCGCTGCTCATCTCCGCCAGCTGCACCAGTGCTTGCTTCTTGGCGCGTTCCAGTTCCTGCTCGGTGATACCGCTGTCGCGCATCTTTACGATCTCCGCGCAAAGCAGTGGCACCAGTTTTTTGACGTCCTTATGGTCGGTGGCGGCATAGATCTGGAAGGTTCCGGTATCGCGTGAAGCCTGATTAAAGGCGCTCACATCATAGACGAGACCGCGCTTGTTCCTGATTTCCTGGAATAGGCGCGATGACATGCCACCACCCATAACCGTAGCCAACAAACTTGTGGCCCAATACTCGGGCGCATTGCCGGCGCACGAGTTGAAGAGGAGTTTGAGGTGAAACTGCGCCGCCAGACAGTCGATATGCTTGTAACCACCCTTGTAGACCGCCGGCTCCGGCACGCTTTTCTCGCGCGGCGGAAGGTGTCCAACGGCTTTTTCTAGATCGGCGAGCACCGCCTGCGGATCGACCTTGCCGGCGATGCTGATGATCATATTGCCGGCATGGTAATGCGCTTTCATGAAGTCCATCAGCGTCTTGCGGCTCATCTCACGAACGTTCTTGCGCGGTCCCAGTATATCGGCGCCGAACGGCTGCTTCGGATAGGCCATCTTGCGGGCTGCCTCGTCGACCGCGCTCTCGAGGTCATTTCCGTCCTGCGCGATTTCCTGCAGGATGGCGCCACGCTCGGTTTTCAGCTCCTTGTACGGCAGCTTCGAGTGAAGCACCATGTCGGCCATCAGGTCGATCATTTTAGGCACATCTGTCGCGAGACCGCTCATTTCATAGAAGGTTTCTTCGTGAGTGGTATAGGCACCGATATCGATACCGTTGTTCTCGGCCTCGGCGGACACTTGCTGGGCCGTGCGCCGGTCCGTACCCTTGAAAAACATATGTTCGAGAAAATGCGCGGCGCCGTTGGTCTGCTTCGTTTCAAAGCGCGTGCCGATGTTGAAAAACATACCCAGCGACGCCGTTTCGACGTGCGGCATCACGTCAATGGCGACGGGTATCCCGTTTGATAGGTGATAGAGCTCCGCTCCCATCCTGCCTGTTCTTTATTATTGTTTTTTTCAACCTAGCAGGACGAAACTTGTCATTCAATAAATAATGCGGCCGATGGGGAGGCACCTTATATCGCGATGCAGCAGGCTGGAATGTTCTTGGTCGTGAAGGATCAGGTCGCCGTGAGATCAATTCGCATGCCCGGGATTTTATCTGCGGACGCCTTGAATGGCTGCAGAACGGCGTCAAGAGCCGGCAGATTGACGTCGATCACCTGCCCCTCAAGCGTCGCATGCGTCTTCCATGCGTGGGATGAAAAATTGAAGAGGCACAGTATATTGCGCTTACCTTCCGCTGCCGTCCTGACATACGCCATGACTTCCGGGTTATGGGTTTCGACAAAATAAGGCTTACGAAAATCTCGAAGAGCAGAGCTATCTTTGCGAAGGGCGAACAGGTCCCTGATCTGCTCCAGCGGGGAGTCCTTGCGACCTTCCTGCGATTCCGGAGAGAGCACCTTGTTAACCGGGGCGGCTTTCATCCAGACCTTATCATTCGCGCCGTCGGACCACGGCAGCGCGGCCCGGCTGGCATCGATTTCACCCATAAAACTGTCGTTTAGGCCGAGAGGGTCGGGTACTTTTACGTCGGCCAGGCGCGCCTGTCTCAGCGCCAATTCCTCGCCCTGAAACAGGCACACGCTGCCCGGCAGCGATGCGAGCATGCCTGCATAAAGAACGGCATGCTGCGGCTTGGCGCTTTCTCCGAATGTGCGGTCGAGAACGCGGACAGAATCGTGGCTGGTCATCGCCCAGTTGATGCTGTCGTTATATTCTCCGCCCTTGAAGGCATCCTCGACGATCTGGCGGAAATTGGCGAGATTGCCCATCAACGTGCCGGTGTAGGCCGTATCCAGCGCGCCTTCGCGCACCAGCTCGGCCGCAAATTCCGGATGGCCCATCACCTCGCCGAGCAGGCCCGGCTTGTAAGGATTGTCCGGATCCGCCGGCAGTACCTTATCGGGTCGCGCTTTCAACATCGCGTTCAGCTTCTTCAGGAACTCCTTCGCCACCGGCTGCGCGGTCGTATAAATGTGATTCATGCCAGCCCAGCCCTGACCGCCTTCGTAGACAGGCTCGTCCCTGAATTGCGAATCGTGGCCCATGTGCGAAACGGCATCCATCCGGAACCCGTCGACGCCGCGGTCGAGCCAGAAGCGTGCGACCTCGAGCAGCGCTTCCTGAACGGCCTCGTTCTCGAGATTGAGAACCGGCATGCTGCGATTGAAGTAATGCAGGTAGTACTGCTGACGTTCCTCGCACCATTCCCAGGCGCCAGGCGCCTGCGTATCCATCGAACGCCAGTTATTCGGCGGCTGACGGCGGCCCTCGCCGTCGATAACGGGGTCTTTCCAGACGTAAAAATCGGCGTACGGATTATTTGTGGCATCTTTCGACCGACGGCTTTGCTTGAACCATTCGTGCTGGTCGGACGTGTGCGCGAACACAAGGTCCATGATGACCTTGAGGCCGCGGTCATGAGCATCCTTCACAAGGTCGTCGAAATCCTGATCGCTGCCCAGCAACGGATGAATTTTCTTATAGTTGCTGATGTTGTAGCCGAAGCCATCCTTGAGCGGTGATTCATAAATGGGCGTTAGCCAGAGCGCGTCCATATTCAGCTGCTGGATGTATCCCAATTCGTCGCGTACCCCCTTCAGGTCTCCGTAGAATGGATCCTGATCCTTGACATCGGCGCCCCCCACGCCGCCGTTGCGGAACGTCAGCGAATAGATCTCGTAGATCGACGCGTTTTTTATCCAGTTGGGCGCAATCGCCATCCTATTCTTTTCCCTTGTATTTTATTATGGCAAATGCTATAAGGTCCCTTGCTGAAAAGCAATAAAAAAAGGGCATGACGTACGATATTTTAAGGGTCGACGACGCCGCAAATCGCACCCGCATGGCGCAGGGCGCGCTCGGCGAGCTGTCGGGGCCTGCCCTCTTTTTTATGGGCGGGCTTTTCCACCTCGCGGGGTATGAAAATGGGCGTGCGCTTGGAACCCTGTTGCAAGGGCTTGCAAAACTTCCCGATGGCCGGAAGGCCGACGTCTTTTTCATTCAGGAACCGCAGGAAACGTCATGGGAAGACAAAATCCGCGACTGCTATGTGTTCGAGAAGACCGGCCAGCCCTCGTCTGCCGCCTGTGATTTGGCCCATGCTGTTTTCCTGACGCCGGCGCGGCTGACTGCGCTGAAAGACCCGGTCGCGCGCGATGACGCGTTGGCCGCGCTCAAGAGCCATTTCAGCCTTCTCACGCTCGTTGGCTATAGCTACGGCACATCTTTGATACGGCAGGTCGAAACGGTCATTCGCTCGGATTTGCGGCAGACGGGACTCTCCGAAAACGAAATCGGGGAGGCGATGGATTGCCTTGCCGTGCTCGATCTCGGGCCGACCTACACCCTTGCGGAAACGGGGCCATCGGCGGCGCATGCCGTAACTGTATCGCGAAACGACATGATGACGCATGAGCTGTCAGGTTTCGTCTTTCCTGAACCTAACCCGGAAGGCCACAGCGTCACGGCGCAAATTGCCGGAAATTCACTGATTATCGTGCCCGAGGAAGGCACAGCGACATCGCGAGCCTTGGTTGAGAAGACAGGAGAGAAACCTAGTCTGCGCTATGATATCTATGAAGAGGCCCATTCCCTTCTGATGTACCTGAATGTAACCGACAGCGTCCACGAAAGTGACAAGACAATCAGGACATTTGCCTCGCTTCCGACCGCCTCGCTGGCGCGAAAATTCTGCGCGCTGGCTGTCGGGGCTTCTGCGGAAAGCGCCGAAACCGGGACGCTGCGCTCAGGGTATAAACTCCTTATGGAGTTTCAGGCCCGTAATTTGTCGCCCGACCCGCTCGACGAGCTCGACCGCTCATTCAGGGCAGAAGACGAATATTTCCTGAGAGAAATTGCCGGCGGCGCGGCACCCGCCGTGCAGAAGTCATTTTGGAAAAAGCCGGCCTTCATGAATTCGTGAAACAAAAAGGGCCACTGCTGCCAGCGGCCCTTTCCGTGTTCGTATAGCGACGGATTAGAAGTCCATGTCGCCCATGCCGCCCATGCCGCCGCCGGGGGCGCCGCCATGGCTGTGGCCTTTTTTGTCTTCCGGCGCGTCGGTGACCATCGCTTCCGTGGTGATCAGCAGGCCGCCGACCGAAGCCGCGTTCTGCAGAGCCACGCGCACGACCTTCACCGGGTCGATGATGCCGGCTTTCAGCATGTCGCCGTATTCATCGTTCTGCGGATCGTAGCCGAAGCTGGTGTCGTTCTTCTCGAGCAGCTTGCCGACGACGATCGAGCCCTCGACGCCCGCGTTCTCGACGATCTGGCGAATAGGAGCCTGGATCGCCTTGCGGATGATCTCGATGCCGACGTTCTGGTCGGTGTTCTCGCCCTCGAGGCCCTTGAGCGACTTGGTCGCGTACAGGAGAGCCGCACCGCCGCCGGCGATGATACCTTCCTCGACGGCAGCACGGGTGGCGTGCATGGCGTCGTCAACGCGATCCTTCTTCTCCTTGACCTCGATCTCGGTCGCGCCGCCGACGCGGATGACCGCGACGCCGCCGGCCAGCTTGGCCAGACGTTCCTGCAGCTTCTCCTTGTCGTAGTCGGAGGTCGTGTCCTCGATCTGCGCCTTGATCTGCGCGATGCGGCCGTCGATTTCCTTCTTGCTGCCCTTGCCGTCGATGATCGTCGTATCGTCTTTGGTGATACGGACTTTCTTCGCCTGTCCGAGCAGGGAGAGGTCATTGACGTTCTCGAGCTTGATGCCGAGGTCTTCGGAGATGACCTGACCTTTGGTCAGGATCGCCATGTCCTCGAGCATCGCCTTGCGGCGGTCGCCGAAGCCCGGAGCCTTGACGGCAGCGACTTTCAGGCCGCCGCGCAGCTTGTTGACCACCAGGGTGGCCAGCGTTTCGCCCTCGACATCTTCCGCCACGATCAGCAGCGGACGGCCACTTTGCAGCACGGCCTCGAGGATCGGGAGCAGATCTTTCATGTTCGAGAGTTTCTTCTCGCTCAGCAGGATATACGGGTCTTCCAGTTCGCAGACCATTTTGTCGGCGTTGGTAACGAAGTAGGGCGAGATGTAGCCGCGGTCGAACTGCATGCCTTCCACGGTTTCCAGCTCGAACGCCATCGACTTCGATTCCTCGACGGTGATGACGCCTTCCTTGCCGACTTTCTCCATCGCTTCCGCGATCTTGTTGCCAACTTCGGTGTCGCCGTTGGCCGAGATCGTGCCGATCTGCGCGATCTCCTTGTTGCCCGAGACTTTCTTCGCGCGCTTGGTCAGATCAGCCACGACGGTCTCGACCGCCTTATCAATGCCGCGCTTCAAATCCATCGGATTCATACCAGCAGCCACAGCCTTCACGCCTTCGCGGACGATCGTCTGCGCCAGGACCGTGACGGTCGTGGTGCCGTCGCCGGCTTCGTCGTTCTGCTTCTCGGCGGCCTTGCGGACCAGCTGCGCGCCCATGTTCTCGAACTTGTCCTGAAGCTCGATTTCCTTGGCGACGGTGACGCCGTCCTTCGTGATGCGCGGGGCACCAAAGGACTTGTCGAGAATGACGTTGCGGCCTTTGGGACCGAGCGTCACCTTGACGGTGTTGGCGAGTTTGTCGACGCCGCGCAGCATCCGCTCGCGCGCATCAACGTTGTATTTAATGTCTTTTGCAGCCATTGATTTTCTCCATCAATCGATTGTTAAACGGGTTAAATTAGGCCGCTTTCTTTTTGGAAGCGGATTTGTCGAGGATGCCCATAACGTCGGACTCCTTCATGACGAGGAGTTCCTCGCCATCGATGGTGACTTCGGTGCCGGCCCATTTCGAGAACAGGACGAGGTCGCCCGCCTTGACGTCGAGCGGAACCAGCTTGCCGTGCTCGTCGCGGACGCCCGAGCCGACGGCCACGATTTCGCCCTCGGCGGGCTTTTCCTTGGCCGTATCCGGGATGATGATCCCGCCGGCGGTCTTCTCGCTTTGCTCGAGGCGGCGCACCAGCACCCGGTCATGTAAAGGACGAAATTTCATATTCATCTCTCCTTGTTGGTTAAATTAAGCTATTTCAAAGGGATAGAAATGCTATCAGCACTCGGCCCCTATGAGTGCCAGATATGTAGCGAATAGCGCAAAAAAAATCAAGCCCTCCGGAGCCGGAGGGCCTGTTGCAGACCGCTATATCTCTAGAGCTTCTGCAGCCAGCTATCGTCGTCCTGCCCGTTATTGTCGTCGAACAGGGTCTTCATCATCTCATCACTGGTCGCACCGCCGTCCGGGTTGGCCTGCTGCGGCGGCGAGGGCTGCGTGGAATCCAGCATGGCGATCATGTCGTCCATGTCCTTGATGTCGCGTTCCTCGGCATTCGCCTGCTGATCAACGGTTTGGACCAGGCTGTCGACCTCAGCCACGTCCTGCGTTGGGACAGTCTTCGGCTGATGCGACGTGGCGAAAATAAGGACAATTGCCGCTGTTACCGCGACAAGACCGCCCGCCGGCATCCAGAAACCCTTCGCACCGAATGAGAATTTCGGCAGCGCAAAGCCCGGTTTCTTCTTCATGGTGCGGGCGCGCATCAGCGATTCATTCGCCGCCCGCACCGCCAGGCCCGCCGGCAGCGGCGGCGGCGTGAAGGCATCCAGCGCATGATCGAGCGCTTCGGCTTGCTTGTAAAGATTCCGCGCCGCCTGCGAGTCTGCTAGCAGGGCACGCGCCGGGCCGCGCATCTCCTCCGGCCAGCGCGCCATGTCCGCGCCGTATACGGACATTATTTTCTCAAGCTGCTTCACATCCATCATCTCACAGCACTCCTTTATATACTTCCAGTCCCCGGCGCAGTGCCTGCCGCGACCGGTCCAATAATCTCTCGGCCCCCTTCGGAGTCGTCTGCAGCACCTCGGCGATCTCCTTCACGCTCATCCCTTCATAATGAAAGAGAATGAGCGCGCTGCGCTGGCGCTCGGGCAATTCCTGCATGACGCGCCCGACAATTTCCCCCGTTTCCTTCGTTTCCATCGTCTTCTGCGCCCCTTCGGACGGGTCCGCCGTCTCGGGCAATTCTCCCCCGTATTCGCGGCCGCCCTTGCGTTTCTCATCGATGCACAGGTTGGTCGCGATGCGGCACAGCCATGTCTTCACCGACGCCCCGCGTTTTACATCGTAATCCCCGGCCTTCTGCCAGAGGCGCAGGAGCGTCTCCTGCACGATGTCTTCGGCCGCCGCACGGCTCCGGCTCATGCGCCACGCCACCGAGAAAATCAGGCCTGTGTAGCGCTCGGCGAAATCGCGAAAGGCCCTCTCGTCCCCGGCAGCAATCCGGGCAACAAGGTCTTCGTCGCTTCCGCCCGCTGTTTCCTCGCGGGTCTTTTCGGCGGCCCCGGCTTTCAGCATCCGTCAGCCACCCTTCTCGCGCCGCATTGCTTACCCTTCCCGGCTGGCCGTTTTTATCTATTTCCGTTACACCGCTGCTGGGCCAGCTGGCATCCCGGTTTGCCGGCCGCTTCACCCGTGCATTTGGCAGCTATATTCGAGCAGAACTTCGATTTCTGTTCGGGGCTGGCCTTTTCCCACATACCTTCGAATTTCTCGCGACGTTGCTCGCGCTTCGCCTGAAATTGTTCGCGCAATTCTTGTATGCGTTGCCGGCGCTGGTCGGGCGGTAATTGCATCAGCTGTTCTTTTAGCGCTCTGCGTCGGTCGGGATTGGAAAAGTCCTCCTGCCCGCCGCCTTGGTCCTGTCCCATGCCAGGACCACCGCCATTATCCTGCTGCTGCCAGCGATGCCCGCCGCCTCGCCTGAAAAAACCTTGCGCATCGGCAGGGACGGCCTGGGTGCACAGCACCGCGAAGCATGCCACTGCCAGAAGAGCCTTTTTGATTTTGCGTGTTACCATCGGCGTCTCTCCGTCAAACGAAGCCTGTACTGATAATACGCAGATTTGAGCAAAATCCCCCGGGTTTTTGGAGGCCGGATGAAAATGATTCCGCCGGAAAGCGATATTTCGCGCTTCCCGGCAGAGTGCATAAATTATTTATAAATTACAGGCTATTAGCCGGCCGGTGTGGCGGGCGTCGCCGGAGTGGCGGGCGTAGCAGCCGGCGTATCCTTCTTGGCTTTGTGGTGGTGATGAGCCATCGCAGAAGCAATATGCTTATGCTTGTGGTGTTTATGTGCCGGAGCAGCCGGAGTGGCCGGCGTTGCAGGCGTCGCAGCAGTGGCGGCCGAAGCGTCAGCAGCGGGGGCAGCAGGAGCAGCGGCCGGAGCCGAAGTATCCTGAGCGAGAACCGGGGTTGCGAACGCAGCGCCGATAACGAGCGCGCTAGCGACCGCGAGGAGCGTCTTTCTGGTCATGTGTACGTACTTTCCTTGATCAAGAGGTTGATGCATAGACAGCATTTTGGGCTGTACCCATATCATCTAGTTAAATCTGGGTTTTTTTAAGGCGGCTTTAGCGGAACCGAACCATATCGCACATGCGTTAATCCATAATGCAGGCATTAAGGATTTGGAAAGACTGCCGTGGCATTATGGTATATATCGGGGTAATTCCGATCATGCTATTGTTATAGCAAGGTTTTCGTATGGCGAACCTGGAAAAGCAGATTATAAAGGACTACCGGCTGACGACGGCGGAAATCCTTTACCACATGCCTGATTTCCCGGAACTGCTGCAAAGTTATATCTGGCAGGATTACGATATCGCCCCGCGTTATCCGGTGCTCAACAAATTCCTGTGCTTCTGGACGCGTGAGATCGACGGCAAGCTTCATTCCGTGTACGTGGCCAGCCACCGGCTTATTACAGCCGGCGAATTTCAGCATTGCGGCGTTGAACTGACGCTACAATAAGGTCACGGCCGCGGAGGCCGGCCACTCGCGGGACCGCGTTTGAGACTGATCATTTCATAAAAAGCGTAGGCCATCGCGCCCGTTACAATGAGTCCAATCGCCGAATCAGAAACAGATTCGACCATCGAAATAAAAACCAAAACTGTCACCGGCCAAGTTTCCGGATGCGCGACGTCGTAACCGCTCGCGACCGATTCAACCAGATGCTGCACAACCCACAACGGGACGTAACATATGAGCATCGTGAGCACCATGAGCACCGATGTCATCATTCCCCGCACATCCCTGCGGCAATCCTGCAGGCTGTAGCCCAGAGAGGCCGGGATGTAAAACCATAGGAACCGGATAAACCAAAGCCCAAACACAAGCGACACCAATACCATCAGGGCAAGCGAAGTCGGCATTTGCGGCGTCGGCGCTTGCGTCATTTGCGCAGCGTGGGAAAAAACGAATAGTTCGCAGACAAAAAAACCGCCCATCAGGAAATGGAACAATACGAAGGTCAATGTACCCGCCATGAGAAAATGGGCGCGATCCATCAAATCCTGGCGATCCGCCGCAGCGTCCCCGGATGGCTTGAAAGGCCAGCGCTGATCGAGAAAGACCAGGCGCGCATAATGCGAGTACATCCAGCCATCGGCGAAAAAAGAAGGCAGCAGCAGGAGATTTGGCTTGAGATTAAACCCTTGCCAGTCCGCCTTTAGAATGAAGAAAATGGAGATCCATTTTATGAGGGTTGGGACAGTGGCAAGCCGCGCAAGGTATCGCTTCTCCTGCCACGCGAGCCGGTAGCCGTATCCTGCAGAATCAATTATATCGAACATTGCCATGACCGCTTACGCCGCCAAAATCGCCTTTATATTCATCATGGCGGCATTGTGGCACGCCACATCCCTAATTTAAACTCGATTTCCGGCTCAGACACGGGCTCTTACGGCCTTTTTTTTGCCAGTTATTGGCTGTATTATATCCTTCAGCATTTCAAGAAAGGACAATTTATGTACATGCGCCACCTGATGTCAGGGATTTTCGCCCTGTCTTTGATGACCGGATTATCTTCGTATTGCCGCGCTGACGAGCAGAAAAGCGACACGCCGGCCCCGGCCGCTAGCGCGCCTGAATCAACAGGATCGGCCCAGACGGCAGAGAAACCCGCCCCGAAAACGGACAAAGAGGCAGATACCGCGAAAAAAGTTGCGAATGAGCCTGCGGCCTCAGGACCGAACGAAAAAGCAAAGGCGCACCTCGACAACTTCAAGCAGAAACATGCGGGCAACCCCTACACAGATAAAGTCACGGTAGCTGCTCAGGATCTGGCGAAAACCCTGAATGACGATCAGGCGCACGCTTTCGCGCAAATTAGGGACGGCTCGAGCATGCTGAGAGCCGTCCGCATCACGGTCAACGAGGTGGGGAGTGCCGCCACGATGTGCGGCGCGAAGAACGCCGATCTGAAAAAACCCATGGATGAGCGGTTCGGCGGCTGGAAAAGAGACGTCGATGCAGCGATCGAGAAAAACACCAAGGCGATGGATGCCGGCATCAAGTCGGGCGTCGCCGGCGACCCGGAAAAAGTGCGCAGCTATCTCAAATTGCTGGACGACTGGAGCGCCTATGACGAATCCAAAATCGAAAAGAAGCCGGTGACAACGGAAAGCGCCTGCAAGACCCTGTATTCAACCATGGGTAAGTCCGGTCCCGCCATTGTGACGCAGCTCGAATCCGTCAAATGGCCCGAGCCAGCGTCGGAGAAGGCAAAGGAAGGCTCGGTCAACACGCCAGGCAAAGCCGGCGGCAAACAACCGGATCAGACCGAACCAGCGGCCGGGAAAGCACATTAGCCCCGAATGGATATTATCCATTTGAAATGAAAGGTATTTTTAGGACGAATTCGACCGACCGACTTGCCGGAGGATAGACTCTTAAATTTGCATATTTTTACCCTTTTATGAGACAATATGTATAAACAAAAAGAATAGTCATTTGAGGGTGATTAGGTGAGCGACGATAATACGCCAGACACGCCAGTTGCGGACCGGACATCGGTGTCGGGTTTCAAGCGGGCTGTTGGAAATGCGGTTGACCCGGAGGATACGGGCACGGGTGAGCAGTCGGGATTCCTTCATCAGCAAAAACAAGCTGCGCGAGCGCAGCAGGAGGATGAAGACGCCAAAAACGCATCGGGATTCTTTCAAAATGCGGCCGATGGCGATGGCGAAAGCGGATTTTCGCTTGCGGGAACTGACGCGGGCGGCGGTGGTTTTAATTTAGGCCCCGCAGCAACGGCGTCGATGTTCGGCGGCAAATGGATGTTTATCCATCCCGACGCCGTGATGACCGACCAGCACACGACGCATCCGCAGTTTCAGCGTGGACTCAATCGTTCCTTTGACAAGATGATCAAGCACGCTATCGATCAGAAATGGAAGGGCATCATATTACAGCAGGGTTTAGCCGGCCGCGTTGCGGCGACGGGACCGCTTACCCGGGCCCTCAACCGGCGTATAGAACTTCTGGCCAACCCGCCACCAGAGAAGAAAAGGTACGCGCGACAGATGATCGAAAAGATGGGGTTCGATCCCGATCACCCCGACGTAATAGCCCAGTTGCAGAGTCTGCGCGCCCACGCGATATCGCCGGAGGAGGTCCTCCGCATGACGAATAATCCGCCAGTTCCGCAAACACAGGCCCCGAACGGCGCGCCTACGGCTCCCAATCCGAATCCCTAAGCCGCGTTTACGAGTTAATGTCTCGTGGTGCGATAAAGCGTGCGCAGTAAAAGCGTGAGCAATATGACGGCGCCTGCCTGATGCAGGGCGCCGAGCGGCAGCCATACCGAACTGAGCAGGGTGGAAATCCCCAGTCCGATCTGAATAAACACCATGATTGCAAGCGCCGCATCGCGCACGCGCCACGCCAATGCAAGAACCGTCAGGCCGGTCGTAATCGCCAGCCACCGATGTGTGAACTGCACCCAACCGGGTTCGGTTAATGGGTGCGCCGCGCCAGTGGGTGTGAACTGCGCGTCCATCAGCGGGAAAGTGTTATAAATCTTGCCCGCGTGCAAACCGGCCGTGAATGCACCCCAGGTGATTGTCGTGACAAGTAAGGCGAGTGAAAACATCGCGTGGTAAACGGTAGACGGTAACTGGTAGTCTTTCGTTGTTCCGTCTGCCGCATTCCGTCTGCCGTCTACCGATAAAGCCAGCCACCACATGCACGAATAGATCGTCAGCGCCAGCACGAGATGTGCGGCGAGGCGAAAATGACTGACCGAGGGGCGGGTCACGAGGCCGCTCTCGACCATCCACCAGCCCAGCAGTCCTTGTGATGCGCCCAGCGCCAGCACGCCGGCAAACTTCCACCCATAGCCAGGAGGAATCTGTTTCTTTATCGCGAACCACAGCAAAGGCAGGGTATAAACAAGACCGATCAGGCGCCCGACCAGGCGATGCAGCCATTCCCAGAAAAAGATGTGCTTGAAATCGGCCAGACTCATCCAGAAGTGTTTGGCATGGAACTCCGGGCTTTGCCTGTAGAGATCGTATTCATGCTGCCATTGCGCTTCGTTCAGCGGCGGGATGGCGCCGCTGACCGGTTTCCACTCGGTGATGGAAAGACCGGATTCCGTCAGACGTGTGACGGCCCCGATGACGGCCATGGCGAAGACCATAAAACAGCAGATATAAAGCCAGACGACAATCCTACGTTCCATTTGACATTCCTGCGGTGGACGCGCATTTATACGTCCCATGAGCGGGCAGGAAAAGCATAAAACGGATGTCATTATTATCGGCGCAGGACCCGTCGGCCTGTTCGCCGTATTCGAGCTTGGGCTGCTCGACCTCAAGGCGCATGTGATTGACATTCTCGGCAAGCCGGGCGGCCAATGCGCCGAACTCTATCCGGAAAAACCGATCTACGACATTCCCGCCTGGCCGGTCATATCGGGACAGGAGCTCACCGACCGGCTGATCGAGCAGATCAAGCCGTTCAGCCCGACACTTCATCTCGGTGAGATGGCCGCCAAGCTCGAGAAGCTGGAAAGTGGGCACTGGAAGCTTACAACCGACGCCGGAACCGAAATCGAGGCGTCGGTGATTGTCGTCGCCGCAGGCGGCGGTTCGTTCGTCCCCAAAAAACCACCGCTGACGGGAATTGAAGCGTATGAAAACAAATCGGTGTTCTACGCCGTGCGGAAAATAGACCCGTTCCGCGACAAAAATATACTCATCGCGGGTGGCGGCGACTCTGCGCTCGATTGGGTCCTAAACCTCCAGCCGCTGGCAAAATCCATCGCTCTCGTTCACCGGCGCGATGAATTCCGCGCGGCGCCGGACAGCGTCAAGCGCATGCGAACCTTGGTGGCGGAAGGAAAAATTGCTCTTCATATTGCGCAGCTATCAGCGCTCAAGGGGAATAATGGTCAGCTTGCAGCCGTGACGGTCAAAAGCGATGCCGGCGCCGAACATGACATAGCCTGCGACACGCTATTGCCGTTCTATGGTCTGACGATGAAACTCGGACCGCTGGCGGACTGGGGCATCAATCTCGACCGCAACCTGATCCCCGTCGATACCGAGAAATTCCAGACCTCGACGCCGGGTATCTTTGCCATCGGCGACATCAACACCTATCCGGGCAAGCTCAAGCTGATCCTGTCGGGCTTCCATGAAGCCGCGCTGATGGCCCAGGCCGCGTATTCGCACATTCACGCGGGTAAGAAAGCACGGTTCCAATACACGACGTCCTCCAGCGAAATTCATGAAAAGCTCGGCGTGCCGGATTAGAAACGAGAAAAATAGAAAATAGAAATGCGAATCGAGGAAAAAAAGGGCCATAATCGGCCCTTTCTCATTTCTAATTTCTCAACTTCCCTTCTTACTTCCGCCACCAGCCTTTTTTCTTTTCGCCGCTTGGCTCATTGACCTTCTCGTAATCCTTCACGCGCGGCGGCGAAGGCGGTGTGTTCACGTCATTGGATGGGCTTTCCGCCGCGGGCGCGGGTTGCCGGTTCTCGACAGGTTCCGCGCGTTGCGGCGCAGGATCGTAGGCAGGCTGTTCATGCGAAGGCTGCGCAACGGGACGATCCTGACCGCCCTGATGGCTGTCGCCACGGTCGTTCCAGTTGCCGCGTCCGCCGCCGCCATGACCACGGTCACGTCCGCCACGGCCGCGACCGCGTCCACCACGGCGGTGACGTCCGCCACCACCGCGGTCATCACGATGCCTTCCGCCGCCCTGGTTCCAGTTGTTACCGTCGCGATCAGGGGCCTGCTCGTTGTAATCGATGCGGTTGCCGCGGTTATCTTCCTCCTCGTCGACCGCCTCACCGCCTCCGAATTGGTTCTGCGATGCATCGCCGGGGGGTGCATCATAGGGCTGGCCACCGTGGTCGTGCGGCCCCTGATAATTCGGGTTGTGTCGGCGTCCGCCGCGGCGCCCACGACGCCGCCGGCGGCCCTGCCCACCTTCGCGATAACCGCCGCGATCATCGAAGCTGCGCTCCTGATAGGCATTCGGGCCCGGCTGAGCGCCTTCGTCCTCTATTTCGGCTGCCTCGCCGCCATCAGTCGCCTCCACGCCTTCCTCCACCGTTTCCTCGTCGGCATAAGAAGGCAGAGCTGCCGCCGCAGGGCGTTGCGGCTGCGGCGCACCGAGCTGCTTGCCCTGCTCGATCGCGAAGCCCGAGGACGGCAGATCGTCATCCACGCGGATCAGAATGGAAAAGCCGTAGCGCTGTTCTATATCGGCAAGCATGTTGCGCTTGTTATTCAACATATAGAGAGCGACTTGATTCGACACGCGCAGAATGACTTCCTGCGAGCGGCCCTTGATGCCCTCTTCCTCCAGTGCGCGGAGCGCCGTGATGGCCGCGGAGTCGACGGTCCGGACATGGCCAATGCCGCGGCAGTGCGAGCATTTCTCGAATTGCGCCTCGGTCAGTGACGGATTCAGGCGCTGGCGCGAGAGCTCCAGCAGTCCAAAGCTCGAGATACGCCCGATCTGGATACGCGCACGGTCGCTCGAGAGCGCCTGCTTGAGGCGTTCCTCGACCCGGCGGTTGTTGCGCCGATCCTCCATGTCGATGAAGTCGACGACGACCAGGCCGCCGAGATCGCGCAGGCGCAATTGTCGGGCAAGCTCCTCCGCCGCCTCAAGGTTGGTCTTGAGCGCCGTTTCCTCGATGTGGCGTTCGCGCGTCGCCCGGCCCGAGTTGACGTCGATCGAGACAAGCGCTTCGGTCGGGTTGATGACCAGATAACCGCCCGAGCGCAGAGTAACAACCGGCTCGCCCATGGCGAAGATCTGATTTTCGACGCCGAACTTGTTGAATAGCGGGATGCGGGCGTCTTTGTACTGATTCACGCGTTTGACATGCGACGGCATCATCATCTTCATGAAATCGCGCGCGAGCTTGAATCCTTCGTCACCCGCAACATAGATGTCCTCGACATCGCGGCCGTAAATGTCGCGGATCGAACGGCGAATCAGGTTCCCTTCCTCGTGGATCAGCGCCGGCGCCGTCGATTGCAGCGTCAGTTCGCGGATATTGTCCCAAAGCTTGGTCAGGTAATCGAGGTCGCGCTTGATCTCGGGCTTGGTGCGCGACATGCCTGCGGTGCGCATGATCACCGACATGCCGTCCGGCACTTTCAGCTCGGCCAGAATTTCGCGCATGCGCTGGCGTTCCTGATAATTCGCGATTTTGCGCGATACGCCGCCTGCGCGCGTGGAGTTGGGCATCAGCACGCAATAACGACCCGGCAACGACAAATAGGTTGTGACCGCAGCGCCCTTGTTGCCGCGCTCTTCCTTGCTGACCTGCACCAGCATGATCTGGCCGCGCTTGATGACTTCCTGAATCTTGTAATGACGGCGCATGGTAGGACGAATGGGATGATCGCCTTCGAGGCCGTCGCCACCGACCGTTTCGACCCGGCGGCCATGATCGCCGCCATGATGGCGGTCACGTCCGCGGCCTCTGCCCCGGCCGCGCCCGCGGCGTCCGCGCCGTCCGCCGCGATGGCGTTCGCCGCCGAAACCCTCATCACTGTTCTGTGGTTGTGTCCCGGTCTCGCCGACACCAGCATCGGGATTGGCCTCAGCACCTTGCTCGGCAGATTCAAATGTACTTTCCGCGGCAGGTACACCGGCGATCGAGTTTGTATCTTCTGCCGATTCTTCCGCGCCGCCCGACGGCTCTTCAATGGGGCCGAGCAATTCCTGCGGCTTGATCTCAGCCGGCATCGACGTCGTTTCATCGTCGAGCGGCGCGACAACATCCTCGCCGCCGACTTCCTCGACTTCATCTTCTTCGTCGTCTTCTTCGTCGTCTTCCTCATCGGTTCCCGGCGCTTCGCTTTCCGCAACTGCGCTTTCCGTCGAGACCGCATCGGGCGACTGGGACTGGGCGGCTTCTTGCGCGGCGGCCTGCGCGGCTTCCTCGGCCTCTTCCTCAGCCTCGAGAAGCTTCATCTCGTCCGCCTGCTCGGCCAGCAGCGCCTCGCGGTCGGCGATCGGGATGCGGAAGTAATCGGGGTGGATTTCCGAGAATGGCAGAAAGCCGTGGCGATTGCCGCCGAAATTCACGAAAGCGGCCTGCAAGCTCGGCTCGACCCTCGTCACCTTGGCGAGGAAGATGCTGCCCTTGAGCTGTTTCCTGACCTTGCTTTCGTAATCGAAGTCGACAAGCTTCTGGCCGTCGACGACCGCAACCCTCGTTTCTTCGGCGTGGGTTGCGTCAATCAGCATACGTTTTGTCATATTAAATCTCCGTTTCGCGCTGCGCCTGTAGCATTCCGCAAGCGACCATGCGGTAGCAGGACGGCGCAAAGCGCGTTAAAGCCTTTGCATTCCAATCATTTTCCGGGGCTTGGGGCGTTCGCAACGGTTTCTTTCGAGTACCGAACGGACCTTGGCCGGACTGGAGCGCGGCAAATATTCGCGTTCCCTTTCCGTTGCGACTAGCGAAACCTTACTTTTTGTCAGAAACCGTTTTTGCTAGAGCCACAACGTGTCGCTGTGGGCACCTTACTATAGTGCCGCCGAAAGCGGCAACAAAAAACTTCAGTCTGCCGCCGCTTGCGTATATTATTTAAAGATAAGCCTGCTTTATCATATCTCAAGGAACGGGAGTCACTTTGCCAGCGTTGATCGACATACGGCGCCACCTGACCATCATTCTCGGGGGGATCGTTCTTGCTACCATGATGCTGCCGGGCCCGGCATGGGCCCTGAGCGTGAATAACGTGCGGTTCGGCGTATATCCGGACAAGACAAGGCTTGTCCTTGATCTCAGCGACAAGACTGATTATCGGGTTTTCACGACAGCCGACCCTTGGCGGCTCGTCGTCGACCTGCCGACCTTCGACTGGCAGGCCGGCATGCCCCATGGCAAGGGCATTACCAGTGTCCGGCAGGGCAGCTTGCAGGACGATATTTCGCGCATTGTCTTCGAGCTGCAGAAACCTTCGGTGATTAAAGACATACTTTTCCTTCCCCATGCGGGGAAATTGCCGGACAGGCTCGTGATCGATCTGTCGGCAGTGTCCGAAGACGCCGCACAGGAGAAGAAAGATCATGTGTTCGGCAAGCTCGCCGGCGGTGAGCCATCCGCGCAGGCTCCGGCCCAGCCCGAATCCGCACCGGCTGAGCAGCCGGAAAACCATTCGGAAAACCTGCCGTCCAAATCCCGACACGCCGCGAAGCGGCCGACCCCTGCAGAAGAAGTGGCCACAGACGCCGAAGCTGCGTCAGCACTGCCTCATGCCGCGACGCCGCCGCCGCCCGAGCACGATGTCCGGGCGCCGGTAATGCAGCCGGAGGAAGAGCATACGGCGATGCTGGCGCCACCGAAACCGCCGGCCAAGAGCTGGGCCCACAGGGGCGAGAAGCCATTAATCGTCATCGACGCCGGTCACGGCGGCGTTGATCCGGGCACTATCGGCGCGGGCGGCGTGCAGGAAAAAAACGTAACGCTCGCGGCCGCTCATGCCTTGAAGAAAGAACTTGAGAGCACCGGACGCTACCGCGTGCTGCTGACCCGTGACAACGATATCTATCTGCGCCTTTTTGAGCGGGTGAAATTCGCCCGTGAGCACAAAGCCGATCTGTTCATATCACTGCATGCCGATTCCATCGAACGCAGCAGCGTGACGGGGGCATCGATTTACACGCTGTCCGAAAAGGCTTCGGACGCCGAAACGGAAAAACTGGCAATGCGCGAGAATCGCGCCGACCTGATCGCGGGCGTCGACCTCAGCCACCAGGACGATGACGTCGCTAATATTCTCGTCGATCTCGCCATGCGCGATACGATGAACCAGTCGCGCTTTTTCGCCAACATGGTCGCCGACAGCATGCAGGAACACGCTATCCGGACCCTTGAGCGGACCAACCGGTCGGCGGGTTTCGCCGTTCTGAAGGACCCCGATGTTCCGTCAATTCTGGTCGAGATGGGTTTCTTGTCGAACCGCCATGAAGCAGCAACGCTCGTGCGGCCGGACTACCAGCAGCGGCTCGCCAAGACGATCACCGCCAGCGTCAATGCCTATTTTACAAAAATGTGGGAAAACAGCAGGACATAAGCTGCCACTTTTTTGCCACAAGTGATGCAATAATATCACAGAAATCCCGGAAAAAATAAAAAGCTCTTGTAAAGCTGTATAAATCGGCTAAGGAGTCGTGTATACGATTGTAAGGTTTTGCTCACCTTACAGAGCTTTTGGGAATTTCCCTAGTAACGTCAACCTTTCAGACTATGAGGCGAAAATGAAGAAACTTGCAGCAATCACGATCATCGGCGCGGCCCTGGCCCTGACCGCCTGCTCGAACAAGCAGTCCGTCGACTACGGCTATGAGAAAAGCGCGCCTTACGCCAGCGAGCGCACCGTCGGCGAAAAAGCCCCGATGCCCGCCAAAGGCGACACCGTTTTCAAAGCCAAGCAGAACAAGTAATCGCTTCGCTTTCATATTCAAAAAGACCGTCTGCGATGCAGGCGGTCTTTTTTTATACGCCATAGCGCATTACTATGGATTCGGACATTCGGGGGAACGCATGGTTCACGTCGTAAAAGTCGTACTTTTTGCAATGATCTGCGTAGCCGGATTTTATGTCATACCGCTTGTCACAAACCTTTCGATCATGCTGAAAGTTTATCCTGCGCTTCCTGACGGTGAGCTCATGCAGGCCTTCGCATTCTGGCTTTTTACCGGCGGGATCGGCATGTGGCTGTTGGCCTCTGTCGCCAGCGTCGGTTATTTCTTTACACGCGGAGAGCTGCGGATCTGGCTTTTGCTCGGGCCGATGTACGTGCCCGCGGTGTACGGAACACTCGTCATTACCTATTTCAATTTCGTCAAGGTCGCTTAGGGACCCGAAGGACCAGGCACTGTCGGAGCCGGCGCGGACGGTGGCGGAACGGCAGAAACGGGAGCCAGGGTATTCAGGAAAGCGCGGTAGGTCTCGCCCGCCCTCTGTATCTGTTCGGCGTCGCGCGGGTCATCGGGTTTTTGCTTCACGACCTCTTCCCAGCTATGCATCACCGTTTCCAGCTTCTGCCCGGCATCTGTCTTCATTTCGCGCAACGCTGGCAACACATCCGGATATTCCGACAAGACGTCTATATTCTTCTCGATCGCCTTAAAGATCATAGATAATGTCTCGGCTGCGCTGAGGTTAAATCCTTTTTCATGCGCCGCCATAGAGGCTGCGGCTGCCGCGTCGCATACGATCTTAAAATCTTCCAGCGAGTTGATCATACCTCGCGGATCGCTGAAGAACCTTTGGGCCGCCCGAGCTGCGATCTCAGGATCAACTGCGGTGATTTCCTGCAGTTTAGCCGGCCACTCAGTGGAAATCGTTCCCTTCCTCATGGTTTGATAGAAATATTCGTCGATAAGCTGAAGTAGACGCTGCTCGCTTAAGTCGTCGCTGAAGACCGGATCGACGCTCCGGCGACGGGCAAGATCTGCGTCCGACATTGTTACGTCCGCGAGAGCGTCCGCAATGCCTTTTGATATTATACTTTCTTCGATTGCGCCGGCCGACTTGCCGAGCGCAGTGAGCGCATCTCGCGTTGCACCCGGCAATGCTTCGTTTTGTACATTCAATCGGAGATGGCCAAGCACATTCGCCAACGTCTCCGCGGCGATGACGGTATAGCCCTGTTCAGCCGCTTTACCGGAAAGTTCGGTCGTTTTGGCCGACACGGCCATAAAGTCCGGCAGCGATATCGGTTTTGCAGGATGAGCGAAATAAAGATTGGCGGCGGAAGCAGCGACACCGGCGTCGAGGCTTGCGACCTTGTCCATCGTTGCGGACCATTCGCTGGCGAGAGTGCCTTTCCCTTCGGTAAGGTAAAAATATTGACCGAGAACCTGAACCAGTTGAGTCCGCGCCCTTCCGGCGAGAACCGGATCCCCGCCTTCCGCCCGCTGCTTGGAAATCGTATCGGACAACTGGTCGATGCTTTTGAGCGTGAATTTTTCCATTTCGGCCTGCATCGCCGGTGCAAGCGTGAAGAAATCTTTTTGCTCCAGCTTGCCGGTATTGCCGGCGTGAACGATGCGATAAAGAACCTTCTTCATCGTCTCCAAGGCTAGGAGCGCATCGCCCGTCTCAGCCGCGTGCGCGCAGGCTTTGGCGGCAGTCTTGCAAGCGATCGCAAAATCGGAGGCATTCAAGGTCACAGGCTGCGGCCGGCCGTCGACGACCTCGACGGCTGCGCGTTCAAAAAAGCGCGCGGTCCCCAGAACGGCGAGGTCAGGCGCAAATTTCAAGGCCTCCTCTATTTTTGCCGGCCACTCGGTCGCGAAGGTTCCCGACGAGCGCGCAAAATAGAAATGGTTTTCCAGCAGGTTGACGAACTGATTTTCGTAGGTCCGTATATTGTATTCCGGATCAAGCAACTGGCGTTTTTTGTACTCCGCATCCGAAATGGAAAGATTCGCCATCGTGTCGCGGAGTCCCATATCAAGAAACGCTCGCTTCGCGACCGTGAAAAGCTCCGGCTTTTCCGCCAAAATCGACGCGTCCGCGAAATTATCCAGCAACACGCTATTAGCTGCGTTAAATGCAACCAACGTATCGTAGCGCGAAACATCGGCCAGCATCGCCGGCCATTTCTCCACAAATGTTCCTTCTGCGATGGTCGCGCGGGAATAAGAATCAAGATGGCGGAGAATTTCAGCCTGCGCACTTTGGCGAAATTGCTGCGTCATCCGGTCGTCGTAAGCATTGGCATCGTCGGAATTGAACGCGAAATAAATGCGCGTGCGCGGAAGCGCGGTGTCGATTTTTTGCTTGAGCTCCGCTGGAGCCGGGCCGGCATAAGGGCGGTATGGCTTTTCCTGTTTCGCGGCGTCTTGTTTGGCGCTGTTGTTGTCCGGCATCTGAACCCGTTCCTGTTTCTGGAGTTCTGATAATATAGCCACCTCACAAGCTTTATGTCAAAAATAATTCGTAACGCTGTTTTTACAGGGTAATTAGGATTTATAGGGCGGTCTGAACCCGGAACCTCCGTTAATAACGTGCGTTAGCCCATTGAAAGAAATGAAACCCGACGATGCAAGAAGGAGGATTCCCATGAAGCTCCATAGCCTTGAAGAGCTCTTTCAGGACGAGCTGTTTGATACGTACAACGCGGAGGTCCAGCTGACCAAGGAATTGCCCAAGATGGCGGAAAAAGCGGACAGCGAGGATCTCGCTGAAGCTTTTAAAAGCCACCTCAAGGAAACCGAGGGCCAAGTGGACAGGCTGGAAAAGGTCTTTGATATTCTCGGCATAAAAATCGAGAAGGAGACCTGCGAGGCCATGAGCGGCCTGATCAAGGAGGCCCACCGCCTGATCAAGAGTGTCGGCGACAAAGGCCCGCTTATGGATGTGGCGCTGATCAGTGCGGCGCAGAAGGTCGAACACTACGAAATGGCGAGCTACGGCACGCTGCGCACACTTGCGGAAAAGCTTGGTTATGACGATGTGGTCGAACTGCTCGAGGAAACCCTCGAAGAAGAAAAGGGCGCGGACGAGAAGCTGACGGAGATTGCCGAAGAACATGTCAACGACGATGCAATGGAACAACGCGCCGCCGCGGAATAATCAGTGACTTTTCAAACAGGCCGGGATTGACCCCCGGCCTGTTTTTTTGCCTAAATGAGAACAAAACTAGAACAAATTGCTTTTTCCTGCTAGCATGGATTCATGGCAGACACATCTGACAATCAGAAAATCCATGGCCGCGGCGCGGTACGTAACCCGGCCGGGCGCTTCGAGCGCCTGCAGACCGTCACCGACAATGACCCGCCTGATGAGGAGGATGCCGCCGACCCCGACCGCCACAAAAGACTGCCTACGCAAATTTTTCGGGATTCGAGCAAGACAGTGATCTCGACCAACGACAGCCCCGATATCGGCATGGAGGCGACGCTCAACCCCTATCGCGGCTGCGAGCATGGCTGCATCTATTGCTACGCGCGCCCGACCCATGAATATCTGGGCCTTTCAGCGGGACTCGATTTCGAGACAAAGATATTCGCCAAGCCCGATGCACCGAATCTGCTCCGTGAAAAACTGATGTCGCCGTCCTGGCAGCCGAAAGTGATAACGCTGAGCGGCGTGACGGATTGCTATCAGCCAGCGGAGCGTAAACTGCAAATCACGCGAGGCTGCCTCGAAGTACTGACAGAATTCAGGAATCCGGTTGCGATCATTACCAAGAACCAGCTTGCGACCCGCGACATCGATTTGTTTTCCGAGCTCAATACGCATAAGGCGGCGGCCTTAAATTTTTCAATCACCACGCTCGACAATGAATTGTGCCGCGTGATGGAACCGCGCGCCTCGCAGCCGAAATTGCGGCTGCGCGCGGTGGAGACATTCGCAAAAGCGGGCATTCCCGTTGGCATCATGGTCGGGCCTGTTATCCCCGGCCTGACCGATCATGAAGTACCGGCCATCCTTGAGGCTGCCGCCAATGCAGGAGCGCAGAGAGCGGGCTATACCATGATGCGCCTGCCCTATGGCGTGAAAGACCTGTTTCAGGGCTGGCTGGCCGAGAACTTCCCAGACCGCGCGGAGAAAGTTCTGAGTCGCGTGCGCGAGGTGCGTGGCGGCAAGCTCAATGATCCGAATTTTGGCAGCCGCATGCGCGGCACCGGCGAATATGCCGATCATGTCGCGCAGATGTTCAAGCTGTACCGGAAACGT
>DATJGZ010000311.1:0-2711 GCA_035494535.1 Patescibacteria group bacterium | reverse complement strand
ACGCCGCAGACCCTTGATGATATCTGGCAGACCATCCTCACGCGCGACAACACGCCTTACAAGCCTTACATGACAGACGGCGGCGGCTTGCCGCTTGGGCCCGGCAATGGCGGCGTGACATTGCAACTTGAATCATCGTATGGCGAGACGCAGGGGCTTTTGCTGTCCTCCGTCTATTCGCCCATGGGCGCGCTCGAGCGCCACGGCGCCGCCGCCACCGGCATCATCGAATCGACCGAGCGGCGGTACGCCGGTCGTGACTCGAATATTCTTTTCGTCGATCGCCCGCAAAGTCTTGAGGACTGGTTCCTGAACAAGGACGATCCCGAGACACAAGCGATACTCAGTCACGCGGCCATTCTGTCCCTCAGCATGGCCTTCACCGCCGAAGGCAATCCGGCCAACACAACTGTAGGGTCATTGACCACTGCCGCCGAAATCGATCAGGCCTGCGCGTTATGGCAGAACTCGCATACTTTTCTGATCTGGAGTGCTGGCAATAACGGTCGTGACGCTGCAGTGGACCTCGAGCGTCCGGCCGCGTATCACACCATGTGCGCCGATGCGATGGTGCGGGTTGGAGAAGCCGAAGAGGACCGGAGCACAGGAACAAACTACATCGAGATCTGGTCCAGCCGTCCGGCGAGCTTCGTGATGAAGGAGCCGTTCCAGGATGGCTACAAGTATAAATATTTCCGCAACGCCGACGAGGCGCGGCAATATATCACCGAAGTCTTCAACGCGACTGCGCCGGGCGAGACATTGACCAACGCGCAGCTATTCGAGCGCAAGATCGCCAATGGCTGGTTCACGATCAAACAGCTGCAGGCCTGCCACCCGGATTTCAGGCACGCCGATTTTTCGGGCAAGGACATCCTCAAGCAGGACAAGGAATGGATCAAAGCCCATCCGGCCGAGGTGCGCGAGGCGTTTGAGAATGGTGTTATCGCGGCGGCCGAATGGGAAATGCATGATTCCGGCGCCGACCGCAACGGCTTTGTCGGCGACAAGCGCGGCACGTCCTTCTCGGCGCCTTATTTCGCGGGGCTGGCAGACGCAGCGCACGAGTTGTACCCGCAACTCAGCGATTACGACCTGATGGCGGCAGCGCTGATGTCCGCGCATCCGCTCACGCAGGTCCGGCGCGCCGATGGGCGCTATAACGATATCTCGTACCACGATAATGGCCGCGGCCTGCGGCACAATTCCTTCGCGGGCGGCTTCGGCTTGCTCGAGCCCGATGACTATATGCGCACGACGCGCGATCTGGCGGCGATGATCGCGCAGGATTCGTCGCTGGCGACGCGCGAGGTTTGGGTGCGCTCGGACAACATCTCGTTCGCCGGAGCAGATTCAAGCACGAAATCCTACCGCGACTACCGCATCCCCGTGACCGATGACAACGTCGTCCTGCAGACGATCCTCAAGCTCAAATTCGCGGGCGGAGATGACGGCGTGCCGGCCAAAATCACTCTGATCAACCCGATGGGGGCGCAGGAGACACTTTCGCCGACGCGGACCGGCTCGACCGAGTATTCACTGGCCAATACATCCGGGAATTTCGGCAATCATTCCCGTGGCGTATGGACCGTGCGGGTGCCCGCCAATGTGCGGGTGCAGGAAGCGCAGCTGATCCTGACCGGCTTCGCACCCGGTGGAGCGCTCGAGCGCCAGCTCGAGCGCGTGACCGGCCATGCGGCACGGATTGCCAATGTCCCCGTGGTTTCGCACGCGGTTCCGGCTACATTCCGGCCGTCTCCCGCGCCGCGATAAATTTATTGCCATAACATCCAAGAATCTGATACAGAAGGATATTTGCTAATAAGCCCGAGGGGAGGGGCGTGCCGGTGCATTTCAGCCGCAATCTGCGCTTGTCTGCCGTTTTTGCCGCCACGCTCGGCGCCGTCGGCGCAGCCATGAGCGGAACGAATGCGCAGGAGCAGGTCACGGTGTCGGGCGACCAAAAGGACATCGAGTTGCCCGCCGCGCCGCCCTCGCTCACCGACCGCATCTGGATGCACACGCTGCGCGACGATCTGGTTTCTTTCAAGCAGTACGGGAATTACGGCCAGCAATCGCTGCCCGAGGGCACGCACACCATCGCCCTGCAGGTCGAATCGACCTCGCCGAAAGTCGATGCGCTGCTGCTTTCGCCCGCGTCCTACCGGCCGACTCAAGGCATTTACACCCGCCACGGCGAGGCCGCCGCCAGTGTGATGGACGAAGCGGCCGACCGCCTGTCGGGCAAAGATGTGCCGGTTCTGCTGGTCGAGCGCCAGGAGGATTGGACGCGCTGGATCATGAACGACGAAAGTCCCTACACGCGCACGCTGTTCGAGAACGCGGACGTGATCTCGCTCAGTATGATGCCGATCGTGCAGGGCGATCAGAACAAACAGTACAGCGGCGGAACGCTGACCACCGCACAGGATATCCAGAAAGCCGACGATTTCTGGAAGAATTCGAAAACCATTCTGGTCTGGGGCTCGGGCAACAACGGTATGGACAGCGCCGTCGACCTCGAGCGCACCGCCGCGTTTCCGGCGGTCCGGGCCGATACGATGCTGCGCGTCGGGCAGGCGGCGCGGGATGCGAACGGCAATCCCTACATAGCCGCCTTCTCCAGCCGCGTGGGCGTCTCGTTTGTCACCACCGAGCCCTATCTCGAGGGCATGGGCTTTCGCCTCTACAGCACCGGCAAGGGCCTGCGG
>DATJGZ010000310.1:0-5160 GCA_035494535.1 Patescibacteria group bacterium | reverse complement strand
ACGCCGGTGGAATGGTCGTACAAACGGCAGAAGATAGATCCGCACAAGCCGGCACTGGTCCTGTTCACCTCTGGCTCCGAGGGCGAACCCAAGGGCGTCGTGCTCAGCCACATCAATATAATGTGCAACGTGGTGCAGCTTTCGGCCCGCGTCGATTTCAACCGGCAGGATATCGTCTTCAACTGCCTGCCGATGTTCCATTCCTTCGGCCTCACGGGCGGCACGCTGCTGCCGATCCTGTCAGGCATCCGCACGGTGCTCTATCCCAGCCCCCTGCACTACCGCATCGTACCGGAGATGGTCTATGCCGCCAACGCCACCATTATGTTCGGCACCGACACCTTCCTGCGCGGCTATGCCCGCATGGCCGACCCGTACGACTTCTTCCGCATGCGCTACATCTTCGCCGGCGCCGAAAAGGTGCAGGATGAAACGCGGCGCATCTATATGGACCGTTTCGGCGTGCAGGTGCTTGAGGGCTACGGCGCGACCGAAACCGCGCCGGCCCTCTGCCTGAACTCTGCCATGCGGCAAAAGAACGGCACGGTCGGGCGGCTCCTGCCCGGCATCGAGCATCGGCTCGAGGACGTTCCGGGCGTCGCGGAAGGCGGGCGGCTTTATGTGCGCGGGCCGAACGTCATGCTCGGCTATTACAAGGCCGACAATCCCGGCGTCATCCAGCCGCCGGACGACGGCTGGCACGATACCGGGGACATCGTTTCGATCGACAGTGAGGGTTACGTGAAAATTCTTGGCCGGGCCAAACGCTTTGCCAAAATTGCGGGCGAAATGGTGTCGCTGGCGCAGGTCGAGAACATGGCCTTCGCCCTGTGGCCGAACGCGCAGCACGCCGTCATTAACATCCCCGACCCGCGCAAGGGCGAGCAGTTGGTGCTGGTGACAACGCTGGAGAATGCGGAGAAGAACGCGCTCTCGACCTATGCCGCGAAGAACGGCATCTCGGGCATCGCCGTGCCCGGCACAATTCTGCACGTCAGCAAGATGCCGGTGCTCGGTAGCGGCAAGACTGACTACCCGGCCGTCAAGGCGCTGGTGGACACAAAAGTGGCGAAGGCGGCCTAGGGCTCTTTATGCGCCAGCACGACTAGAGCTTCGACGTTCTGCCCAAGTTCCTGCCGCAGCAATCCGGACTCCACCGCAACAAGCGTAAGACCGGCTTCTTTCACCTTATCCCGTACATATAGGTCGGTATGAGAGAAACGGCCGTTCGGCAGCAGGCGCCAGCGGGAATCCGCGTCCTCTTTATCGTATTCGACCGTAAACACTACTCTGCCGTTCGGTCGTAATGATCCCGCCATCGCGCAGACAGCATCCGAGATGTCGCCGAAATAACAGAACATATCCGATGCAGCAATCAGGTCGTACGCGCCCGGGCGGTCCTTAAGGAATGAAACAATTTCCGACTTATGAAGATTATCGTATGAACCGCGATCTTGGGCGATTTCCAACATCTTCGCTGACAAGTCGACCCCAGTCAGCGATCGCGCATAAGGCTTGAGGGCGGATGCACTTAGTCCGGTCCCGCAGCCCGCGTCGAGAATATCCAGATTCCTGGCTGGAAGATATTCTGCTATCATTCGAGCGACAAGATCAGGCCCTTGATATGAGATATTTCGAAGGGCCTTGTTAAAGGTTGCGGCCATATTGTCGAATAAGTCCTCAACATAACCTTCCGGAGGACCCGATGGCGACGTTTTGCCTTCAAGCGCCGTTAAAGTATATGCCGCGAGCCGGTCTTGCGGCATTTTCTTTACCCACTCGGCGGCGCGGGAGACTGCCCACTTGCTCATGCCTGCGGCTGCCGCCCAGTTCAAATTCGAACTCAGCCCGCGCAAATCGCGGCTCGTCGCCGATCCTCCGGAAATCGCTGCCAAAGCCCTATCGATATCGTCTTTCAGCTTCTTTTGTAGCCTGATGATCTCGTCAAGTCCTTCGCCCGCCTGCAGGAGCCCTGGATCGAGCTCGACAGCCCGTCTAAAATGATGCGCGGCTTTTTCAAGCCTGTATTGGTCCCGGCAAATAATCCCCATTCCCAAATGTGCCTGCGAAAGATCGGGATCGAGCGAAAGGGCCCGCTCGTAATGCATGACGGCGTCAGCAATGTTCCCTCGAATTCTGGAAGTATCGGCGAGGCCGCTATATGCAGCGGCCATATCAGGCTTGAGCTCGAGAGCGCGCCTGAAAGACGCGTCGGCTTCTTCGAGGAGATGAGATTTCCTGCTGGCGACCCCCAATTCATAATGAAAGGTCGGATCTTCCGGTCTAAGTGCAATCGCGCTGGCGATCGCTTGGGAGGCAAGCTTCGGATAACCCATTCCCCGCGCGATCAGTCCCGCAAGATACATTGCGCTTGCACGCAAGCTGGCTTTTGCCATCCCGCAACTTCCCCGCCTCGCTAGGCGGTCAATTCCGCCGCGCTCTCGCTTTTGATATCATATCCGGACGATTTTCTCCAGACGGGCTACCGTTGATTTGCGCGCTGCTCTTCCTCGTCTTTCTTATCGCGTTTGTTTTTTTCATGCGGCCCGCGTGACCGGACCGAGGCGCGGTCCTGCGCGTCAGGCCGATTTCCGCGTCCTGCGCGACGTTCGCTATTCATCCTTCCGCCGGCCGACGGCTCGATGAGCGGCTCGGCAAGCCCTCGGCGTTCTTCACGCGCGCCTGAGGAATTGGCGATAGGCGGCTCGCGCAGCCTTTCGCGTCGCGGTTGGACTTGCTCCGGCTCATTCGCACTCTCGTTGCGCGGCGCGGGAGGCGGCGTTGCAACGGCGGGTGCCGGCGCAGTTGTCCCGGCCTGCGCATCCGGTTTAGCGGCGGTCTCGTCAGCCGGCGTAGTTTGCGCGGGTTGATTTACAACTTCGTGCGGTCCTCTATGACCATGCCGGCCCGCGGCTTCGTCGGCGCGCCCTTGCAGTTGCAGCTGACGTTGCTCTCTCTGCTCTCGTCTTTGTTCGGCAGGATTGGGCACACGGGTGTCAGGCGCGGCAGCCGCCTCGTTCGCCGTTGATCCCGGCGCAACAGCACCGGGTGCGGCAACATTCGCCGGCGGCGAAGCCGTCTGGGTTTCAGGTTTTGCAGTGACGGGTTCAGACGCAGCTTCGTGCCGGTTAATTTGGTGCGGACCCCGGCGGGCGTTGATGCCGGAGTTCTCGGCCGCCCGCCCCTGCCGCTCGAGTTGCCGCTGCTCTCTTCTCTGCTCGGCAGGGCTTAGCTGCGGCGCAGGCGCCGCATTCGTCTGATTTGCAGTATTTGCGGCTCCTTGTGCGGGAGTTGCGGTCGGCATCGTCCCCGCTTGAGTATTCGGTGTAGTTGCACCCGCCGTCGATTGCTGCGCGTTCAAGCGGTTTTGCCGGCGCTGTTCCCTCCATGCCGATCTTTCCGGCGGGCGCGGGGCCTGACGATTGGCGCGGTTCGCCCTCGCCGCTCCAGCGCCGCCTCTGGCTTCTGCCGTCGGCTGGATGCCGGCGACCTGCGGTGTTGCCACGGGCGCAGACGCAATCGCCGTCCCCGCCACCTTAATGGCCGTCCTGTCGGCCCGAGCACCGCGGCGGAAGTCGTTCGCCCGAACAACCGTCACGGCGTCGCGGTTGGCCAGCCTGGCCGCTGTGAGCGTACCGCCGGTGGTGTTGATCGTACCGTTATTGTTGACCGTGATGTTATTGATTACCGTTTTGTTGACCGTGGTGCGGTTGATATTCACGCGGTAGCGGTCGCTTGTGCGGTAATAGGGATAGAACGGCTCGTCCGGCGCGAGTGGCACCCAGCCCACCGGCTCGCTGTCACCCAGCGAAAGCGACACGCCCCAGTTCCGGCCGCCGACGAAGGCGACGAGAGCAGGCGCATACACGGGCGACGCTTCATGATAAGAGCCCGGATACCACGCCCAGTGATTGTGGCGATGCATCCAGCGGCCGTAGTGGTACGGCGCAAATCCCCAAGGCTCATCGTCAATCCATGTCCAGCCCCACGGCTCGACATAGGACCAATAGCCTTCCCGATATGGCGCCCAGTCGGCCGACACGGCTTCCGGATACCAGACCTCGCCATACTGCGGGTCGGATTCCCACCGTCCGTATCTGTCCAGATCCTGATAGCCCGTAACCTGCACGGGCACATGGCGGCGCTCATGGCTCGACACCCTGACCCGCGGATTCCGCGACTCCGCCCAGTTGTCAAAATCTGTCATGCTGACTCTCTCGACACCGGCAGACGGGGGATTCCCATTGAGCACTGCCTGTTCGCCGGCATTGATGTTGACGCTGGCGTGAGGGCCCGAAAACATAGCCGAGCCGTCCATTACGGCGACGTACTCGGTCTGGCCGGGCTGGTTGCCCTGCGGCTGGCCGGCATCGACGCGGTAATTGCCGGGGCTATTCAGCGTTGTCTCGCCGGCCGGCGTCGCGATGCTGATGCCTCCTGCGGGCATATCATCGATATGCACGTTGATGACACCCTGCGGAACCTCAAGCCGTGTCGTATCGTCGTCCAGCTGGACGACGTCGAGTTCCGTGTCGTGGTCGGTCCTGATCTCCATGCCGCCGACCTGTATTTCGGTGCGGCCGTCGTCCTCGGTCCAGAAACCGTCACCCGTGGTCACCGGCACGTTGAGGACTGCATTGTTCCACTGGTCCTGATTGCCCGTCCGCGTCGATACAGTTCCCTCGACATAGCTCAGGCGCCCAACTCGCGCCGGGGGATCGGCCGATGCAGTCAGCGGCCATAAGGCCGCAATCGATAAAATTCCGGCGATCACTAGGGTTCTGTTCATCGTGCGCATAGGTCACCTCAAAAAATTGAGCAAGGCGTCGAGGTCCGGACCGGCTGCTTTTCCCGGTCAATTCCATGACGTTTCTCCGCTTTACGCAGGTCCAACGTCACCCCGATTAAAACGTTCCGGTTTGTGACCTTGATCACACTCTTAATACGGCAAAAGGCAGGCGGATCCCCCGCCTGCCTTTTCCGAACGCAATATAATTGCTTTAGCTGTTCTTGCCGCCCGTGCCGGTGAGCTTGCCGTTCTGCATCATCTGCGCCAGCAGCACCTGCACAAGACCGCCCGATCCCCCGCCGGCGTCGTTGGCGGCGCCGTTGCCGACCTGGATGTCGGGGGTGATCTTAAGTCCTGCGGTCGAAATGGCC
>DATJGZ010000309.1:0-7908 GCA_035494535.1 Patescibacteria group bacterium | reverse complement strand
TTCATGAGCGCGGCATCGCTTATAAAACCGGGCGGATCGCTTTACCTGATGGTCTATCACCCGAAAAGCGAGCACGGGGCGCCGCACGGGAACGCCATGCGCCGCAAATTCCACCGGCTGAAAACGGTCGAAGAGCGGCTTGCTCTTGTCGATTCCGTCACCGACCGGAAGTGGGATAACGACCTGCCACTATATCACAACGTGAAGAACGTCGCGCGGGGTGTGCTCGGCCGGCCGAAGGGATCCAAGACCGGGTGGCTGGATTTGCTGGAGCCGTTCTATAACTGGGTGGTTCCCGCCGACGTCATTCGCGGCTGGTATCACGATGCCGCCTTTACCAAAGTTGAGTTCCTGAACGAGAACGAGAAACACAAAGCGGCCCACCATGTCCTCGGCACGAAGTGAGACCGCCGGCGACCGCGCGGGCCATGATTACTGGGCGCACAGCTGGGAAAACGTCTCCATTCCGCCATTGCATGACCTGGATCGGCCGTCGCTGCGCAACTGGATCGATTTCCAGTACATGCAGGTCTTCCGCAAGGTGTTTCCGTTCGGGCAAAAACGGTCGGTGATCGAGCTCGGCTGCGGCAACTCGATCTGGCTTGCCTATTTCAAAAAGTATTTCGACGCGGAAATCACCGGGCTGGACTACACCGCGTCCGGATGCCGGACCGCGAAGTCTGTTCTGTCGCATTACGGCACGGATGCGGAAATTATCGAAGGGGACATTTTTGCACCTGCCGAAGATCTTAAAAATCGTTTCGACGTCGTGTTTACGAACGGCGTTGTCGAGCATTTCGAGAACACGGCGGACTGCGTGAAACACTGCGCCGCGTTCGCGAAACCCGGCGGAAAGGTCATCACCTTCATCCCGAACCTGAAAGGCTGGATCGGCGCGGCGCAGAAGCGTATGGACAGAGCGATTTATGACGTCCATGTTCCCCTCGACCTCGATGACCTTAAGAGGGCGCATGAAATGGCCGGACTGACGGTGGTTGAGGGAAATTACCTGATGCCGCTCAATCTCTATATGATGAACACGAGCAAGTTCAAGGACAGGTCGTGGCATATCCTTTTGCGCGGATCGCTGGCGATTCCGACTCGGGCGGCGTGGCTGTTTGATACCTGGGGCTTAAAATTGCCGCGAAATCGAGCACTATCATCGCATGTATATGTGATCGCAGCAAAGACCGGCTAAAACCAAATTTTATCCAGACTTCGCCCCAAAAGTGCCTCAAGCGACCGAACATCGTCAAAAAATATTCTCTGAAGAAGTTCTTGTGTGCGATTATCAGGTTTCTCCGATTCGCCGTTTCTGACCTTATTCCAATCATCAATTTTCAGTTTGAATCTGTTTTTAATACGCGCAGGAATAATCCAAGTAAAAAATTTTTTCCACCAAAACGGTTTGATTATCAAATCTCTTATTAAGGTAGATTTAACACCGGTCGCACCGACATTGTGAATGGAACCAAGTCTCTTGGGTGTAAAGGACGCATCTACTCCGAGAAAAGTGCATAAATCACGCCAATTGCCATTCAGATCACTGAAGAACTCCTCAAAAATATAGACCTTTATGTTATCCTTCGAAAAAACATCAAAATATCGCTGCAGCTGCGGCGCGTATTTGTACCGGTCCGTGTAGTAATAATTGGGAGGCCAATCTTTTAGTACATTTGCGGAATTCGTCATACGCTTCCGTTCTTCCTGAAGTGCATCTTCGAATGACAAAGTCTCGTGACCGTAATGCCTAATCTGCTTCCAAAGGGAATAACTTGCGTTCACAGGATTGCGCAAAAAGGCGATAATTTTTACTTGCTCACCGAGCATCTGTTTTATCTTTTGCGGTGTATCGAAATCGTACAGATACGATGTCGATATATCCATTCGGACTTTGTACGTCCCGCTATCATTGAATAATGCAAGATAGTCGCTTTCAGTTTTTATCCTCTTATTCGCGCCGCTGAAATAATTGATCTCTTTCAGCTGCTGCGGCAGGAAAACATCGGGATGCTCGGACAGGTAAAAATACAATGACGTCGTACCTGCCTTTGCCGCACCGATGATGACGCAATTCGGCTTGTTCATTGCGAGGTGACGCGAAGGATGGTGGGGTTCAAATGCAGCGTCAGGCGGACGCGCACCAGCAATACGAGATTCCAGAACAAAATACAGGCGGACGTCACCAGAGCGGCACCGACAGTTCCGAACACAGGTATGACAAGGCCATTTCCAACGATATTCACGACCGCCGCCACGCCCATGACCTTCGTCACCTCGTTCTGATGCCCCGTCATCGTCATCAGGAAACCCACAGGACCGGCAAGCGCGTTAATCAGCTGGCCGCACAGCAATATCGCCATGGGCGTATAGGCCGCCTTGAAATCGGCGCCGAACAACGGCAACAGAAACGGACCCAGCGCCAGAAGCAGAATGCAGGCGATCGACGTGAACAGAAATATGAACCCTGCGCTGATGCGCAGAATCGACTGGAGCCGCTCCCTCTGCCCTTCGGCGTGATAAAGCTCGGAGATCAACGGCGCCATGATGCTGTTCGAGGCCAGCAGGCCGAAAGTCGTGAATTCCGCCATGCGGGAGGCGATGGCGTAGACGCCCGCATCCGCGGGGCCGCGCAGCATGCCGAGCATGACGATATCGGTCCGGCTGATGATAATCGACAATCCGGCCAGCAGGAGCATGGGGCCGGAGAATGCCGCCCATGTTTTGAGCATCTTAACGTCCGTCGCCGCCTGCGCCGCCCCGGCCGGAAGCTTTCGCGCCAGAAGCGTGCTCAGGAATATTGTCGCCAGCACGACGACGCCCAGCTGCGCCGTCAGTGCATTATCGGCGCCTGCGACATGACCTTTGATGAGCATCAGGAACAGCGCGAGCATCACAACCGGTTTGGCCAGCGTCTCCACGAATTCCGGCACGACCACCGATTTGAGGCCGCGGAGCGCGGCCTGCAGCATCTGGTTGACCGGAAACAGGATCAGCAACGGCAGCGTCACGCAGGGCACGATCTTCAGCCCCTGCGGGATAAAATGCGTGATGTTGGAAAATTTTCCGGCAACCAGAAAAACCAGCGTTAAGACCGGCGGGGCGCCGAGCGCGACGGCAAGAACGCCTTTAAGCCGCGGCCATTCGCTGCCTGATACGTATATCGGAATGTACTTGATAAGCGTACTGTCAAGGCCAAGGCGCAGAAACGTCGTCAAGATCACGATCCACGACCAGACGTATATGTAGGTTCCATACTCGCCGACGCCGAGAATGCGGGTAAGCGGGATCTGCACCAGAAACGCCGCCAGCGTGCCGAGAACCTTGACAACAAGGACGCCGAGCGTGCTTCCCGACACCAGCCGGAAATCCTGATGCCCGGTCAAAGCCCCGATGCGCGCGCGGAGTCCGTTGATCATGGTTCGTTACCGGCCTGCATCAAAAGCTGCGTGAATTTCGCGATGACATTCGCGCGGCGATATTCATCAGGAAGAAGAGACGCGCACATTTTTTCATCCTCGCGGGGAGCAACCCCGGCCATGGCCGCGATGAATTCATCCATAGTGCCGACGATGGTAACACTGGCGGGGGTCGCTTTCGAGGCAATCTCGGCAATTCCCCCGGACTCCGCCGTCGCAATGACCGGCGTGCCGCAATCAAGCGCCTCTAGAACGACATTGGGCAGCCCCTCATGCCGCGACGGCATCAGAAAAGCGTCCGCGGCCGCAATTTTCGGCCAGGGGTTGGAAATATAGCCCGTAAGTTTCACGCAGTCGCTCAAGCGGTGCTTTGCGATTAGGGCTTCGAGTTCGGCCCGCTGATGCCCCTCGCCAATAATCTCAATATACCATCCGGCATTGCTCGGCATCTTGGGCAGGGACTCGATCAGGCGGTCGAATCCCTTTTGCGAGTCAAGCCTGCCCGCGCATACAAAATAAACGCCGTCCCTGCGGGCATCAGCGCCGGAACCCCGTATCAGATCGGTGTCCACCGGGTTCGGCAGCACGAGGTGGTTTTTAAACCGGATGCCCAGGCTCCCGAGTTCATCGAGGATCTTTTGCGCCGGGCTGATAACGAGCGTTGCGCGATTGTAAAGACCACGCCAGCCCGCAAAAATTAAAAATCTCTGTACCGCGTTTTTATCCGAAAAGTACGAGGGGGTCACGGCCTCGCGCACGACGAATTTGGTGCGCGGGAAGAACGGCCGGAGCAACAGCACGCCGAAATTCATGTGAGTCATCGTAGAGACCACAATATCCGGCCCGAGGGCGCGTAGCCGGGCGTAAAGCTTGAATAAGTTTCGACTGACCCGCCCGTTCGGGCTCAAAGCAAAAAACGGTATCGCTGGATTGATCAGCGAGCGCAGCGGCCCGCTCTCGCTGACGGTTACGAAATAGCGGTCGAACTTCTCAGGGTCGAGGCCATTCATCAGCGTGATGAGGACGCGCTCGGCCCCGCCCGCCGTCAGAGCCGGAAGGACAAAGACGATACGGGGTTTGCCAGAATCTTGGGAAAGACGAGTCATTTGCCACTCACATTAACGCCACGCATCTGAAATTGCAGCGGAAAATGTTATGCATTCTGCGCTTGCCCTTGCACAGGCGCTGGTTTAAGCCATAGGCATGGCCGCAAAGCCCGTAAAACACGCATCTTCCGCCGCCGCGGAGAGTCCGCTCGAGCGGATTTCCGTGCTTCTCGGCGACGACATGAAAAAGGTCAATGCCCTGATCCTGCAGAACCTCCAGTCTGAGGTGCCGCTGATCCCGCAGGTCGGCGCCTGGCTGATTGCGGCCGGCGGCAAACGCATCCGCCCCCTGCTCACCCTCGCCAGCACCCGGCTTTACGGCAACGGCTCCGACCGGCCGTTCGGACTCGCGGCTGCGGTTGAGTTCATTCATACCGCCACGCTGCTACACGACGATGTCGTGGACGAAAGCATCGAGCGCCGCGGACAGGATTCCGCCAATGTCGTTTTCGGCAATCAGGCCAGCGTACTGGTCGGCGATTTTCTCTTTTCACGTTCATTCCAGCTGATGGTCGCGGACGGCTCGCTCGAGGTGCTGCGCATCCTCTCGGACGCCGCCGCCATCATCGCGCAGGGCGAGGTCATGCAACTGACGACCGCGCGCAATATTGAAACGACGATGGATGAATATCTGGCGGTCATCAAGGCAAAGACCGCCGCGCTTTTTGCCGCTGCGTGCGAGATCGGCCCGTTGCTGGCCGGCTACGGCCAGGACGAAGCCGCGGTCATGGCCGAATACGGCCTGAACCTCGGCATCGCCTTCCAGATCGCCGACGATGTGCTAGACTACAGCGCCGATCAGGAGAAGCTCGGCAAGACCGTGGGCGACGATTTCCGCGAGGGCAAGATGACCGCGCCTGTATTGCTGGCCCTGCAGGCAGGCACGCCGGAGGAGCGCAACTTCTGGGCCCGGACAATGACCAGGGACGACGGCCAGACTCCGCACGATCTCGTCGAGGCGCAGAAAATCCTTAAAAAACACAAGGCGTTCGAGCGAGGCCTTGATATGGCGCGCGAATATGCCGGAAAGGCCCGGCAGGCGCTGGCCGAAGCCCCGGACGGCCCCCTGCGCGGCCTGCTGGATGAAATCGCCATTTTCGCGGTCGACCGCAGCCATTAAATCATTAAATTGACGGGAGTATTGGATATCGGTTAAATCGCGCTTCTAAGTCGGGGCGTAGCTCAGCCTGGTAGAGCGCTTGCTTCGGGAGCAAGAGGTCGCAGGTTCGAATCCTGTCGCCCCGACCATCTAAAGCCAGGCAACAAAAAAGCCGCCCTTAGGCGGCTTTTTGCTTTTAATCCGGTTACTGCTGCGGCGGCTGCGGCGCGTCTGTGTTGCGCGCCAGCGCATTCTTGGGCGGAAACTTCGGATGGAAGTTCGCCGCCACATCATAGAAACTATCCGGCAGGGGGATATGATTATTTTCTAATGTCATAATCATGACGTCCTCTACTTCGCTTTGCGGGTCGTTGGGATGATCGGCATTATCTGCGCGCACAATCGCCAGATTTCTTTCAAATTCACCCATTCCGATGGTGTCTAAGTCATTGCCCAACTTCGTAGTAAATAAGTGCTCGACCTTTGCAGCGAGATCAGGCCTTCCCTCATCTGTCAAAACCTTTTCTGCACCGTTGATCAATACGTGAATATATTCCACCTGATCCTGATCCGCCATTTTATCGAATTGCTTGATTTGCATCGCCTGCGCCATCCCTGGAAAAAGCATCGCCGCCGACATAAACGCCGCGACCAGAAATTTGTTTACCCGGTTCATAAAACCTCCCGTATTGCCCCCGCAATGTATGGGCATTTTTCTTTGAACGCGGGAACTATATCACAGGATGCGATAGATGAGAATAAAAATATTCACCATGTTTTCCTGAGAAAACAAGCTTTTGAAGATTTTTCTTCAAGTTATCTACACGGCTGCGGTGGGACTGGGCGCGATATTCTTTTGAAGGGCGTTTCCGGCGGTTGTTGGTCCATCCGGTGTATCGGTGGGCGTCACACCCAGGCTTGCAACTGTAAATGCGCCCTTGCTGCTTATGTTTTGTGACGTTTCCAAACCGCCAGAATAAGACGTCCGGCTTGCCGAAGCTGACACTTGTGCCGACACATCAGCTTGTGACAATTCAGCAACGTCAGAGCTAATGGCTGCTCCATTGGCGTCAACGAATTTGCCTTCTTTGTCTAAGTAAACGTGCTTATCAGCAACTGCAAATGTTTGAGCGCTTTGAACATCTGGCTGAGCATCTGCATGGGTTGTCGCTGAGGGTCGATGATGGCGACTGATTTGGTCATGCGAAACATCTGTAGTTACCGCTGCTAAAGCGGCGAGGTTTGCAGATTGTTCGCCATTGACCTCAAGTACAGTGTCTTTCGCTACATGAGCCTTCACAACGTCTTCGTGAACCTGAAGCGCTTCTCGTTCTGATACAGACAGCGACTGCGAGTGCAACTGCTTCTCGATACGTGTAATTTCAGCATTCGACGCCTCACGCCGAGCAATTTCGTTGTTATATTCAATGTGCCGGTCTTCCGCCGACCTTCTTTCTTCAAATCCCTGCGTCTTACCGCCATTTTCTGCATCTTTCTGGCGGGCAAAGTCCTGATTATCGACAGGAGAACCGTCGAGATAGCGGAATACGCCGTTTTTATCCTTATATGCGAGCCTACCATCCGGCATCGTGACGGCATTCTTGTCCATGTCCTGGATTTGCGCACATAAATCCGCATCTTTCGCGCGTAAATCAGCAATAATGGCATTATTCCGCTCGCGATCTTCTTCGAGCATCCGTACGAGCGCTTCTTCCCGCTCGCGCAGTTTCTCTTGTTCTAACCGCGCCCGCTCCTCGTCGGTCAGGCCGTCCTGGCCCTGCAGTTCCCGCTCAAGCCAGCTTGCTAAAATCCTGGGTCGGAAGGCCAGCTCGTTAGCGGCCTGGGCGTCGCCGGCCATCGCCCGCGTCGCCAGCGGCACGCCGGCTTCGAGGTCAACATCATCCGCGTCCGTGCCTGCCTGTCCGGCAGCCGGTTTAACTGGGGTATTCATGGTTTTTAGTCCCTGTTCAACTTCTTATTTTTTTATGGAACCCGGTCATGAGTCCGCCGGATTGCCTGCACCATATTCTCTTATTCCGTTTAATCTTCGGTGAATTTCCGGAAGCATTTTAGGTAATTTTGTTTCGTTCTAAGCCATTAATAATGATTAATAAAATGTGATTGTCCACACATTGGATGGCCGCAAACCCAAGCCCGGCGCGGGCTCTAGCGGAGCCTGTGTAGCTAGTTTGTATTAATTTTCATATTGTTAGAGTTCCCGCGAAAACGGGAAAAATATTTAATGCTTTCGCCCGCGGCAGGGGTAAACCTCCCACAGCGCCAT
>DATJGZ010000308.1:0-3558 GCA_035494535.1 Patescibacteria group bacterium | reverse complement strand
AAATGCTGCCGAAAACAACGAACACACCCATGACGCCGAGCGCGAGACCGAAGTCGCCGACCCGGTTGACGATGAACGCCTTGACGGCGGCGGCGTTGGCCGACGGCTTCTGGTTCCAGAAGCCGATCAGCAGATATGAGGCGAGACCTACGCCCTCCCAGCCGAAGAAAAGCTGCAGCAGGTTGTCGGATGTGACCAGCATCAGCATGGCGAAGGTGAACAGCGACAGATAGCACATGAAGCGCGCCTGATGATCGTCGTGGCTCATGTAGCCGACTGAATAGACGTGCACGCAGGCCGACACGATATTGACCACGCACATCATCACGACGGTCAGCTGGTCGATCCGCAGCGACCAGTCGACATTGAAGTCGCCGGAGCTGATCCAGTGCGCCAGCATCACGGTGCGCGGCTGGCTGTCCAGAATCACGTCATAGAAAAGGTATATCGAAACGGCGGCAGCGAGGATCATTCCCGCGCAGGTGATGAACTGCGCGGCGCGGTCGCCCATCTGCTTCCCGAACAGGCCGGTCAGGATGAAGGCGATCAGCGGTGGGAATACGGCAAGCAGTTCCATGTCAGCCTTTCAGGGTTGAAATGTCCTCAACCGCGATCGAGCCGCGGTTGCGGAAGAACACGACGAGGATGGCGAGGCCGATGGCGGCTTCGGCGGCCGCGACTGTCAGAACGAACAGCGAGAAAATCTGCCCCACCAGGTCGCCGCGGAAAACCGAGAAGGCGACGAAGTTGATATTGACCGCCAGCAGCATCAGCTCGACCGACATCAGGATGACGATGACGTTCTTGCGGTTCAGGAAAATGCCGAAGATACCGGTCGTGAACAGTATCGCGGCGAGGACGAGGTAATGTGTGAGCCCGACCGCCATCATGCCGCACCTGCCCCTGTTGGCACTTTGACAACTTCGACAACATCCTGCGCCCGGCGCGCATTCTGGTCGGCGATTTTTTGACGGCGAACGTCGGAGCGCCGGCGATGCGTCAGTACGATAGCGCCGATCATGGCCACCAGCAGGATCAGGCCAGCGATCTGGAACGGATAGATGTAGTCGGTATAAAGCTGCATGCCGATGGCGACGGTGTTCGTCGGATTGCTTTCGCCCACTTGGACCGGCGTGACCTTCCAGGCCTTCGCCAATGTCACCAGTTCGGCCAGCAGGATACCGCCCGTGAGAACACCGAGCGGCATATAGCGCATCATGCCGGCGCGCAGTTCGGCGAAGTTTATGTCCAGCATCATGACGACGAACAGAAACAGCACGGCGACCGCGCCGACATAGACGATCACAAGGATCATGGCGACGAACTCCGCCCCCAACAGGACGAACAGGCCGGACGCATTAAAGAAACTCAGGATCAGGAACAGCACCGAGTGGACCGGGTTGCGCGCCGAAATGACGCCGATCGAACTGAGCACGAGAACGGCGGAAAACAGATAAAACGCGAAGACTTGCAGCATGGCGAAACAGTGCCTGAATCCGGTTGGGTAAAGTTCACACTTTTCTAATATTTTCAAAGGGCAGGCGCAAGCCTTGGGATCGAAAATTTCCCGGTATAAATGCCCGGAACTTTCCGCGGGTTCTTGATATTTTCTGAAAACGTGGAACAATCAGAATCAGGCCGTTCGGCCCTTCTTTTCAGTCCCTTACCATCTTTCTGATCTTCAAGGAGTTCACATCGTGAAACACGCAACGATTCTCGCAGCCCTTATGCTGGGCGCGGCTTTTATCCCCTCAACGGCCCGTGCCGACAACGGCTTGCTGTCGCTCGGCATCGGCGACACCGGTATTTTTAAGGATCAGAGCGACGCTGTCGATTTCCGCGTCGAGTACCGCGATAACAATCCTCTGATATGGCAAATTAAGCCGACTGTCGGCGCGGAATTCACCACCCACGGTCAGGTCTACGGCTATGGCGGTCTGTACTGGGACTGGCCGGTCCAGCCGCACTGGTACATCACGCCCAGCTTCGATGCCGGGCTGTATCATGACGGCGGCGGTCCGGATTTGGGCAGCGCCTTCGAGTTCCGCTATCAGATCGAGGGGTCGTATGAGCTCAACAACAACGACCGCGTGTCGCTGGCGCTGAGCCAGACCTCGAACCTCGGCATCGACGATGATGATCCGGGCACGGACGCGCTGCTGCTCTATTACCACATGCCGCTCAGCCGTCTGACGGGCAGTTTCTCAAGCAGCAACGGGCAGTAATATCAGCGTCATTCCGGCGAACGCCGGACTCTTCCGATCAATGAGGTGAAGATCCCGGCTTACGCCGGGATGACGTTATGGGGATTACCGGTACGGCGCGTCAACAGCGAGATTGCGCGCGATCTGCGCCTCCCATCGGTCGCCATTATCGAGCAGCTTCTGCTTGTTATAGAACAGCTCCTCGCGCGTCTCGGTCGCGAACTCGAAGTTTGGACCCTCGACGATGGCATCCACGGGACAGGCCTCCTGGCACAGGCCGCAGTAGATGCATTTGGTCATATCGATGTCGTAGCGTGTGGTCCGGCGGCTGCCATCCGCGCGCGGCTCGGCTTCGATTGTGATGGCGAGCGCGGGGCAGATCGCCTCGCAGAGTTTGCAGGCAATGCAGCGTTCCTCGCCGTTCGGATAGCGGCGCAGCGCGTGCTCGCCGCGAAAGCGCGGGGACAGCGGCCCCTTCTCGTTCGGGTAGTTGATCGTGACCTTCGGCCCGAACATGTATTTGAAGGTCAGCGCCATGCCGGCGACGATCTCTTTCAGGAAAAAGCTTTGCGCAACGCGATCGATGCCCATATCACCCTCCCGGTGCCGCGTGCATGGCGACCAGCACGCCGGAAATGACGACAACCCAGATGAGCGTCAGCGGCAGGAAGATTTTCCAGCCCAGCCGCATCAGCTGATCGTAGCGGTAGCGCGGGAACGTCGCCCGCGCCCACACAAAAAAGAACAGCACCGCGGATACCTTGACGGCGAACCACACTACGCCGGGGACGACGGCCAGCGGCGCGATGCCGAATGGCGGCAGCCAGCCGCCAAGGAACAGGATCGTGGCCATGCCGCTCATCAAAATCATATTGGCGTATTCGCCGAGGAAGAACAGAGCGAAGGTCATGGCGGAATACTCCACCATGAAACCGCCGGAGAGTTCGGACTCGCCTTCGGGCAGGTCGAACGGCGCGCGGTTGGTCTCGGCCAGGATCGAGATTAAAAATACTACGAACATCGGCAGCAGGAGTATCTGCATCCACCAAGGCCGGTGCGCCTCGACGATCTCGGTCAGGTTCATCGAGCCGGTTGCGAGCAGGACGCAGACGATCACAAGGCCCATCGAGACTTCGTACGAGACCATCTGCGAGGCCGAGCGCAGGCCGCCGAGAAACGCGTAGCGCGAATTCGACGCCCAGCCCGCCATGATGACGCCGTAGACGCCGAGCGATGAGATGGCGAACAGGTACAGCACGCCAACGTTGATATTAGCCAGCACCATGTGCGCACTGACCGGAATCACCGCCCACGCAACCAGCGCCAGGGTGAAGGTCAGCACCGGCGCCAGCAG
>DATJGZ010000307.1:0-2058 GCA_035494535.1 Patescibacteria group bacterium | reverse complement strand
GACGATCTTGCTGTTCTCCATCCCGCCTTCCTCGTCCTCGGCGATGAAGATCATCTTGACGCCGGTCCAGGCGACGAACGCCCCGAGGATCAGCAGCACCCAGCTCCACTCGTTGATGATGGCCGAACCCATGGTGATGAGCGCGCCGCGCAATAGCACCACGCCGATGATGCCCCAGAACAGCACGTAGTGCTGGTACATGCGCGGCACCTCGAAATAGGTCAGGATCACCGAGATCATGACGATGTTATCCATCGACAGGCTGTATTCGATGACGTAGCCGGTGTAGAAGTCGAGCGCGTCGTGCCGCCCGTGGTAGTACCAGATGCCCGCGCCGAACAGCGCCGCGAGCGCCACGTAGCCCGCGATCATGGCGAGGCTTTTTCTGGTGCTGAATTCCTCGTGCTTGCGATTGAAGATGCCGAGATCGAACATCAGCACCAGCGTCATGAGCGCGACAAAGGCCGCCCAGAACCAGACCGGGGTGCCGAGAAAATCCGTGTTTAAAAACGCAGCCGCCATTGATTTTATTGTGTTTTTCCCGCCTCGACCAAGGTGGGTCTCCCTTCCTAAATTTTACAACAATGGCTTTCCGATTGCATCCGGATTTTCCGGCCAATTTACGCACGTGCGAAAGGTTTTCACAGTTGACGGACCGCGCACGGAACGGCAGAGTCGCGACGAAATCAAGGGAGGACTTCATGGGCGCGGTGCGAAATACCTTTAACGGATTTCTGGGTCTCGTGGGCCTAGCGCCGAAGCCGGACACCAGACCGTATGAGCGCCGCGTATTCCTCGTCGCCGATCCGGGCAAGCGCGCGGAGATCCTCGACATGATGGCGAAGCATGACGCCGCGATCATGCAGGTCTTCGGCGCGCTTATGAACGCCGCGCAGCACCCGGAGCAGCAGCCGGAGGCGCTGAAACAGTTCAGCGCGGCCGCCCACGCGAAGCCCTCGGACAGCGAGAAGCTCAACGCCTTGGCCGGCATTTCAAACTGGCCCGGCATGCTGGCCGCGAAGGACCACAAGGGCCTATGGGTCGGCGAGCACGCGGCGGAAGCCGTGCTGCGCAAGGGCGAGGTCTATATCACCCTGCCGACGGCGGAGCATATCGAATCTTCTTACGATGAACCCGGGGCGCTGGCGACCATCAAGGCGTGGACGCCGCCCGCATGGCTGCAGGAAGTCCCGGCCTCGACGCTCGACCGCCGCCCGGTCGGCTTCCCGCGCGCTTCACCCTCGAGCGAGACAATCCAGAAGTACCAACATCCTCAGCCGTAATATTTCCTTCAGCCTGCCAAATGCGGCGCGATGAAGGAAAAGAATAACCCGGTCAGCAGCGCCAGAACGGACACGCCGTAAATAACCACGCTTGTCGTTCGCAGGCGCTCGCAGGCCTTGGCAGCCACCGGATCAGCCGGACAGGGCAGCCGGCGCGCCTGCCACAGCGCGAACCCGGCCACGACGATCATCACGCCCGCCAGCCCGAACACAGCCGCCTTGTGCCGCGACAGCCAGATCAGTTGCGGATAATGGGTCAGGAACCCGGCCAGCGCCGCGCCCATGCCGAGCGTCACCATCACGGCTGGCAGCACACAGCACACCAGCGTCCCGCCTGAGGCTAGCAGGCTCAAGAGCGGCACGGCCAGATGCCGCGGGCCGAAGAAGCGGTCAATCATGCGCCGCTCCTTTTGCGCGCGTAATGCCGGTTACGGTGTAGCCGGAATCGGCCATCAGCCGTCCGAGCGTTTTATCGTCGATAGTCTTGCCGGGGTTGAGGTCGATGGTGACCCGGCCGTTGTCGAGATCGACGGTGACATCCTTGACCGCCGCCTGCTTCCGGAACACGTGTTCGATGGCGCGGGCGCAGAAATCGCAGACCAGCCCCGACACATTTAACGTTATATCCGGCTTCGCGTCCGCGGCCTGCACCGGCAGCGCGGTGGCGAGTAACGCCAAAGCCATAATGACGATGATAAGTTTTCTCATGATCGTTACTCCTAAAAATTATGCATGTAGTGGAGGAAAACCCCGCCGCGCAGGTTCACGCCGACCT
>DATJGZ010000306.1:0-4102 GCA_035494535.1 Patescibacteria group bacterium | reverse complement strand
CCCGTTGTTTTGCACTGATCCATATAATCGCGGGCGAGGCAGACGGCCTCGGGGTTGCTGACCTGTCGGTTATCATAGTGCGACCATTCCTCAAGACCGGCCTTGACGATGATGCCGAAGTCGCGACTGGCCTTCGGATGGTTCTGCGCCCACTCGGCGACCCAGTCCCAAACTTCGTGCTGCAGAACGCCGCGGCCTTGCTCATCTTTGCGGCGCGTCACAACAGTGCCGAACGTCAGCGGTCCCCGGAGGTTGAATTCCTCCTTGATGCTCACAGCTTCGTCGACCACACGCATGAAACGCTCCTTCGGCGTTTCCATGACCATGTCGCCGTTGGCCGCCTGATGCGCCAGCGGCTTGCCGGTAAAAGCCGGAAGCATTGCCGTTCCGTTGACGAGGAACGAGAAGGACAGCCCGGGCAACGCTATGCCCGCACTCTCGAGTATCTGGAGGCCACGGCGAACCGAGCGCATGCCGTAAGGATCCTGCGATATTTCTGCCAGCGCGGTGATGCGCTTTTTTTCCAGCTCGCGGCCCGCTATGCGGATGAAGTCCTCGACATAATAGCGCGGAAATCCGCCGGGCGTATCGGCCACCATGATCGCCTCGTTCGTGGCGAACAGGGTGAAAACATCTGGGGGATCATCGTTCATCAGACCCGCAAGACGTGTGGAAAGATATTCGATCTCGCTGGCGCTCGTGCTCAGCCCGACGCCATTAAGGCTGGCGTCATTGTTGATGATAACACCCGGCGCAACCTGCCGCGCGCCGTGCGCATTCTTGGCGTAGAGGTCGGGCGTTTTCCTGTGGATCCCCGTTCCTTCCTCGATCGGATGGATATGGACAGAAGCCGCACCGCAGTCGCGGCACTCGGCGATCTGCTGCATCGCTTCGCCGTAATTGTTCGGCGCATGAATGGCCACCCGGTTCGGGTTATTGCGCGCAAGATCCGTATCAGGCGCATAAAGAAGCGGTCCTATGATCGCCGCCTCGATCCCCATCGGAATCGGGTCCGGGGACTTCGCATTGGGAATATCTACTTGATAGTCTGACATCACATCCTCCTTTGGGCGTTTCCTGCCGAAAACAACACCGGGACGAGGAGGTTCGGGGGTCGTAAAAATACAGCCCAGAACAGCCAAGTTCCCGGGCTGTTTTGCAAACGCTGCTGCGTGATCCGGACGTGAAACGGTTGCCACTTAAAAAACCGTCCGGCGCAAGTTGCGCGCTGCGAGGCTAAATGTGCCAGAATTTAATTAATATGTCAAATATTATTTTACGAAAAAAATACCAGTTTTGAGCATTATCATGGCATTAATATAAAGAGCCCCGCTTTTGCGGGGCTCTTTGTTAAGGAGATTAAAATTACTACTGTGCCGTCCAGCCACCAGCACCGTCAGCACCGCCCGAAATATGTGACGTCGGGATGGCCTGGTTATAGGCCTGCGGGCGCGAGGTCGACACTTCCGGCCCGGCCGCCGGCTCTATAATGGTGATCTCGGTGGCCGAGAAGTCGTTCGACGAGATCTTGCCTCTGCTCGTGACGTCCATCTGGTCGAACTTGCTCGACTCGTACGCCATGAACTGAGCCTTAGTCATCAAACGTCCTTCGTCATTGCGGACGCGTCCGCTGCGGCTCAGCGAAGCAGCCTCGTCAAATCGACGTGACTCATAGGCAAGAAATTCGTCCTTGCTGATATAGCCGTTACGGTCGGTGTAGATCACGACGGCAGGTCCTTTGACGACGCGCGAGACGCCGACAATCGGACCGTTCGCCATTGCGGGCGTGGCCAAAATCATGGCGACTCCCGCGCTCATCACTACGGTTCTGAATTTCATGTTGGATCTCCTTTATTGGTCCCTGTTCAGTTTTTCATTAGTCCAACGAGCGGATACGGAAATGCATCCGTTTCAGCGCAAAAATATTTTGGAACTATTTGGCCGCGCGCGCAGTTAGGGCCGAAATTTCTTGACATTATAGGTTTTTTATCCTATCATGATTTTTATGAGAGCTCTGACACTGGCCCTCCCCGCGCGGGGAGGCAACATCGGGGCTCGCCACCCCAAACGGAAACGCATTTTATATGAGGCAGGCGCCCAGCCTGCGCTTGCGCGCGCGGCAGTTGCATCCGCATGCCTCGTTTGTGCATTCAAACTAATGGATCATTGGAAATGATAAGCGGAACAACACGAAAGCACAAAAACGGATGGACGCCCGAACGCCGCGTGCGGCAGGCGGCAAAAATCCGAGAATGGAAACCCTGGACCCGCTCGACCGGGCCGAAAACGGCCGAAGGCAAGGCCCGTGTCGGCCAGAACAATTTCCGCCACGACATGCGCAATGCAAAGATGAAGGAGTGGTGCCGCCTGCTTACGCTGCAAAGACGCTACTGCCGGTACATCAATCGAATGCTGGACCTTGAAGAATCCCTACGGAACCCAAGGCGTGCTGCCGACAACCATGCCATTGCGGCGCACGAGGTAATCCGCCCCGTTGACGTCGACATAGGTATCGCCATCGGCGGAACTGACTGCCCGCGCCTCGCCGCCGCCGCCCTCGGTATAAATCACACGCTCCGGTATGCTCGCCGGGGGCCAATAGATAAACCCGGGCCCGACAATCGGCGTGTAGGGAAGGACAACGGCACTGTTCTGATTGATCATCATCCGCGTGCCCGGATTTATATAAACCTTCACTTCGCCGTGCGCACGCGGAGCGATGGCGAAAAAGCCGGCTGCAACAATCAGAATACCCAGTATTGCCAATCGGTGTTTCATGATAGGCCTGTTTTCTATAACAAACCAACGAATAACTCAAATTCCGGGTTCCCCCAGGGTTTGTACAGCCGAGAACAGCACGTTAATATTGCCCCGTCATGACGCAGACACTCCATATTACGCTTGCCCAGGTTAATCCGATCGTCGGCGGTCTCGGCCATAACCTGGACCTGATCCGGCGAATACGTGATTCCGCCCCGGCCAATACCGACCTGATCGTATTTCCCGAGATGGCCGTATGCGGCTATCCGCCCGAGGATCTCGTCCTCAAGCCGGCCTTTCTTGGCCAGATTGCACGTAGCGTTCGCAAGCTGGCGAAGGAGAGCGAGGGCAAGCGCGCGCACATGATCGTCCCCACGCCGTGGATGAGCCGTGGGAAAATTTACAACGCCGCGCATGTCATTGGCGGCGGGAGAATCATCGCCACCGTTCGCAAGCGCCACCTGCCCAACTACGGCGTGTTCGACGAGCAGCGGCTGTTCGCGCGCGGCCCGCTGCCTGCGCCGATCGAATTCAACGGCCATAAGCTCGGCCTGATGATCTGCGAGGACATGTGGTACCCGGATGTCGCCGCGCATTTGAAAGCGAAGGGCGCCGATCTGCTCATTTCGGTCAATGCCAGCCCGTATGAAATTACCAAGAATGCGGTGCGGCTGGAGAAAGCGCGCGCGCGCGTGGCCGACACCAACCTGCCGCTCGTCTACGTCAACCAGACCGGCGGGCAGGACGAACTGGTGTTCGACGGCGCCTCGTTCGTACTCAACGAAATGGGCGCGCTGGTGGCGCAGGCCGAGGAATTCGCCGAGGATATCCACCACACGGTCTGGAGCAAGACGGCATCCGGCCACTGGCTGTGCGCGGATGGAGAAGTGAAGCCCGTGCACACCGGCCCTGCGGCGATCTACAAGGCGGTGATGACCGGCCTGCGCGACTATGTGACCAAGAACGGCTTCCCCGGCGTGCTGATCGGCCTGTCCGGCGGCATCGACAGCGCGCTGACGGCGGCGCTGGCGGTCGATGCGCTGGGCGCCGACGCCGTGCACGGCGTCATGATGCCCTCGAAATACACCTCGCAGGAAAGCCTGGACGACGCCGAAGCGCTGGCCAAAAATCTCGGCATTACGCTCGACAACATCTCCATCGAAAGCGCGGTTGCGGCGTTCGAGAACGAGCTGAAACCGCATTTCACCTCACACACGCCCGGCATCGTCCATGAGAATGTCCAGCCGCGCTGCCGCGGCCTGATCCTGATGGCGCTCTCGAACGCCAGCGGCAAGATGGTGCTTTCGACCGGCAACAAGTCCGAAGTCGCGGTCGGCTATTC
>DATJGZ010000305.1:0-3792 GCA_035494535.1 Patescibacteria group bacterium | reverse complement strand
GCCATCGCCTTCGGCCTGTGGCTGCTCAAGAAAGGCTCCGGCAATATCATCGTGCGCGCGCTGGCCGCGATTTCGTTCATCGTCGCGGCGGCCCTCGTGCCCCTCGGCGGCAAGATGCAGGCGCAGACGGCGCAGGTCATGAATATGGGTGGGGACTGGGAGCCGTTCGTGGCCTCCGATTTTGAAAAACTAATGCAAGGCACCGAGCCCCTGTTCGTTGACATGACCGCAGCGTGGTGCATCACTTGTAAAGTGAACGAGAACGCGGTGCTCAACACCGCCGGGATTACCGACCTGTTCCACAAGCGAAAAGTCCAGACCATTCGCGGCGACTGGACCAACCAGAATCCCGAGATCACGGCCTTTCTGGCCAAATTCGGCCGCAATGGTGTGCCAATATATGTGTATTACGGCCCGCGCAGTCCGGCGACGCATGAGCGTCCCGAGCCGGTCGTGTTGCCGCAGCTTCTGACCGCCGGGATCGTGGAGAATGCGGTGGAAGGAAAGTAAAAGAATTCAAACGCAAAGACCAAAGGACCAAATAATGAAAAAACTCCTCCTCGTTATCGCTCTGCTCTTTTTGGCCTCGCCGGCGTTCGCGGGCGCCGAGGTCGGCCAGCCCGCACCCGATTTCACCGGCAAGGACACGATGGGCCGGGAACAGCATCTCGCCGACTACAAGGGCAAGATCGTCGTGCTCGAGTGGAGCAATCCCGGCTGCCCCTACGTGCAGAAACATTATGAGACCGGCAACATGCAGACCCTTCAGAACGAGGAGATCAAGAAAGGCGTCGTCTGGCTGACCGTCGTATCATCGTCCAAGGGCCGCGAAGGATATATGTCGGCGGACGAGGCGAACGATTACATGAAAAAAGTCGGCTCGACCCCGACCGCGCGCATTCTCGACTCGTCGGGCGAGATCGGCAAACTTTATGGCGCGACGGCGACGCCGCACATGTTCGTGATCGACAAGGACGGCGTGCTGCAATATGCGGGCGCCATCGACGATCGCCCGAGCGCCGATCATGACACCGTCGCGGGCGCGCATAACTATGTGCATGCGGCGATCGACGAGCTTGAGGCCGGCAAGCCGGTCGACACATCCATGACGCAGGTCTACGGGTGCTCGATAAAGTACGCGGATTAGACTCACATTCGGCCCCTTTTCGAAAAGGGCCGGATTGTGAGACAATTAAAGAAAGAGAATATGCGGACGGGAGGTCCGATGCGGCGTTTGCTTATACTTATATCATTGATTATATGTACAATTTCGCCTGTGCGGGCGCAGGAATACATGAAGCCGCAGGTCGCCGTGCCCAAGGGCAGCGAGTCGGAAATCGAGGCTCTGGTCGCCCGTGCGCGGAACGAGGAAGCCGGCGCGCAGGAAGCCCTCGGCAACCGCTATGAAACCGGCAATGGCGTCGGGCAGGATTACGTCGAGGCCGCGGAGTGGTATCGCAAGGCCGCCGATCAGGGCATCACCAAGGCGCAAAAGGAACTCGGCAGCCTGTATGCGCGGGGGCTCGGGGTCCCCCGCGACTACGAGGAGGCCTATTTCTGGCTCAGCCTTTCGACCGACCCTTTGAGCGTGGGCGCCAATCCGGAGCTCGCGGAAATAAGCGGATATATGCGGCCCGACCAGCGCGCCGATGTCGAAAAGCGGCTGGCCGAGTGGAAGCCTTCGCGGAAACACGGCGCGGCCATGGCCAACGCCGTCGAACGGCGCGGAGAAGTCATCGCCGATACCTGTGCGACGAAGTACGCGGTCGCGGCGGTCCATCCGCCGCGCCATCCGAGCAAGAAATGCAAGGAGGCATATAAGGTGATGAAAAGCTCGTGCGGCCAGAATGCATCCTGCAACGATTGCGAACAGGGGCTCGACGACTTTAAGGATTCCTGCGGGCCGCAGGAAGAAGCCGATCCTGCCTACCAGTGCAACGCAAACGAGGATTGCGGCCTGGTCGATGTCGACTGCAATGCGCCCTTCGAGCCGGTGTCCGTCAGGCGCGAATACATGGATCGAGAGCGCAAGATCAATGCCTGGCCGCCGCAAGGCTGCCCGCGCGTGCCGGCGGAGCGGATGACATACCGGGCCCTGTGCAGCAACCAGCTATGCACCGCCGTTGAAAACGACGACGCGCCGCATTAATGCCGGGCCTACGATGCCGTGAGCTCGTCCTGGATGATTTCCCCGATTTTCATGAAGGCGTCGTAGTCGACGGATTTCTCGAAAAAGCGGCTGGCGATGTTCTCGACCATTGGCCGGTCTTCGGGCCGCAGCGTATTGCTCATGAGAATGACCGGAATATGACCGCAGCGTTTTGAAGCCTTGATGCGGTCGACCAGCTCGACCCCGTCGAAATTGGGCAGGTGGACGTCGAGCAGGGCGATGTCGGGGGAATCGATCGTCGGGTCCGCATCGAGCTCTTGCAGGTAGCGCACCAGCTCCGCGCCGTCGTCCATATGATGGAGATCGCATTTGAGGCCGTATCTTTGGCATGATTTCTCGATCATCTTGAGGTCGACGGGGTTGTCCTCGACGATCAGGATACGAATGCGGCGATTGGTATTGGCGGGTTGCGGCAGCATGGCGAACTCTCTTTATCCCAACGCGGAGGAAGGGCAAGCGGTTCCGGAAATACGGAGAGAATAACCTTAAATTTGGTTACGCAGGGCGATATTGCGCAGACAGACAAGCTGCTGCGCTTTACGCCGTTTACTCGAACGGAATGGTTAATTAGGCCCGTTGTTGGATGAAAATTTTACGCCCGCGTTGTTATTGAAGTAACCGGCGCTTTCTGTTTTCAGCCCGAAATGCGCGGGATCGTCGAGCACATGCTGCATGACCCGTCTGGATTGGGGATCCACCTCGCTAGGGAATTTGATCATCAGCTGTTCCATGCGCTCAGCGACTAAGGGATCCAAAGGCGTGCCCCTGGTGTCGCGCGCCATAATTCCAGAAATAAACTGCTGCCTGATGTCTGACCGGTTTGTGTATATTTCCTGATCGTCCGGATTGAAGCCGTTCCTCGTAAAGGTGTTCGTAAGCATTCCCCTGAGCCTGTCGATCTTGCTGAGACCGGCATTCATGGAAATTTCGAGCTGGCCGAGCGGCGTATTCGGGTCCGACGATGAAAGTTTTTTCCTGATGTCGTCGAATGTCGGGCAGGTGCCGGGATTGGCCTTCGCGTAGTCGGTATATTCTTTCCATCCTTTTCCGGGCGTTCCGCCGGTCGCGTCAAAGCCCATCTTCGACATTTCCTCGCCCAGGTCGAACTGCGCCTGCGGTGGCAAGATGCCCGGAATTGCATTGCTAGGATTGGCCATTTTGATTCCCCCGTGTCAGCCTGCCCCCGTACTGCTAATATTCTCCCACCTGCGCTTTAAATTCCGGTAAATTTGTGCGGAAATTGGCGGGCTTTTTTCGAGCCTGAATCTTGCTTTCCCATCAGGATGATAGGTAATCGCCAAACGGCTATTTCGCTCCATCCGCCAGATGCCGCCGCGCCTCGATTGCGTCGGGATTTTCGCGGAAATAGCGGCCTATGATGCCGCGAATCGCATCGCGTGGATGGTCCCTGACCGGAATGTCGAACAGGCAGAAGTCACCGCCCAGCCAGCCGCAGGCCTCCCGCCGCATCTTCCGCGAAGCGATCCCGAACCGCAGGTCGACGCAGCCGCGTTTTTTCTGCCGCGGCCCCTGACTTTGCCGGATGCCACGAATCTCGAAATAGGGGATGCGGATCGATCTTGTCTCCGGGTCTTCCGCGTATGGCCGGAACCGGTAGCGCA
>DATJGZ010000304.1:0-6588 GCA_035494535.1 Patescibacteria group bacterium | reverse complement strand
TGGTGCTGGTCGATCCGCCGTTCGAGGCGACGGATGAGTTCGACCGCATGCTGAAGGGACTGCGTGAAGCCTACAAGCGCTGGCCGACCGGCATATATATTTTGTGGTACCCGGTGAAGGACACGGCGCCTGTGGCCGACTTCCACCGGGTACTTTCCGGAGAGGGGATACCAAAAATTATCGCCGCCGAATTCAGCCTTTCACCGCAAGGTTTTACTGAAAAATTAAACGGTTGTGGTATGATTATAGTCAACCCGCCATGGATGCTCCGGGAACATCTGGAGGCCATCGGCCCGTGGTTGGCCGGCGCGATTTCCGAAAGCGCCCGCTGTACGATAAAAGAGATTGCAGGGGAACTGTAATGCCCGATCGGTCGATCGACAAGAAACTGGCAGGCAGCAAGAGCGTCGGCGTTACCGACAGCGAGCTTAATATGTGGCGCGCGATCTTCGCCTGCGCGCATGCGGACGACGTGGTGACGCAAGAGGAGCGCCGGTTCCTGCGCAAGGCGCTCAATAGCGAGCCGTTCTCGGACGCCCAGCGCGCTGTCCTCGAGCAAGACATCGAGGTCAAGCAGGAAATCGGCGCCATGTTCAAGCTGATCACCGACCAGAAAGACCGCAGTAAATTTTTCTATTTCGCGCGGATGCTGTTCTGGTGCGACGGGGACTTCGCCGAGCAGGAGCAGAAAATCCTGACCGCTCTGGCCAAGGAGCACTTCGATACCGTCAAGGTCGAGGAGATTACGCGCGCCGCAAAGTTTGAACTGGAGGCGATGGAAGACCATGTCGCCAAGCCAGCCTCCAGCCAGGGCTGGAGTCCCGACGATTTGCATCTGAAGACGACCGGCCTCCAGCTCGAAGAGACTCAGAAGGAATGGATCCAGAAGGACATGCAGGCCGAGGACAAGAAGAAATGGCGCCTCGCCGGCATCATGGACCGCTTCCGCGACCGCTACGGCTGATTTTTACGGAAATATTTTGACGCCTTTTGCTTCCGCCACCGGCACCGACCCGAGCGGCGTGTAGGCCTTGCCGTCATAGCGCAGGGCGATGTCCTGAGCATCCGCGTCCATATGTCCCTGCACGTGCATGACGATGTCGCGCCAGCCATTGGTGCGGCTATCGCTGACGATCAGCGGGCCTCGTACGGGCGCGATGTCGCCGGCGAGTGTGAACCCGCCGTTTTCGGCGTGCATAATAATCATATGGCAGCCCTCGTCATTGCACCATGACAGGTAAGGCGTCGCCATGAGGGCGATGCCGTCATTATGCCCGTCGCCGTCGAGATCGATGCGTATGGTGTCGTAGCGCGAACTGCGCGGTCCGTCCCGGAAATGGATATAGTCTTCCATGGCGAGGCGAAACGCCTCATCCTCGCTGGGGGGTGTTACGGATGCATTATGCGTCGTGCCGCAGGCCGCAAGAAAAATACAGGCCGCAAACGGAAGAAAACGCGCAATCCGTTTGATCGTCACTATCCGAATTTCCGCATCATCCACGAGGTCTGCTGCGCCATCTTGGCCAATTGCGCAGCTTCCTCGCCTTCGAGCGGCTTGCCGGTGACGGGCCTGCGCTCAAGCGGCTCGACCACGCGCTCGGCGCGCAATTGCGCGGGCGTCTTGTCGACGTAAGACGGCTCCTCGCGTTCGGCGGAACCCTGGCTGACCAGCGTCGAGATGCGGTGACGCGTCTCCTCCGTGCGCACGAGCGACATGAAGTTCTCGCGCTCGAGATGATACATGTCGTCCTCGGTCAGCCTGTTCGCCGGATAGGTGTCGCCGCCGGTCAGCACCGTGCCGATCGCATCGGCGATCCGCACGTCCTGATAGGTGACGGGCATTTTCGGGTTCGGGCCGCCGCTGATATACAGCGAATCCGCCCCCATCTGGAACGCCGCGCGCGCCGACGGGCCCGGCAGGTAGAATTCTGCCGGCTTCGGCGGCTGGTAGTTCAGCGCCATCTTCAGGCCGCGCTGCTTGGCATCGAACAGAATACGGTCGCGGTTCATGGAGATGCCGTCGGTCGGACGCATCCACATTTTTTTCTTGGCGTCTTGCGCGGAGGTTGAGATGGCCTCCGGCGGCATCATCAGGCCCATGAACAGCGGCTTGATGTGCTCCATCGGCAGGACTTTGCTGCCGGTTGCCTGCTGGATGCGCTCGAGCATCCTTGTGCAGCCGGTCCAGGCGGGCAGCACGCCCACGCCGGATTCGACGAGACCTTGGTACAGCTCCGCATTCGCCTGAACGGCGCTGCAGTTGAGCAGGATTTCGCAGCCGCCGCCAAGCGCGAGGTTCGCCGGCGCCCCGATGATCGGCTTCTGCGAATAGCGCATGGCAGAATAAACAGCCTGTCCGAAATGGACGAGGTCGTTGACGCTTTTGAAGGCGTGGTTCTCGATCAGTTTGCCGAGCGTCGGCGCCGCCACCTTGTCGATAATGCTGGCGACCTTGCCGACCGCGTTGGTCAGCGCGATGGCCGCTTTCTTCGGCACGTGCATGCCGCGCAGAACGCTCATGGTCAGCATGCTGTTGAGGGCGCTGACGGGTGCCTTAGCGATCTCGAACTCCTTGGAGACTAGGCCGAGGTTGGCGCCGGCCGAGAAGGCTTTCGGGTCCTCGTTATAGATGACCATCGACTTCCACTTGTCGTCGCCATTCAGCATTTTTACGGATTCATTGAGGATATGCAGGATGGACGGGTCCATCGTGTTCATCTTCGAATGGAACTCGACGCACAGCACGCCGTCGCCCACGTCCCACACGCTTGCGGAATCGTTGTGCAGCAGCGGCTTGCTCGCGAGCTTGACGTCGGACAGTTTCAGCACGCCGTCCTTGGGCTTGTCAGCCACATATTCCGCCTTGTTGTTGGCGAAGTCGAACGACAAGTGCTTTTGTTTGCCGTCCTCGACCGCATAGAACGGCCGGCCCGCCGCCATTTTCAGCACTGGCGGCAGTTCAATGCCGTCGGCCTTGACCTTGTCGACGAACCATTGCGGGCCGATCTGGTCGATCAGCTCGAACGGGCCTTTAGTCCAGTTGTAGCCGTCGCGCATCGCGGCGTCGACGTCGGCGATATTATCGGAGATTTCCGGTATGAGCGATGCAGAATACAAAAGCGTATCGCGCATGACGTGCCATGCGAACTGCGACAGCTCGTCACCCACCTCGAACACCGCGCGCGGGCCTTTTTTGCCCGCTTCGGCTGCCGGAAGTTTTTTCTTCTCGACGTTGTGGTATTCGCCGGTTTTCGGGTCGATCACGGTCAGCTGTTTGCTGCCGTCCTCACCCTTTTTCATCAGATAGAAACCGCCGCCGGGCGCCGAGCGTCCGGTGCGTCCGCTGTCGATGAGGGTCTTGAGGAAATCCATCATCGGTTTTTTGTCGAGCAACTGGAAGGCGTCGTTTTTATCGAGTCGCGCCTCAAGGCTGCCCACGACGTGCGGCATAAGGGCAAGGCCCACCATATCCATCAGGCCGAAGATACCGTCCTTCGGGAAGCCGAACGGGCGGCCGAGCACGGCGTCGACGTCCTCGAGCGGAATGCCCTTTTCCATTGCCTCCGACGCCGCGCGCGGCATGAAGAACGTGCCGATGCGGTTGCCGATGAAGCCCGGCGTGTCGTTGCAATGGATAACGTTCTTGCCCATGCGGCGGTCGCCGTAATCGGCGATGGCGTCGAGCACACCTTGGTCCGTGTCCACGCCCTTGACCACTTCCAGCAGACGCATGTAGCGCGGCGGATTGAAGAAGTGCGTGATGGTGAAATGCTTGCGGAAGCTGTCCGAGAACCCTTCGGCCATGTCGGCGAGCGGCAGGGTGGACGTATTGGAAGATACGATAGTGTCAGGGCGGCGGTAGGCCTCGATCTTTTTGAACAGGTCGCGCTTCCATTCCAGCCGCTCCGGAATGACTTCGATTACCCAGTCGGAATCCTTGACAGCCGATTCAAGATCGTCCTCGCTGTTGCCGGGGATGACCAGCTTGGCGTTGCTGTTGGTCATGAAGCCCGCGCCGGCGCCCTTGCCGGCCAACAGTTTGGCGATCGCGCCCTTGGCAAGCGTATTGCGGTCGGCCGCACCTTTGGGAACGATGTCCAGCAGGTGCACCTTGGTGCCCGCGTTGGCCAGTTGCGCCGCGATGGTCGCGCCCATCGCGCCCGCGCCGACGACGGTTACCGTATTTATTCTCTCAGCCATTGTCGTCCTGCCTTACGGTTTGAAGTTCGGGTTCTCGATGACCATCGCCACGCCTTGGCCGCCGCCGATGCACATGGTGGCCAGCGCATAACGCTTGTTCTCGCGGTTCAGGACGTTGGCGGCATGGCCGACAAGCCGTGCGCCGGAAGCGCCGAGTGGGTGGCCCAACGCGATGGCGCCGCCGTCAACGTTGATCTTGGCGGGGTCGATATGCATGCCCTGCTTGTCCCACTCCTTGATGACGGCAAGGGACTGCGCGGCGAAGGCTTCGTTGAGCTCGACGATGTCGATGTCGGCCATCGTCAGGTGCGCGCGCTCGAGCGCCTTGCGCGTGGCCTCGACGGGGCCGAGGCCCATCGTTTCGGGATCGCAGCCTGAGCCCGCGAACGACACAATCTCCGCCTTGACCGGCAGGTTGTGCGCCTTGGCGTAGTTGACCGAGGTCATCAGCACTGCCGACGCGCCGTCGGCGACGCCGGAGCTGGTCGCAGCTGTGACCGTGCCGCCCTGTTCCTGCCGCATGAAGACCGTGCGCAGCGTTTTCATTTTCTCGGCCATCGCCTTCGCCTTTTCGGGGTCAAGCGACTCGCCGCGGATGATGTCGTCCCATTTTAGCGGCATGCCGTCGCGGTCGTTGATCGGCACGATCTCATCGTCGAAGTGGCCCGCGGCCCGACCGGCCGCCGCTTTCTGGTGCGAGGCAAGCGAGAAGGCTTCCTGTTCCTCGCGTGTGATGCCGTAAAGCTTGGCAAGGTTTTCCGCCGTAACACCCATGTCCATGAAGCCTGCCGGATGCGCGGCTAGCACATCGCCCGGGGTGGACGCGTCGCGGCCACCCATCGGGATGGTGCTCATCGACTGCACGCCGCCGGCGATGAATACGTCGCCGCGTCCGGCGCGGATTTCCGCTTCAGCCATCGCAATCGTGCGCATGGAGGAGCCGCAGAATTTGTCGAGCGTCTCGCCCTGCACCGAGTTCGGCAGCGGGCTGTCCTTGTGCAGCACGCACATGCGCGCGAGGTTGAGGCCCTGCTGGCCTTCCGGCGAAACGACGCCGAGGATGACGTTCTCAACGTCCTTCGGGTTGATCTCCGGGTGCGCTGCCATCAAGTGCTGCACCAGCGGCACGAACAGGTTGATCGGCTCGACATGAGCGAGTTGCCCCGGCGCCTTGCCCGATCCCGGCAGCGTGGCCAGCGTAAACGGGGTGCGGACATAGTCGATAATTGCAACGCGGTCGCTCATTTTTTTCTCCTTTTAGTGAATTTGCGGGCCGGGCGCGGGTCCCGGATTGTTGTTGTTCAGTTTTGCGATTTCGGCTTCCTGGATTCTCTTCCAGTCGACCTTGATGTTGTTGACCTTCAGCAGCGGCTCGGTGACGAACGAAATGTACTTCGGCATCTTCAGGCCGGTGATGTGATTTTCCGCCAGGAAGGCGCGCATCTTTTCCTCGGTCATCGGCGCCGTTTCTTCCTTCATGCGGATGATCGCCTTCGCGGCCTGGCCGCTGCGCGCATCGGGCAGGCCGATGACGACGCATTCGGCGACGTCAGGGTGCAGGCTGATCGCGTTCTCTATCGAGATCGGCGAGACCTGGAAGCCGTTAACCTTGATCATGCGCTTGTTGCGGTCGACGTAATGCAGGAAGCGGCGCTCGTCCATATAGGCGATGTCGCCCGTCTTCAACCAGCCGTCGCCGGTCATGGTCGCGGCGGTTTCTTTCGGGTTGTTGTAGTACTGCTTCATGACCTGCGGGCCGCGGACGAAAATCTCGCCCGGCTCGCCGATCTCGGCGATTTTCTCCTGCCCCTCGTTGTCGTAGGTGACGATCTTGATCTCGGTGCCGGGCAGCGGCATGCCGATCGTGCCGGCGACGTTGAAATCGCCGCTCAGGTTGCAGGTGAGGGGGCAGCCCTCGGTCATGCCGTAGCCTTCGGAGACCACATCCTCGCCGCCGGTCAGGTCCTTGAAGTCGCGGCGCACGCCGGGCGGCAGCGCCTCGCTGCCGGTGATGATCGTCTTGAAGCTGGTCAGGTCCATTGGCCGGAACCACGGATAGGCCATTACCGCGCCCGCTATTTTCTTGGCGGTGCCGAGATCGCGCCTGAGATGCTCGCCGATTTTTTGCACCAGCGTGCCTTCCAGCGGCTTGTCGTGATCGAACTTTGCGCGGTCGTTGAAGATCTTGCGGATGCCGGCGCCCAGCGTCTTGGGGAATTCGTTTGCGCTCTGCAGAAGCTTCGGCACCGTCAGGTGCACGGTCGGCTTGGTGTGGTCGATCGTGTGCATGACCTCCATTGTGTCGCGCGGGTCCGGCAGCATGACGAGTTCGCTGCCGTTGTGCATCAGCGCGATCATCAGCGTCGTCATGCCGAAGATGTGCGAGAA
>DATJGZ010000303.1:0-7254 GCA_035494535.1 Patescibacteria group bacterium | reverse complement strand
GTTCTTGAAGCTCATGGGGGCACCGATGCCCTGTCCGACGAGGATCATGGCGTTTTTGTCGAGCGGAATGATCGGGCCGCTGTACGATGCATTCATACCGGTCGAGCCGAGCGGCGTCGAGAAAACAAGCCCGTCCCCCATCAGATCCAGCGCTCTGCTGACGCCATTGAAAACCCCTGTCAGCTTCACCTTCATGGCCTGCGCCGTGCTGCGAACCAGATTGAAGCTATTATAGGCCTCTAGGTGCTTGTGGGTACCGTCCTCGTATTCGACGTCGACAAGGATGGGATGGATATCAAATTTTTGGGCCTGTGCGATGGCATCGTTCAGGTCCTGCCCCTCAATGAAATCATTTAACGTATAGGCGACACTATTGCTTTCCGGGGGCTTGATGCCATAAACGATGCGGCCTTTGGCTTGGGGCAGCGCCTCAAGCACCATGCCGTCGCCGCCCACGGCGATTAATGCGTCCCCGTTAGGCACGGGAACGCCATGGTATTCGTCTTCAAGACGCTTCGCGAGCGCCGAGCCGAGTGCGTCCCGGAAATATGACATGAAGCTGAGAGCCATGGCGGCACGATAGGATAAAACATTATGGCAAGGCAAGGAATATCAGGCGGCGATGGACAAGTTTGATTTTACAGATTTAAGAGCATCCATGATAATTTGTCCTGTCGCGGTGTCAAGTGGCGCATTTTCACTTAGATAGCGGCGCCACTGGCGTGCGCCGCGCTGACCATTGAACAGCCCAAGCATGTGGCGGGTGATCGATTTCGCGGGTGTCCCGAACTCCACGCGCTGCCGTTCGATATAGGGTATCATCGCCAAAGCTACAGTTTCACGTGAAACAATGCTGTTAGCGCCATGAATTTCTTTTTCTATTTCTGCCAGCAGCCAGGGATTTTGGTATGCCTCGCGTCCGATCATGACGCCGTGGAAAACTGCGAGCTGGGTTTCGAGCTGATCGATCGTTTTGACACCACCATTCAGAATGAATTCGATATCGGGATATGCCTCTTTAATCTCGGTTACGATCTCATAGCGCAAGGGCGGGACCTCGCGGTTCTCTTTAGGGCTCAGGCCGTTCAGCCAGGCCTTGCGCGCATGGACGATGAAGCGCTTGCAGCCTGCTTGAGAAACTTCCTTTACGAATTTGTTCAGAAACGAAAATTCCTCACTATCGTCGATGCCGATGCGGCATTTGACGGTCACCGGCACTGAGACGGCTTTTGCCATCGCCGACACGCATTCCGCGACGAGTTCAGGCTCCGCCATCAGGCAGGCGCCGAAGCGACCCTGCTGCACCTTGTCGCTCGGGCAGCCGCAGTTCAGGTTGATCTCATCGTAGCCGTAATCTGTGCCGATCTTGGCGCATTCGGCTAGTTGATCCGGATCGGAGCCGCCGAGCTGCAGCGCCACCGGATGTTCGGCTGGCGAGAACCGCAAAAAGCGCTCACGATCGCCATGCAGAATGGCCCCGGTCGTTACCATTTCAGTATAAAGATGCACGTTAGGCGACAGTAAACGATGGAAAAACCGGCAGTGACGGTCGGTCCAGTCCATCATGGGGGCTACGGCGATATAACGCGCGTTTTTACTCATAGAGACTCTTTTATGATAAGAAAAGTTCGCTATAATGGTTGAAAGTGGTCCTCCAAGTCCAGCTTTTCCATGCGTAATTTCATCCTGCTTCTCATTCTGCTTCTGCCCTCGATCGCCGCCGCACAGGAAAATCCTGCGACGCATGCGAGCGGCCAGCCCGTGCCGCGATTTGCCACCCTCAAGGCCGAAAAGATCTTCGCACGCGCCGGCCCCGACCAGAAATACCCGATCACATGGGTCTATCAGAAACCCGGGCTGCCCATTGAAATCGTTCAGGAATACGATGCCTGGCGCAAGATCCGAGACGAGCAGGGCGGTGAAGGCTGGGTGCACAAAGCGCTCCTGTCCGGCAAGCGCGCGGTGCTGATCGAAAGCAAGACAGAGGTCACATTAAAGGATGCCGCTGACCCGAAAGCGCGGGTCATGGCGAAAGTCGAGCCGCATGTCGTGGCGCAGCTTCTCAAATGCTCCCCGACCTGGTGCCGGGTAGAGGCCGACGGCTATAAAGGCTGGGTCGAAAGAAATTTGCTCTGGGGCATTTACCCGACCGAAGAATTGAATTAGCATAGGATTCTCCGGTGGTTAATTCGCCGCCGAACCCGCCTCTCACGACTCTGTAAACATTCCCGCCTCTTTTATTCAAACAAGCTCAGGCATGTCCATCCTGATCGATAAGGCCGGATTCACGGCCCAGATGCACCGGATTCTGCTTTCTCAGTCCGCACTGACGGACGAGGATGCGGTCGACGGCATGCGGCTTATACAGCTGCTGGCGGGGATATTGGTTGAAACGCTTTTGCTGTTCGATGACCCGGACGAGGGATTAAAAGCCAGCTTCGCGCGGATGGAAAGCGACCTCAATTGCCTGCCTCAACCCGGCGAACTAGGGCCGGACGTCCTGCCGCCGCCATATGTGCTGGACCATGAAACCGAGCAGGGCCGGATGCTGGCCCGCAAGCTGTTTGAGGAGTGGCTCGACTGCGCGTGGGAATTCCACGACCTGATCATGTTCACCATCCAGAACACCATCCTGCGGCTGGAAGAAGCCGGTCAGGATCGCGCCGGGACCTTCCGCATATTCATGGAGTGCTCATACCGGTGCCTGGCCTATGAAATCGCCGCGCAGGAACTGTGCGACATTGTCATAGAAGAGAAAATGGGGGCCGAGGGCTGGACACTGGGCGAAAGCGTCAGCGGCCTGTCGGCCGTGGCCGGCCGTTGCCTTGGCCTGTCCAAAACCGATCCCGCCATCATGCCCGGTGGCCTCGATCAAGTGGCGTGGGTCATGACACAGGAAGCCGTGCGTCTTGGCATTCCGGCGGGCACGGACTGGCGCTTTGGCCTTGCCGCCAACGACTGCGCCGCCAGCGCGCCGTTCGATTTGATTTTCTCGCTTTGGCCCTGCGCGCGCGAATTCTTCCGCGCCATCAGCCTCGAAGGGCTGGTCGATCAGGCGGTGGCGTGCGCGAAGGCGGCCGGGCGGATGCTGGCGGTTGCTTCGGGCGGCGAAATGCCGGGCCTCGAGCCGGTGATCGCCAAGCCGCTCGCCATGGCCGCAATGACCGAGACTTATCGCGTTGTCAGCCGGGATAAGGCCGCGCTGGCGCAATAGAACCCGGCATTTTGACAGATTACTTAAATAAAGATAAGGTCCGCTTTGTTCTTTGTTAAGAAAAGAGGCGGAAATGCATCTGCAAGACCTGTCACCCTATTTTCAGCTACGCGCGAAAATGATCTCGGACATGGCGGTGAATTTTGTGCTCGCCGCTGGCGGCGAAAATGCATGGACAATCCGTGAACCAAAGGATTTTCCGGTGACGCCGCAGTTCATTACAGCAGTGTCGCAATCAGTGTCTTCCGACATTTGCGAACAATCGGGTGAAAAACATCTTCCGCTGCCGGAAGGCGCCTGGCGTACGGAAGAAATGTATGATGTCGTGCGCGAATGCCTTGCGGGCAACGATAAAATCAGGCCACAGTTTCTTTAAATCGCTGAAAGTCTACTTACTCAACGCGAGTGTCTGGTTAGCCCGATCGACGGAAGGCTTATCGCTTTCGGTGATGGCGCGGCAGCTTTCGGTATATTGATAGTGGGGCAGGATGTAATGGATTCCTTCGCGGGTTTCGTATTCGCAGACCCGGTTGGCGTTCAGGTCCCATGTACGAGAAAGTTTCGTAAGCCGGACATCAAAGGTTTCCCCGGAATAATGCTTTGAGACAGTTTCATTTACTGTCCGCGCATCCTTATTTACCACAGACCATTGGTCATGTTCGTCGGGCAGTTGTCCTTTCCCGGCCTGATACCCCGCAACGCCGGAAAAGACGAGGGAAAAGACTAATACCGAGCCGATACCGAGGCCTCCAACTTCTGATTTGATGCCGTCGACGACCGACTTGATCCGTGACTGCTCTGTCTCGACGTTATTCAGCTTTTTTTGGACATTATCCAGCTTTTGAAGAATCTCGTATTCGGCCATGGCTTCCTCGCATTGTTTGGCGAGTTTATCGCAAGAGCGTCGACTTATGTCAATAAAATAGTTCATTTCGCATGAGGCGGAGGTTTTCCCAGTTCAAAGCCGCTAGCGACCGCGTAGTGGAATGCCATTGCCAAACCCTTGCGGCAGCAAAGTGAAAATCGTATAAACGGGGCGAGATGAGCAGTCCCGCAGCAGTCAGAGAGGCTATGTCTTTCACGCCGAAGTCCAGCTACAGCTACGACGACCTGATTGCCTGCGGCCACGGCAAGATCTTCGGCGCCGGCAACGCGCGTCTCCCGTTGCCGCCGATGCTGATGTTCGATCGTATCACCGCCGTAACAACCGACGGTGGCGCGCACGGCAAGGGCGTTATCAAGGCTGAGTACGATATCAGACCTGACCTCTGGTTCTTCCAGTGCCATTTCGAAAGCGATCCGGTTATGCCGGGCTGCCTTGGGCTCGATGCCTTGTGGCAGCTTCTCGGCTTCTATCTGGGATGGACCGGCGCTCCGGGTTCGGGACGCGCGTTGGGACTTGGCGAGCTGAAGCTTACCGGGCAGGTCCTGCCGGAAACGAAGCTGGTCGAGTATGTTATCGACATCAAGCGCGTCATCAATCGTAGGCTTGTTTTGGGTATTGCCGATGGCAAGATGATTGCGGACGGCAAAGTTATATATGAAGCGATGGACCTGAAGGTCGGCCTGTTCGATAATCCACGGGCTTTATAGTCTTTTTAAGCTTAGTCTCGAAGACGCGAAGATGGGGCACCACGTATGCGGCGGGTAGTAGTAACAGGAATGGGGATTATCTCCTGCATCGGCAACGATGTGAAGGAAGTCACAGAATCTCTGCGCGCGGGCAAATCCGGAATCACCTTTTCGGAAGAATACGCGCAAATGGGTTTCCGCAGTCAGGTCTACGGCAAGCCCAATATCAATCTTGAAGAAAAGATCGACCGCCGCGTGAAGCGTTTCATGGGCGACGGTGCGGCCTTCAACCATCTGGCGATGGAGCAGGCGGTAGCGGATTCAGGCCTCGAGGCGGGCGAGATCAGCCACGAGCGCACGGGCATCGTCATGGGTTCGGGCGGTCCATCGACACATAACCTTGTTTGGGCGGCCGACACCGCGCGGAACGCCGCGCCGAAGAAGGTTGGACCGTTCATGGTGCCGCGCTGCATGTCGTCGACCAACTCGGCGAACATCGCCACCAACTTTAAGATCAAAGGCGTAAACTATTCCATTTCATCCGCCTGTTCGACCTCGGCGCACTGCATCGGCAATGGCGCGGAGCTTATCCAGTGGGGCAAGCAGGACATTGTTTTCGCCGGCGGCGGCGAGGAGCTGGACTGGGCGTTGTCGGTTCTATTCGACGCAATGGGCGCTATGTCGTCGAAATATAATGACCGGCCGCAGACGGCCAGCCGCGCCTACGACGCCAACCGCGACGGCTTCGTCATTGCCGGTGGCGGCGGCGTCGTGGTGCTCGAGGAGTTGGAGCACGCCAAGGCGCGCGGAGCGAAGATCTATGCCGAGTTGACCGGCTACGGCGCGACATCGGACGGTGCCGACATGGTGGCGCCGAGCGGCGAGGGTGCTGTGCGCTGCATGGCCAACGCGCTAAAGACCGTGAAATCTCCGGTGACCTACATCAATACGCATGGCACGAGCACGCCCGCGGGCGATATCACCGAGCTCGATGCCATTCGCGAAGTGTTCGACAAGACCGAGCAGGACATGCCGCATATCAGCTCGACCAAATCCATGACCGGCCATTCGCTGGGCGCGACCGGCGTGCAGGAGGCAATCTACAGCCTGATCATGCTGAAAGACCGCTTTGTGTGCCCGAGCATCAACATCGAGAATCTCGATCCCGGCGCGGGCAACATGCCAATCGCGCGGCAGCTGATCGAGAATGTCGATCACAAGAGCGTCCTATCCAACTCTTTTGGTTTCGGCGGTACGAACGCGACGCTGGCGTTTTCGCGATACGACGGGTAGCACTGCATGCAATTGATGCATCTGCTGAAGGGCAAGCTTCACCATGCGCGAATTACGCATTGCCAGGTGGAATACCAGGGCTCGATCGGTATTTCGCGCGACCTGATGAAGGCGGCCGGCATTATCGAAGGTGAGCAGGTGCATGTCTGGGCCGTCGACCATGAGGCGCGGATCGTCACCTATGCGATTCCGGACGACGACGGCGGCGTGGTTGCGCTCAAGGGTGGCGCGGCGCGGCATTTTCAGGTCGGTGACCGCGTGGTGATTGCCGCGTTCGTAATGTCCGACCGGCCGGTGAAGCCGAAGGTGGCCGTGCTGAACAAGCACAACGAGATTGATTCCGGCGTGAAGAAAAAGAAAAAAGGGCGCAAATGAAACTGATGGACGGAAAGCGCGGGCTGATCATGGGGGTCGCGAACGATCACTCCATCGCGTGGGGCATCGCCAGCACGCTGCACCAGCACGGCGCGGAGCTCGCCTTCACTTACCAGACCGACGCGTTCAAAAAACGCGTGGAGCCGCTGACGAAGGAGATCGGCTCGAAAATCCTGCTCCCCTGCGATGTTGCCAAGGAATCCGATCTCGATGCCGTGTTCGAGACGCTGAAGAAGGAATGGGGCAAGCTGGATTTTCTTGTTCATGCCGTCGCGTATTCGAACAAGGAAGAACTCAAGGGCCGCTATGTCGACACGTCGCTTGAGAACTTTCTGAATACGATGCATATCTCCTGCTACTCCTTCACGTCGCTGATGCGCCGGGCGGCGCCGCTGATGAAGGATGGCGGGTCGGCCATTACGCTCAGTTACTACGGCGCCGACAAGGTCATGCCGAACTATAACGTCATGGGCATCGCCAAGGCGGCGCTGGAGGCGTCGGTGCGTTATCTGGCGGCCGATCTAGGGCCTGACAATATCCGCGTGAACGGCATTTCGGCCGGGCCGATGCGGACTCTGGCCGGTGCCGTAATCGGCAGCGCGCGGACGACATTTAAATATAACGTTGTGACGTCGCCCCTGCGCCGGTCCGTGGAGCTTGAAGAAATCGGCGGGGCGGCCCTTTACCTGCTGTCGAATCTGTCCTCGGCGGTAACCGGAGAAGTCCATTTCGTCGATTGCGGGTTCAACGTCGTCGGCATGCCTCAGCACGATGCCTTCAAGGAAATGGCCCAGAATGGC
>DATJGZ010000302.1:0-13614 GCA_035494535.1 Patescibacteria group bacterium | reverse complement strand
GTGTTCGTGGCCGGAGCGGCAGGCGCAGCGGCAGCGGCGGGTGGGCTTTTCATTTGTGGCGGCGCGGATGACGGCAGCAAAAGCAACTGTCCGATGAACATGAAACCCGCCAGCAGGAACGCCAATGTGGCCGCGAGGCGTCCGAACAGCAACATTCGCCGCAGTGTCTCATCACGGTCGAGGAAGTGGTGCTTCACAGCGCCGGCCGCGTGCAGCGCGATCAGTCCGATCAACGACCAGCCGAGGTAGACGTGAAATTCGTTGAGCAGGTGACCGAGCGGCTTGTTGACCGCGATCAGGTCGGGCAGCGTAAGCAGGCCATAGACGCTGACCTTCACCCCCTTGGCCGAGGACATCAGCCAGCCCGACAGTGGCATGGCAATCATCGCGAAATACAGCAAGAAGTGAGTGATGGTGGCGAGAAATTTCTCCCATGCCGCATGCGTGGACAGCTTTGACGGATGAATGTTTGTAAAGCGCCAGAGAATGCGGATCGTTGCCAGCGCCAATACGGTGATGCCGAACGATTTGTGCCAGCGAAACAGCGCGAATTTGGCGGGCCCTGAAACATCGTCGAGGATCAAGCCGATGAACAGGGTTGAAATGATCAGGATCGCGATGGTCCAATGGAGTACGCGCGCGACCGCGCCGTACCGTTCCCCCGTATTACGCCACATCATTGATTGTACTGCTCCTGCCCCGGCTGATCCTTGCGGTCGCACTCGGCCTCGATCGTGATATGCACTTTGTCGCCGACCGCGGGCGCATAATCGTTCATCCCGAATTCGGAGCGCTTGATATCCGTTTCGGCCGAAAAGCCGGCGACATACTTTCCGAACGGGTCGCGGCCCTCTTTGTTGAACGTCACATGTAGCGTCACCGGCTTCGTCACGCCGAGCATAGTCAGATTGCCCGCTACATCGGCGGTTTTGTCCGACAGCTTTTTCACGCCAGTGCTTTTGAAGTTCATATCGGGATATTTGTCGGCCTTGAATATCTCGCGCAACTTTTTCGACCAGGCCTCGTCGCCCATATCGATGCTCGCTGTCTTGATGACGGCGTCGACAACCGAACTCTCCGGATGGGATTCATCCAGTTTCACCGTGCCAGAATAATCGAGAAACTTGCCGTAGGATTTGGTGAAGCCAAGATGGCTGACGGAGAATATAATCTGTGTATGCGGCTTGTTGAGGCTGTACACATCCTCGCCAGCCGCGTGCGCCGCGCAGGGCAGCAGCAAAATCAGTCCGGCCATGGCCAAAACGCGCATCATCCATGAAGTATTCAGGCGATCCGTGGCCAAATCAAGGCACCCTTGACCCGCGGCGGCGTAATTTTTATAGTTTTCAGAACAGCTTCTAGGGGAACTTTTTATGGCCGAGAAATCGTCGAATAAGGGAGCGGCGTTACTGGTGGGCGCAGCCTTCGCGGTTACCGCCTCTATCACCGCCTGCAACGGCCCTATTCGAGCAAGCGACCTTAAGTCCGGCAACAGCATACCGGCGGCGGCGCGTCCGGCCACGAACCCCAATGGTTGGACGATCATCCGTAATAGCGACGGCGCGCAAATCTGCCGTGAGCACCGCGAAGATGGCAAGCTCGATGACGAAGGCGCCACTGCCGCCGTCATCACGTACGATCCCTCTACTGGCGCGGAATCGGGCCACCAGCACTGGAAACACGGCAAGCGCGCGGAGCCGCCTTTGCCCTTTGCACCGAAGGCCCCCTTCTAGCCGTACCAGCGGCGATAGATTATGACGAAGGCGGCGGCGCCGGCCAGGGCGATTGCCCAGTTGATCATGCCGTATTTCAGGCGCTCGTGCTTGTCCTTCATCAGGTCAAGGACGTCCTGCTTGGTGCGGTTGCGCAGCATATACGCCAACACCATCTGCCCGGCAAAAAAGCCGCCGATAAAACCAATGATGCCCATGACCCAGACCATGCGGATATTCTAACCACGCGTGTTTATATTGTCATCCGGTCCATTTCAGGAACAGCACGCGCGTGCCGCCGTAAACGCGGTTGTCGAGCAACGCAAAACCGGCGGGAGCCGAGGCCGCTAGCTCCTCCTCGCATTCGGCCACGCACAGCGCGTCCGGCTGCAACCAGCCTTTTGCCGCCAGCGCCGTCAGCGCCGGATACACGAAACCGTTGCGATAAGGCGGATCGAGGAACACGAGATCCGCCGGAAATTTGTCTTCGAACGGCGGCGGCTTCAGGATGTCGAATTGCATGATCGTGTTTTGCTCGTCGGCCTTCGCATTCAGCGTATTGCGGCGCGTGTAGGATAGCGAAGTCTTGTCGTTGTCGATGAAAAAGCAATGTGCCGCGCCGCGTGAAAGGGCTTCCAGCCCCAGCGCCCCCGTGCCGCAAAAAGCATCGATGACATACGAATCCTGTGGTTTGCCATGCGCATGGAGGATGTTGAAAATCGCCTGCCGCACCATGTCCGACGTCGGTCGCACCGCGTCGCCGTCCGGCACCTCGAGCTTGCGGCCGCGCCATTGTCCGGCCGTGATCCTCATTTGAAAAATCCCGGTATCTGTTCCTTCAGCACTTTTTGCGAGACTTCCTTCGCCGATGCTTCGGGCAGGCCCCCCAAATGAAACGGACCGTACGATACGCGGATCAGGCGGTTGACCTTGAGGCCGAGATGCTCCAGCACTTTGCGCACTTCGCGGTTCTTTCCCTCGGTCAGCGTCATGGTCAGCCACACGTTGGCGCTGGTCTGTTCGCGCTCGCGCTCCGCCTCGATCTTCCCGTACTTAACACCATCGACCGTGACGCCATCGGCCAGCTTTTTCAGGTCGGAATCGCGCACCGTGCCGTGCACGCGCACACGGTAGCGCCGCCGCCAGCCATTGGCCGGAAGCTCCAGGTGCCGCGCCAGCCCGCCATCGTTTGTCAGCAATAGTAAACCTTCGGTATTGATATCCAGCCGTCCGACCGTCACAACGCGCGGCAGTTCCGCGGGCAGGCGATCAAAGACCGTCGTGCGGCCCTTTTCGTCGCTGTTGGTCGTCACGATGCCGGCCGGTTTGTGGTAGAGAAACAGCCTCGTTTTCTCCGGCGCGCCTAACTTCTTACCGTCGACTGTGATCTCGTCGCCCTCGCCGACCGTGAAGGCCGGACTGTCGAGGATCTTACCGTTGACCGCCACCCGGCCGTCCGCGATCCAGCGCTCCGCCTCGCGGCGGGAGCATAGGCCGGCGCGGGCCATCACTTTGGCGATGCGTTCCTTTTCTCTCATAGGTCTGAGTTTTACCACCATCGGCGGGCGACACCAAGATGCGAGTATGCTAATACTTGGCCGATGGATGATCTTGATTACATGAAGATGGCGCTAGCGGAGGCGCTAGCGGCAGCGGAAAGGGACGAAGTGCCCATTGGCGCCGTTATCGTTCATGGCGGTGAGGTGATAGCCCGCAACGGCAACCGCACCCGTGAGATGAACGACCCCACGGCGCATGCCGAAATTCTCGTGATCCGCGCCGCTTGCGCCGAGGCGGGGGCCCAGCGAATACCGGACTGCGATCTGTACGTGACGCTCGAGCCCTGCGGACAATGCGCCGCCGCCATCAGCTTCGCGCGCATACGACGCCTGATCTTCGCAGCCTGCGACCCAAAGGGCGGCGGCGTTCTGCATGGCCCTCGTTTCTACGATCAGCCGACTTGCCACCACCGGCCCGAAGTCGTGCAAATGACCAACGCGCCCGAAGCGGGCGCGCTGCTGAAGTCGTTCTTTGCCGGAAAGCGGAAGTAATCTATTTCGCGGCGCGCAGACCGGGGAACATGACCACATTGCTCATGTCGGTCGCGGTTTCGGGAACGAAAACTTCCTCGAGCATCGACTCGGCTTCTTCCTTGTGCATATGGGCTTCCGTGCCGAGGATTTCCGCGAGAATGCGCGCGTTGCGCTTGTCCTCGCCGAGTTCGCCGCAGGTCGCGAGCAGCAGGTCGCCGAGAGATTCAAGTTCTTCCGGCGTATGCGACAGTGCGGTGCCGACAACCACGTTATCAAGGCTCTGGCCAGAGGCATGACGTATCCACAGCGGTCCGTATTCTTCGACGATGCGGTCCGCTTCGATCTTGAGCATGCGTCCGATCGGGAGATGATTGGCATGGGCGGCAATATTTTGGGAGCAGAGCGCGATGCAAAGCAGCGCGGTGTCGGGCTGGTGGCCGCCGATCATATCGTGCAACACATATTCGGCAACATCGTCCAGCGTCTCGAGATTGTTCAGCATCCTGCTCATGATGACCGGGACAATGAATTTGGCGTGCAATGCGGCCAGTTCTTTATCTTTCAGTGAACTCATGATCGTCGCCCTCATTTTTCTTCCCCCACCCGTTTGTCCGGATTTTGCCCTTGTAACCTTTCTATCGGGAATTGGTGAACAACCCGTTAACGAATGGTTTTTTCTTGCGGGGAAATGGCGGGGACTCGCCATAAAATTACCCAGCGCTTGGAAGGGAAATTGCCATGGAATCGGCGGTTTTTTTGCTATGATGGCGCTCTCAATAAACAGAATCGAGGATCAGCCCGATGACCGCTGTGAAAAAGAAAAAATCCGTGGCCGCCGACATCGCCGAGACCGAATCGGAACTCATGCGCCTGAGTGTGAAACTGACGGAGCTGCGCAAACAGGCTGCGCCTCTGCCCGTCAAAAATTATAAGTTCAAGGATTTGAACGGCGAGGTCACGCTGGAGGAATTGTTCGCGGGACGCGATCGGCTGTTCGCGATTCACAACATGGGCCAAGGTTGTCGCTACTGCACGCTCTGGGCCGATGGTTTTAATGGTTTTGTTTCACATCTCGAAGATCGATTCGCATTCGTTTTGCTTTCGAAGGACGACCCGGAGACGCAGCGCCGCTTCGCCAACCAGCGCGGCTGGCGCTTCCGCATGGCCTCGCATGGCGGCGGCGCATACATAAAAGAACAGAGCGCCGGACCGGGCGGCGACAACATGCCCGGCATGGTCTGCTATGAGAAGCGCGGCGGCAAAATCTTCCGCAAGAACGCGGCCGTCTTCGGTCCGAACGACCAGTTTTGTGCGCTGTGGCCGGTTCTCAGCCTCGCAGGGTTATCGGAGGCGGATTGGGTGCCCCAGTATTCCTATTGGAAGCGTCCGGCCAAGGGCGACATGGACGATGGTGGCAACGATGTTCGGTAAAAAAGCTACGATATTTGCTTCGGCAATTCTGCTTTGGGCATGCGCACCGGCGGCGGACCTGCAGACGCCCGCCGTCACGCTGTCCGACATCCGCCCCTCCGGCCGCATGACGGCCTTCGAGCAGCGCTACGACGTTGCCCTGCGCATCCAGAACCCGAACCAGATTGACCTGCCGCTCGACGGCCTGAGCTATGCTGTGGCGCTAAACGGGCAGGACTTCGCGCGCGGCGTCAGCCATGACCGCGAAACCATCCCGGCCCTCGGGGAAGGTATCGTGCACGTCATGGTATCGAGCAATGCTTTGGACTGGATCCGGCAAATCGCCGAGATTCAGGCCCATCCGGACACGAATCCTTCTTATAAAGTTTCGGGCACCATCTACGTGCGCGGCTATAACAACACGGCAATGCCGTTCTCGCAGTCCGGCACCTTTACGCCCGGCCGATAAAATTTGCATAACACAGGTCGTCGTTCTATAGTCGCGCCCATGCCAGATGCGATTAACCAGTACGGCGACCAATTCCGGCCCACCGAAGGCCATGGCGTTGACATTGCCAGTCAGCGGCAGGACGAGCTTGATGCCGCGTCACTCGCCTTTATCCGCGAACAGACAGGGGCCGGAAAATCCGTCACGGCCATCGATCTTGGCGGCGGATACGGCACACATTCAATTCACATGGCGGAAGCCGGCGCATCGGTCACGATGATCGATGTTGACGACATGGCAAGCGCAGCTTTTACGGGCGCGATCGCGGAAAAGAAAATTCCGGCAAAGAATCTGACGTTTGTCCGGCGCGACTTCGTGGACCTTAACGAGAAAGACCTGCCGGAGAAAATAGATCTCTTATATTCCCAGCGCGCAATCCATTACGTACCTTACGAAATCGCCGAGCGCGTACTGAGACAATTGTTTAACCGCATGTCCGCAGGCGCCGCGGTTTTCATCTCTGCGGCCGGATACGACACCGAATACGGCAAGACCTATCCCGACCGCGGCGAGCCGGTCGAGAAGCGATTCAATTTCGTGACCCCCGACATGCAGGCAAAGCACGGTATCCTGCACAAAATCGTGACGTATACCGAGGGGGACATGGAAAAGCTGCTGAGTTCGGCCGGTTTCACCGATATTCGCGTCTCGCATTCCGCTTTCGGCAACATCAAGGCGATGGCCCGCAAGCCATAGGAGAAAATTATGAACAAGCATACATTTACTGCGCCCGTTATGCTGGCGCTCAGCCTGGTTTTTTCAGCCACTGCCATGGCTCAAACCGCCAGCGAACCCGATTGTGGTTGTCCGGCACACCGCACGACTCCGGCGGAGTGGGATGCCATTATGAAGCAGCGGCTGGCAATGATCGATGCGCTGGAAGTGAAGCGCGATGACGCGGCGCTAGCCGCGCTGTTGAAGGAGGACAAGAATCTGGAGAATTACCGGGCTCTGCTGCGCCGGACATCGGGCTATCTGCACGACCCGCGGCTGCTGGAGAAACTGCTTGATTTCCCGGCGCTGGACAAAACCTCACCTCAATATATAAAAGCCGTCGGCAACAGTTTTGCGGAGTTTGTGGCGAACGATCCTTCGCCCGAAGAAGCGAAGCTCGCGTCGATGATGTTTGAGCGGATAAAAAATGACAAGGCCGCTTTGGACGATGCTCTGCATTTCATTCTAGAAACCTCCGCGATGTTCACCGGCGACCGCAGCCCCGACGTGGAGCTGACTCAGCTTTTGGTTAAAAACGGCGCGGATCTCAATGCGGCGGTCGCCAGCGTAAGACAAGAGATTGTCTCGAATGCCCATCCGCTGCTGCAAGACCACCTGGATGAGCGCCTCGCGCGGCTGGAGAAATTCAGAATGGCGGTGACCGCCCCTGCGAACCCGCAACCATTGCCGCAGACCTTCGCGCCGAAGCGCTAAACCTTGCTATTGTGATTGATGATGATATCGCCGGTGATCTTGCCGTTTGGGATGATCACGCGCTTGTTATCATCGCTGCGCAGCTCGGTCGAGAAAATATCGATGGCGACGACCTTGCCGATCTTGCCCGCGATCTCGACCGTATCGCCGATCTTGAACGGGTGCGTACCGATGATCATGACGCCGGAGGCAAGATTGCCCAGTGAGCCCTGCAACGATAGCGCGACGGCTAGGCCGGCCGCGCCGAGTACCGCGGCCAGCGACGTCGTCTGGATTCCGAGCTGTCCGAGGGCGGCGATAACAACAAAAGCGAGCCCCAGAAAATAGATCGCGTTGGCGGCGAAGGATGCCAGCGTCTCGTCGATTTTGCCATGGAGCATCACCTTTTTCGCCACGCGGGCGCCGATGCCGACCAGCCAGCGGCCTATCAGGAGGATGACGGCGGCGCCGATGATGTTCATGCCGTATAGCGCCACGATGCTGCTGATCTTGTCCGCGCTGAGATTCATGTGATCCATAAAAAGCCTCCTTGGATTGAAGGTTTATACGCCGGGGGAACGCTCATATCAAGCAGGCAAAACCGCAGGCATTCAAGGGGCATTGTTTCTTTTGTTTTCACGCTTCCTGCGATAAAACCGGATCGTTTCTTACAGGGGGAGTGATTGGTCGCGCGCATCAATACCGTGGCGTTTCAGGGCATGGACGTGCAGCCTGTCGACGTGCAGGTACAGATTTCATCCGGCCTGCCCGCCTTCACGATTGTAGGATTGCCCGACAAGGCGATTGGCGAAAGCAAGGAGCGCGTGCGCGCAGCACTGCATGCGCTGGGCATTGCGCTGCCGCCAAAAAGACTGACCGTCAATCTCGCGCCCGCCGATGTCGCGAAGGAAGGTTCGCACTACGATCTTCCTATCGCGCTCGGCCTGCTGGCCGCAATGGAAGTGCTGCCTGCATCGGAGATGGAAAATTATGTCGTGCTCGGCGAGCTCGGGCTCGACGCCGGCATCCGTGCGGTCGCGGGCGTTCTGCCGGCGGCGTTGCACGCGGCGGTGAACGACAACCGCTTGATCTGCCCGGAAGCTTGTGGCGGCGAAGCCGTATGGGCTGGCGACGTCGACGTATTGGCGCCGCGTGACCTGCTACAGCTGATCAACCACATCAAGGGCACGCAGGTACTGCGCCGGCCTGAGGCGCGCCTTGCCGACGACGGCGGTGCAGGCAAAGTCCTGCCCGATCTGGCGTCCGTACGCGGACAGGAGACTGCGCGCCGCGCGCTTGAGATCGCGGCCGCGGGCGGGCATAACCTGCTCATGTGCGGACCGCCGGGCGCTGGCAAATCACTATTAGCCTCTTGCCTGCCCGGCATCCTGCCGCCGCTGTCGCCCCGCGAGGCGCTCGAAGTCTCGATGATCCATTCCCTTGCGGGCACATTGCCCGAGGGCGGTCTCGTGCGCCGCCGCCCCTATCGCGACCCGCATCACGGCGCGTCACTGCCGGCGCTCATTGGCGGTGGCCAGAAAGCGCGGCCCGGTGAAATTTCACTCGCTCATCACGGCGTACTGTTCCTGGACGAGTTACCCGAATTCCAGCGGCCCGCACTTGAGGCGCTCCGGCAGCCGCTCGAAACGGGACAGGCCGTCGTCGCGCGCGTCAATCATCATGTCAACTGGCCCGCGCGATTTCAGCTGATCGCGGCAATGAATCCGTGCCGCTGCGGCTGGCTGGGGGATCCCTCACGCGCCTGCACCAAGGCCCCGCGCTGCGCTGCCGACTATCAGGCCAAAATTTCCGGTCCGCTTCTCGACCGCATCGACATGAAGGTCGATCTGGCGGCGGTGTCGATTGCCGATCTCGGCCGCGACGGCCACGCGGCGGAGAGTTCGGCCGCTGTTGCCGCCCGCGTAGCGCAGGCACGCGCAGTACAGGCAGAACGCTATGCCGCCTATGCCGATGAAAATCCGACCGGGCTGAATGCCCACGCTCCTGTCGCCCTGCTGGAAAAGACGGTGCTGCTCGAGGAGGATGCCAAGGCAGTTCTGAATCAGGCGGCCGAGGCTATGAAGCTTACGGCGCGCAGCTACCACCGCCTTTTGCGCGTGGCCCGGACAATTGCCGATCTTGAGCCACAATACGCTGAAAAGATTGGAAAAAATACAGTTGCGGAGGCTGTATCTTATCGGCAGACGGCCGGAACCGCCTAGGTATCTAATTCGTTGAAATGATGATATAATTTAATGAGAAGACTGAGTCGGCTGAATTAAAGTTGTTTTAATGATTATTACATAATATAAATGTAACCGTTAAAACGAGAAATCAGGGACGAATGGGCGGCACAGGTCTAAATCTTGGCGGAGTGAAGGACGCTAAATCGTCGGAAAACGAGAACGACGGCGGCGGGGATGTAACGTACTCGAGCGTCACTCCGATGGATGCCGTTATGCAAGTCGTTGTCCGTCCGCCCACGCTTGATCAGAACAACGGACCGTCAGGCACCACGCTCACTGTCCAAAACAATCCGCAAGAATCGGCTTTACGGTCGTTAGGCCCGGTCAACCAGATCAACCGGAACGAAACCGCGGACAATCAGCTGAAGGCGGCCTCGGACGCAACCACAAAAATCGCCGTTGCCGGCGCCCAGCTTGAAAAAATCATTAAAATGGGCGATCCCAGCCAGACGGTCACGGCAAACATGACGCCCGTAACACCGGCACCGTCCATTCCGCCTCCGACCATGGGCGGCGGTTCATACACATCGACGCGCAAAAAGGACCGCAGTGAAGAGACGGTGTGGAAGCCGGCCGCTTTCGACGCTACTATGGCAGCGGTGAATTTTACAGCCGTCCCCGCGCAGGATACCGGTCTGCGTACTCAGCTGGGGCAGCGTTTGGATCTGGGCACGATCAACGGAACCAAACCGTCATTGGACGGAATGGATACCAAAGGCATCGGCACGCGTATCGCGCAGACGGGCACGACCTTGAATTCGATTCAGGCCGTTGCGCGGATGATCAATAGCGACGCCGGTCGTGAAAACAAAGGGCCGGCGCTGGCCTATAAACCGCCCACCCCGGTTTCGAGTGGCCCCTCCATTCCCACGGGCGTGGTCTAAAACATTTTCACTATATGAAAACCAAAGAGGCGGCCATCTTAAGAGCCGGTTAACCTGCTTTTCGGCATGATGGAAAAGCGGGACCAGATGATTGAGGTATTTGCCTTTTGACTAATGTAACAGGCTTGCTACAGTCCCCTGACCCAAAGGGAATTGCGAGATAGACGTGCAGTACAGCCACGATATACAGCAGGCCAGCGAGTACGCGCTCGAAGCCATGGAGCGGATGAAACGCGAAAAGCTATCCCCTACTCCCGAAAACTATGAATTGTGGTACGTGTATTACTCGGGCCAGAGCCAGGAAATCACCCGGGCCATCGACATTCTCGTCGCCAACAAGCAGAAAATAACCGAAGAACGCTGCAAGGAATTGTTCCAGCGCTTTCTGAGCGAGGCGCGCAGCGAGGAAACTATTCGGCGCGCGGGCGACCAGATCAACGCGACGATTAAAAGTGTCACCGGCGCGGTCAAGGACGTCAAGTCGGCGACCCATAATTACAATGACAAGCTCGGCGGCGTAACGGGCCGGATGCAGAACGTAAAGGATCCGGACGAACTGAAGAATATCCTGAACACCATGGTGAATGACACCAAGGCCATGATCGAGCAGAACGCCAAGCTCGAGGAGCAACTGGATAAGTCGTCACACGTGATGGAGGAGATGCAGCGCGACCTTGAAAACGTGCGGCGCGAGGCGCTGACGGACGGGCTGACAGCGCTGGCCAACCGCAAGGCGTTCGACGCCGCCATCAAGCGCGTGGCTGATGAAATGGCAAAGGCCGGCACGACATTTTCGCTTCTGATGATCGACATCGATCACTTCAAAACCTTCAACGACAATTACGGGCATCAGGTTGGCGACCAGGTACTGCGGCTTGTTGCGCGCACGCTCATCGACGGCGTCAAGGGCCGCGACATCGCCGCGCGCTACGGCGGCGAGGAGTTCGCGGTAATTCTGCCCGAGACGGGATTGCAGCACGCTGTGTTGGTCGGCAACGCCCTGCGCAAAGCGGTCGCGACCAAGGATGTCATCAACCGTGCCGACGGCCAGAAGCTCGCCAAGATTACCATGTCGGTGGGGGTCGCCGAGTACCTCAAGGAGGAAACCCTCGAGGAACTGGTCGAGCGTGCGGACGCCGCCCTGTACACGGCGAAGCATAACGGCCGCAACCAGGTCGCTGCCGCCCCCACGCCCGGCAAAAAGCAGAAAAAAGAATCCGCATAAAGCCCATTATTTGAAGATATTAACTTCGGGGGAATTGTCCGGTCATCCCCGTATATATTTCCATGCTGATCGAATCCTTCATTGCTCTCAACCGCTTCGGCTTCGGCGCTACGCCCGGAAACGACCCGACACAGGGAAACGCGCGCGGCTGGCTCGAGGGCCAGATTGACGGAGGCCACCCCGCATCCATCCCGACTTACAATCTGCCCGGCGAAGCCGAACTCATTCGGCAGTCTTTCGCCCTGATCGAGCAGTTGAAGGACGAGAAGCGGACCGAGCAGGGTAAAGAAGACCACAAGGAAGTCCGCAAGGAGCTTTTGAATGCTTTGGGTGCGCGCTTCGTCGCCAATCTTGCGGGCGCGCCGTTGCTCGAGCGGCTTGTCCTGTTCTGGAGCAACCACTTCACCGTATCGATCAAAAGCAAGCCGATATTAGGAGCGCTTGCTCTGAGCATGGAGCGCGATGCGATCCGTCCGCACGTGCTGGGACGGTTCGAGGATATGCTGCTCGCCACGGCAAAGCACCCGGCAATGCTGATCTATCTCGACAACGCGCTCTCCATCGGACCGGATTCACGAGCGGGCCGGCGCGGCAAAGGCCTGAACGAAAACTATGCGCGTGAGGTGATGGAGCTGCATACGCTCGGCGCGCGCGGCGGCTACACCCAGGCTGACGTGACCAACCTCGCCAAGATCCTGACCGGCTGGACGCTCAATCGTCCCCGCCGCGGCGGGAACGGCGAATTCACTTTCGTCGATTTCCTGCATGAGCCGGGCCCGCAAACCATCATGGGCCGCATGTATAATCAAAGCGGCATCGAGCAAGGCGAAGCGGTGCTCCGCGATCTCGCCTATCATCCCTCGACGGCGCGATTCATCGCCACCAAACTGGTGCGCCACTTTGTTGCCGACGATCCGCCGCCGGCCGACATCGAGCGCGTCGCGCTGGCCTTCAGCAACAGCGGCGGCGATCTGGCCGCCGTCACCGCCGAAGTCATGCGGTTGGACAGCGTCTGGCGGAATCCGCTGCCCAAGGTCAAGACGCCGTATGAGATGATGCTCTCGGCCATCCGCGCGACCGGGTTGCCGCCCGAAGACGTGCCGTTCGACAAGATCTTCGCGGCGCTGACGCTGCTGGACAACGTGCCCTTCACCGCGCCCTCGCCGGCCGGCTGGTCCGATAAAGGCGAGGACTGGATTTCCGCCGAGGCGCTGCTGAATCGTGTCGAACTTTGCCACATGATCGCGCGCAAGGCGGCCCCACGCGGTAATCCCGCTGAGATTGCCGAGGAACTAATCGGCCCCGTTGCGAGCAACGAGACGCTGACCGCCATCCGTCACGCACCCTCGCCTGCTGACGGCTTCGCGCTGACGCTGGCGAGCCCGGAATTCCAGAGGAGATGACAATGTCCATAAATACTAAATCAAAAAGTCATTGTCATCCTGAGGCCGGCGAAGCCGGCCGAAGGATCTCCCTTGCTGTTTTTTACATTAGATCCTTCGCTTCGCTCAGGATGACAAGGGGAAGGATTGTCCCATGAGCCCCTTGGACAAGCCATTCAGCCGCCGCCGTTTCCTGCAAGGCATTACTGTTGCCGGCGCTGCCGTGATGGTTTGCCCCGGCCTAGCCTTTGCGCAAGCCCGTACCGAGAAACGCCTTGTTATCATCATCCAGCGTGGCGCCATGGACGGCCTCGCCGCCGTCGCACCGTACGGCGACCGCGATTACAAATCGCTGCGCGGCGACCTCGCGCTGTCCTCTGACTCTCTGCTCCGCCTCGACGACCGCTTCGCGCTGCACGCTTCACTGAAGCCGTTGCATGAAATGTTCACGGCTGGCGATCTTGCCGTAGTGCACGCGGTCGCGTCGCCTTACCGCGAACGTTCGCACTTCGAGGGTCAGAGCGTGCTGGAGCTGGGCTCTCCGGGCCAGCCCTATTCGCTCGAATCCGGCTGGCTCAACCGCGTGGCCGCCGCCGTCAATGCCCGGGACAATTCGCTCGGCCTCGCCTTCGGCGACAGCATTCCGATGATGCTGCGCGGCTCGGCGAGAACCGGGTCGTATACGCCGTCCGCCCTGCCGGAACTCAACGATGATTTCATATCGCTGCTGCAGGCGTCCTATGCGCGCGATCCTTTGTTTAAACAGGCGCTCGATCAGGGTCTGTACCTTCAGGATAACGCTGGCGC
>DATJGZ010000301.1:0-6294 GCA_035494535.1 Patescibacteria group bacterium | reverse complement strand
TTCTTCATGTTCAGCAACAACATGGGCATCGTTCATGAAACCGCATATTACACCGGACACGAACACGCCTCGCGCTTCGCGAGTTTCTGGTTCGTACCCTGGCTGGTAACCCAGCAGGACATGATCGCACGCGGCCTGCCGACCCCCATGACGCAGACGGAAATCGATTCAGAGCGTAAAAAGTTCTCGCACATGGTCGGAGAGGACATAGCCCGCTACAAACCGGCTGTGATATTGATCGGTCATTTCGATATGCTGGCCGGCCGGCCATTTGATTTCATGACCTATTTCGGGGTCGATCCGTATTTTGAACGTGCCTGGGCGGGCTACAAAAAGGACGGAATGCTGAAGGTCCGTCTGACCGACTATTTTCCTGATACCGCCGCCCGGATCGACACGATCAACTATGACATCTACCGGCTTGCAGCAGCCGGAGAATCAGGAACTCACTGATCGTCCCTAAGATCGGCGATGTTCTGGAAACAAACGGCTGTAAAAGCATTTATGGCCTTGAAGGATATTAACGCAACGTTCAAGATATAGAACGTAAAATGGTCTTGGCTAAAGGCCTGCCGTAGATAATGAAAAAGAAATCAAACGCCGATAAGAATGAGAAGTCCTCGTCCGCGCCGGAAACGGCCGCCAAGGACAAGCTCATGCCGCAGGAGGGCAAGAAGTACCGCCTGCTCACGCGCAGCGACATGGACGGCCTGATCTGCGCCATCATCCTCAAGGAACTCGACATCGTTAGCGAGGTGGTCTTTGTCCACCCGAACGACATGCAGCACGGCAAGGTGCCGGTCGGCCCCGGCGATATCGCCACGAACCTGCCTTTTGTCGAAAGCGTCTATATGTGCTTCGACCACCACGCTTCCGAAGTCATGCGCGCCGGCGGCCAGCCCGCGCGCAACCACATTATCAACGATAAATCGCCGTCGTGCGCCCGTGTGGTGTTCGACTATTTCGGCGGACGCTCTAATCCTCAGCTCAAGCGCATCACCGCGGACATGATGGCGGCGGTCGACAAATCCGACTCGGCGAACTTCCAGCGTACCGAAATTTTGCACCCGGACGGCTGGGTGATGCTCAGTTTCATCATGGACGCCCGCACCGGCCTCGGCCGCTTCAAGGAATTCACCATTTCCAACTATCAGCTGATGATGAAGCTGATCGATTACTGCCGCGGCCATACGATTGAGGAAGTGTTGGCCCTGCCCGACGTGCGCGAACGTGTAGACCTCTACAAGGATCACAAGATCAAGTGCCGTGCCCAGCTTGAGCGCTGCTCGACGCTGCACAAGAACCTGATCCTGCTCGACCTGCGCGAGGAGCCCAAAATCTGGGCCGGCAACCGCTTCATGCTGTATGCGCTTTTCCCCCAGTGCAACATCTCGATGCACGTTATGTGGGGCAAGAATGAGCAGAATACGGTTTTCGCCATCGGCAAATCGATCCTGAACCGCACCAGCAACACCCATGTCGGCAAGCTTTGCCTCGAGTACGGCGGCGGCGGTCACGAGAAGGCCGGCACCTGCCAGGTCGATAACAAGGACGCCGACAAGACCATGCGGGATATCATTGCCCGCATCAACACCGAAGGCTGACCCTGTGAACCCCCGCAAGCCGCCAGCCCTGCGCAAGGGCGACACTATTGGCATTATGGCGCCATCCAGCCGCGTCGACAAAAGTGTGGTCGCGCAAGCAGTCCAAAAACTGGAAGGTATGGGCTTTAACGTTTACGTTCATCCGCAGACCTATGCGACACAGGGCCAATCTGCAGGCACGCCTGAGCAAAAAGCTGAAGCGCTGCATGACCTGTACCGCAATCCGGACATCAAAGCGATTTTCGCCGCGGCCGGCGGGAATCAGGCGATGGGTTTCCAGCTCGACCGGCTTGATTACGACCTCATAAAGCAGCATCCGAAAATCCTGATGGGCTTCAGCGACGTGACCATCATTCTGAACGCCGTGAACAAGGAAACCGGCAGCATTACCTTTCACGGCCCCACAGTGCAGACCATCGGCCGGGGACGGGTTACCGAAGAACAACTGACCCAATGCTTCAATTTGCTGGGCGGACAGCCGGCGGACATGCCGCTCGATAATTCCAAAGTTGTTCATGCAGGTACGGCGCAGGGGCCACTGATCGGCGGCAATCTCAGCCTTCTTGTCACGTTGCTCGGCACGCCGGAGCAGCCTGACTTCACGGGAAAAATATTGTTCATAGAAGATGCCGGTGACGAATATTCCCGGATCGACCGGATGCTGCATCACCTGCGCCGCGCAGGCGTCTTTGAGCAGGTCTCCGGAATCGTTTTCGGCGGCTTTGACAACCTCAAGGACAGCGACACGCCCTATGAGAAGACGGTCGAACAGATGATCCGTGAAGTTACGGACGGGCTCGAAATTCCGGTCGTCATGGAAGCGCCGTTCGGACACGGCGGCGATCTTTTCACGCTGCCTGTCGGCGCACCGGCACGGCTGAATGCCGGCAATGGCGCGAGCACGCTGGCCTTAGAGGGGCCTGTTGTAGCCCCTTAATTGGCTTCTACCACTTGATCTTTACGCCAACGGTCCCGCGATGGTCCTGATAGTCGGATGCAAGGTTGCCGTCATAGGCGACAAACAACCGCAGCTTGTCCCGGTCGACGGGATGGCCCATCAGTTCGGCGCGAATGTGCGCTGCATCGCGGCTTTTTTCCGGACCGCTCGTGTCGAAGCTGACCGTCGGAATGGAAGCGAATGAAACGTTCGCGTCTGAAGTCCGGTCCAGAAACTCGTGCGCCCATTCCAGCGTGAAGGAAGGATCAACTACGAAGGAACCGGTGTATTTTCCATTGTCGACCTTGAATGACCGGTACGCCTGCACGCCGAGGAGCGATTTGAGATTGTCGGTCGTATCGCTGTCCACCGACAGGTCGAGAATGCCGGCTCCGGATTCCGTGTAGGACTCATGGTGAACGGAAGCATACTCAAGGCCGCCGACCGGCCCGACCGTCCAGCCGCTATGCTGCATGCCGTAGGCAACATTGACCTCCGAGAACCAGCCGCTGCCGTTGAAATCGGCCGAAGCGTCGCCAAGCGCCGTCGGGCGCTCGGTGTCGAAATCCATCCACGCCCCTGAAATCGTGCCGCCGTACGACCACGGACCGTCCGTCCGGCCTGCGTACAGGCCAAACTGGTAAGTCTTGGTCCTTGCCTCATCCGACAGTCCGTCGGGAGACGCATGCGCCGATGAGAATGCGCCGAAAATACCGGCGGTGACGTGGCGGTCGAGATAAACTTCGCCGCCTACGGCCGCACCGCCGGCGCTGTAATCGAACCCGCGCGCGTTGCTGTCGCCGTCCACGCTGCCCCAACCGCCCATGACCTTGCCCCAGACTGCACGGCTGCGTCCCGCAAACGGATCGCCGGCATTCATACCGGTCACATAGCCGCCGGCGCCGTCAAGCATCGCGAAGTCGCCGGATCCGCCAAGGCGCCCCATCGCGGCATCGGAGCCGAGTTCCATGTTGTCGAGCCCCGAGCTGGTCAATCCATCTTGCACGATGCCGCTTTGCGAGGCGAAGAAGTCCGACGCCTGCTCTGTCGTCGTGAAGCTGTTGACGATGGCGTCGAGCGCAGCGCCGTTCGCCCCGCCGCCGGCAATGACGGCATCGAGCTGCTGCGCCAGCGCGAGTTCGCTGTCCGTCTGCGCCGCGGTGGTGAGCGACAGGCGCGTGAACGTCACATCGACGCTGTTCGCGTTGTAGGTAAGCGCCGTGTCGATGAATATAGGATGAACGATGTTTGAGAACGTTCCGCCCACGCCGCCCGTTGTTTGCAGGAACGTAAGCGTCGTGCCATTCGTCACCCCGGTCGTCAGCTGTGAGAACGCGACCGTTCCGTCCAGACTGGCTGCGCCCGTAATATTCAGCAGGTCTATCGTCGCCGGATCGAACTGGATGTTTAGCCGTCCATTCGCGTTCTGGGTAAAATTGCCGGTCTGGCTCAGCGTGCCGATGCCTCCATCGCCGGGTGAAATGACGCCGCTGCTCGTGATGGCGCCGATGATGGTGCCGCTGCCGGCGAGCGCGGCGCCATTCGCCACGGTTGCTGTCCCCGTCAGAGTTCCGTCGGCCGTCAATGTGCCGTTATTGACGTTGATATTGGTAAAGGTTGAGTTTCCGGTCAATGTCCATGCCGAGCCGTCCATGTTCAGCGTCTCTGCATTCACAAAGATTTCGTCCTCGCTGGCAGAACCAAAAAGGTTAACCGTATCATTGCCACCGCCCATATCGGCGCCCGACAGACTCGATAGATTCGATCCCGTCCGGAGGTTGAGAATATCATTCCCGTCATCGAGTAAAATCGAATGACCCGGGGCCGTCGCCTGAATGAGGCCGGCACTGTCGATAATGCTGCTCGACGCCCCGGCCTGATTGGCCGTTACATGGATACCGTTCGTGCTGCCCGAGACGGATGCGCCGGAACCGATTGTTACGACCGTTCGCGCATCACCGCCATATACCAGGACAGCATCCCCGTTGGTCGCGTATACACGCGATAGATTGCCGGAAAGCGTAACGATGCTTGTGGCGCTTTCGCCGGCGGCACCGCCCGCGATCGTCCTGATACCGGAGGAACCCGGTCCTCCGAATCCTCCGACCTGCGCTCCGTCGCCTGAAAGTGTAACTCTGCTATAGGCGTTACCTGTCGAGGATGCCGTGGCGATGCCACTGTATTTTGAGTTTACATGCGAATTGCTGCCGGAAAGTGTCACAACGGTGCTGGCATTTCCACTGCCGGCGCTCGTCGACACGCCGCTATATTTCGCGCCGGTTACGCTTGATCCACTGCCGGACAAAGTTACGAGCGTTGAGGCGTTGCCGCTTCCGGTGGCTTCGCTGCGTATCGCTTCCGGACTGTACTTGCCGCCTCCCGAAACCTGTGCGTTGTCGCCTGCAAGAGTAACCTTGAGCGACGAGTTCGCTGTCCCTCCCGTCGAGGAGAGAATGACGGTGTTGGCGCCCGGCGGCCCACCGCCGTATTTGTGGTAATACGAGCCGCTGACCCGACTGTTCGCTCCTAGCGTAACGGTCGCATTTTGCAGATTGATCACAGGAGCGTTATCGCTGACATCGACGACGGCGTCGTCGAACAACTGGACCGTTGAACCGACGCCGTGGATTCCATCTCCGATCGATGTCGTCTGATCACCGCCGGAAGTCTTGCAATTTATCAATGAACCGTTGCGCGGGGCCGTGAGCGTGCCTCCGCCAATGGCGATGCTGCAATCTGCCTTTGCCGCATGCGCGCTGCCTAATATCAAAATTGCTGGCGCGACCAGCATCGTTGTTGTAAACAGCTTTTTTCTGATCGCTATTTTCACGGGCGGACTTCCTGTTAATGAATTCAAGGTGCTGAAGCTAAAAGATGAACCAGTCTCTTTCAACTCATATCATTACCAAATCGCCGAGTCTCTACAAGGCGTTTAATGGGTATGAGATTTTTAACATCTATGGATGTGGCAAAGACGCCATACATGAAAAAATTGTGGATTTATGGGCGCGGAATCGCGCCCTGCCAGCGGATGTAAATCCCGAGGAGCGCCTGAAGCAGGTTGTTCTGGTTGCACTGAACGAAGATGGAAAAGCCATCGCTGTAAATACGGTTTATAATTCCACACTCAGAGAGATGGATTTGCCTGATACGGACGGCGCGATTTTTCATGCCTATCGCATGTTCGTCGAACGGGGAAAAACGGTGATGTGGCTGCCTATCGCGATGACCTGCGGGGCTTTTGACATATTGGAAGAACTAAACCATGATGGCCGCTATCGCGGTGTCCTGATCCGCACCGACAATCCGAAAGTCGGGCAGCGCAGCTCACTCGAGCAGTTCGCCCGGCAGGGCTGGCCTGTCTACGCGCACGACCGTCAGGGCCGTGTTATCATGCGTCGCGATTTTGGAGTAAAAAAAGCAGGAGTAAACTGAGATGATTTCCTATGCCGCATCGAACCGGGGATTCCTCGCCGAAAAACTGATTTCGGTCGGCTTCGCACTAAGTGCCGTCCTGCTGTGCGTGCCGAACACGGTTTTCTACGGCTATGTCGTGATGGGCTATTCCCACATCGTGCTGGCGATTGTCTATCTCGCGAAGGCGGGACGCCTGAGCCTGCTCAAGGCGCTCTCGTATCCTTTCCTTATGGCGGCGCTATTCTACACGGGGTTTCATTTCCCGCGTGAACTGACGCTGCTGACGGGCTTTCTGCTCATGTACCACGTCTATGCCGGCGAGGTTAAATTCATCAA
>DATJGZ010000300.1:0-7185 GCA_035494535.1 Patescibacteria group bacterium | reverse complement strand
ACGCCGATTTTGCAAAGATGTTTCCTGCCGTCGCATCGACTGTTCCCAGTCTGAGCATCGGCTGCCTTCTCGGCATGACAAGGATTGTCGGCATGGAATGTCCCGGTGAGCGTTCGGTGTTTTCGAGTTTTGAAGCAAAATTCAGCAGCGTCGACGGAGGCGAGAATCTTATTTACGAAGTTTCGCGGTGGGACGAGCGCCTCAACCTAGCATCGATAGCGGTTTCCGGCCCGGGAATATCTGCTTCAATCAGCGCTCTTTTACGACCGTTGCCAGTGCACCAGCCGGAAACTGACGCACTTAGGACGCACATTTCCGGTAAACCATTTTCGGGACAGCGCGCGCTCGTAGTTGGCGGTTCACGCGGTCTCGGTGAGACATGTGCGCGGCTTCTGGCACTAGGCGGGGCGTCGGAGCTATGCCTAACATATTCGATGGGACGCGAAGATGCCGAAAAAGTGGCGCGTAGCGTCTCGTCCTACAGCAAGGTTTCAGTAACCGAATATGATGTGTTGGCGGGAACGCCGCCGGAAGGTGATTTCACCCATATCTATTATTTCGCGGCACCGCGCTTGCGGCCTAATCGCGGCGCTTTTAGTGCGGTCCTCTACCAATTATACAGCAGCTATTTTGTGGAAGGCATGGCGGCGCTATTTCAGGCAGCCGTCCGGAAACACCCTGTTCGCTTTATGCAGCCGTCGTCTATTTTTGTCGAAAAGCCGGAAGCATGGTTCCTAGAATACACGGCCGCCAAAGCCGCGTCGGAAAATCTCGCACAGCAGCTAATGACACAGCACCCGTCCTCGATGGTTTTGACGCCGCGATTCCCCAGGGTTACGACGGATCAGACGCAGAACATGCCGGACTGCGTTCCGGCCGCCGATGTTTTGTTACCGGTGTTGATGCAGATGAGCGGTTAAGGTTGCCCTCTTCTCATTTTCAATAAACAGTCTTGATAATGGCCGGGATATCCCGCACCATGGTTCAGGCTGGAGGAAATCATTATGAGTGACCCGCTGATACAGCTTTTTTCTGAGGTTCTTGGCGTTTCGGCTGAAAAGCTTAGCGATGTGAGCTCTCCGGACAATACCAGCCAATGGGACAGTCTTGCCGCCATGCATTTGGTCGCCGCAATCGAGAGCAAATATTCCATCCGGCTTTCGACGAAAGAGATCATGAAGATGTCCAGCATCGGTACGGCACGGAAGGTCCTACTCGATAAAAATATCAGCCTTTGAGATGTCCGTTGCGGACCCCGGAAAAGTGTGGCGGAAATTCAAGAGTGGTGGCGGGGCATCGCCGGACATAACGGTTGGCATTGCCGCCAGTGTAACAGCCGAGCCTATCGAATCTTATTTGGGCGCTTATCTTCTGGGCCGCGGCTTCAAACATCCGCGCCTGACTTTTGGCCCTTTCAATCAGCTTCCACAGGTTTGCCGTAACCATGTACAGGCTTTTGGCGATACCCCTGATGCAATCGTGCTGCTGTGGCGCACCGAGGATTTGTTCGCCGACCTTCTGGCGGAGCCCGACAAGGCCCTGGCCGCGGTGAACGATTTGGGGGACGCGTTATCTATACTGCGCCGCAATTTTTCCGGCACCATCATCGTCTCAGCCCCTCCTTATCCCACAGTGCCTGATTTCGACGTTCGCCAAATAGACCAGACGTTCATGGGCGCAGCGCTATCCTCGCGGATCCGCGACCTTTGGATGAGTCGGGTTGCCAGTATAGAGCGCGTCAGGATGATCGATCTGCAAGCCCTGCAAACCCAAGCCGGAATCGATGCGTCGTTTGATCCCCGCAAATGGTATTTGTATCGCCAGCCATGGACCGAGCCGTTCTGGGATTCGGTAGGAACGCAGATCGGACGTCTTGTCGCCGCTGAAAGGTTAAGCGCGAAGAAGTGCATTGTGCTGGACGCTGATAATACGCTGTGGGGCGGTATAATCGGAGAAGACGGCATCGAGGGCATAGCCCTCGGCAACGAGTTTCCGGGCAGTGCCTATCGCGACTTCCAGAAATATTTGCTTCATCTTCAGCGCCGCGGTGTGTTACTAGCGGTCGCGAGCAAGAATAATCCGGCGGATTTCTACGACGTGATGGACAGGCATGATGCCATGGTGCTTCGCCGGGAACATTTCGCTGCATTGGAGATACATTGGGATTCGAAGATCGAGAGCATCCGGCGTGTCGCGAAGGATCTCAATATCGGTCTCGATTCGATTGTGTTCGTTGACGACTCGCCGAAGGAAATCGGAGAGGTGCAGGAGCGTCTGCCAGACGTTACCTGTGTGCTTGTTCCCGAAGAAACCGCGGAATTGCCTTATTGCCTGGCGGGTACGGATTATTTCGATCTGCCGGAGATAACCGAGGAGGATAAACGGCGGACCGAGATGATCAGGGCTGACCGCTCCCGCAAGGAATTACATGAAACAATGTCGGAGGAAGAGTTCAAGGCCGCGCTCGGCCTGGAAATGACGTTGTTTCGCGTTGACAAACAGCATTTGGCGCGCATCACGCAGCTTGTAAACAAGACCAATCAGTTCAATCTTACGACCATTCGCCGTTCGGCGGATGAGATCGAGGCGCTGATGCGCTCGCCGAACCATATGGTTCTCGGAATGGAACTCCGGGATAAATACGGCGATTACGGGCTTGTTGGTGTATCCATCCTCGAGCGCGCCAAGGAAAACTGCGTGATCGATACGATGTTGATGAGTTGCCGGGTTCTGGGTCGCGACGCCGAAACCGCGTTCATTGCGCAGGTTGCGAAGGTCGCGGGCGGATGGAAGTGTAAAACCATCGAGGGACGCTATGTTCCGACGGCCAAGAACGCGATGGTCAAGGATCTTTACCCTGCGCACGGATTCGAAAAGGCCGCAAATGACGGGGTCTGGGTGGCGCGCCCGGAAAACATTACAAAATCGCCGCCGCATGCTAAAGTGAAAGTGGTATTATAGGCGAGCCGAAGATCGGATACGTGCATGGCAAAAGCTTCAAGGCAAAGCGTCGAATTACTTCCGAAAAACAGCGCGGGACTGGTGGCAAAAATACTTGAGGAAAACCCGGTCCACAGGAAGGTTCTGGAATCGTCGGTGGGTCAGCTGACCGGCGACGAGGTCAAGTTGCTCGAGGGGTATATTTCCTATTGTCTCGAGAAGGGACTGACGATCGAATATCTCGCGGAAAGCTATCTTATCCTCGTTATGGATACGTTCCGCGAGCAGATGTATTTTCAGCAGCACAAGAAGTACCGCTATTCGACATTCGCCGAGGTGGCCAACGACGTATATTTCAATGAGACCTATATGTCGCACTACATGTATGCGCTGGCGTTGACGCTCTTTTTCTGGCCGAACCATCTCGGGATGTTCCGTTTTCTCAAACAAACTCTGCCGCGAGACAAGAAAGGGAAGTATCTCGAGATCGGACCGGGCCACGGATTTTTTATCACTACCGCGATGGAGATGACGGCCTTTGACAGCTTTACCGGGGTGGACATCAGCGATACCAGTATCGAGCAGACCAAGGCCTTGGTCGACCACTACCTCAAGGGCAAGCAAAAGAAGATCCCTCAGTTGAAGTGCATGGATTTCCTTACCGCCGATCTTCCTGATTCCGAATTTGATGCCGTCGTCATGGGCGAAGTGCTCGAGCATGTCGAGCAGCCAGAAGCATTCATGAAGCGCGTCCGCGACGTAGCGAAGAAGGACGCCTATATTTTCATTACGACCTGCATCGATGCGCCCGTAAAGGACCACATATACTTGTTTGAAAACACGAAGCAGATCGCGGATCTTTTCGACGATTGCGGGCTTTCCATCAAATCGGAGCTCTTTGTCCCTTATGAGGGGAAAACGCTCGAGGAAAGCTTCACGAACAGACTCCCCGTCAACGTTGCCTACGTACTGCAAAAAAAGACCTGATACGCAAATCCAGACTGTTCCCTTCGTAACACTGTTCCCGATGTCAAAGACTCTTCCTAAAGATCTTACATCCTACGACCTGATCAAGACATTCGCGATCTTATCCATGATCTGCGACCATGTCGGTTATTATCTTCACCCGGGCGATATGACGTATCGGATCATCGGTCGCCTTTGCGTTCCTATCTGGTTCTTCCTCATCGGCTACGCCAAAAGCCGTGATTTAGGCTGGAAGATATGGGGAGGACTGGCGGTCATGCAGCTTGCCAATATGTTCGCCGGCCTGAGCTTCTTTCCGATGGATATTCTCGCCACGATGATCTTCCTGCGGCTTGTCATCGACCGGGTTATGAAGGGGGCGCTCACGAGCTATTCGACGCTCTGGGCGATTGTGACGATGATTGTGCTCCTGATCGAACCGTCCTGGGCGGTCTTTGAATACGGAACGCTGTCGCTTCCGCTTGCAATGTTCGGCTATCTCGTGCGTAACAAGGAAAATCTGAAGGAGCCGCAGAAGATCATTCTGCAATTCTTCGCCTTCACGTATATTCTCTTCGTCGGCACTCAGACGCTCGTCTTCCAGCTTCATGATTTACAGGTGATGGCGCTGGCGGTTGGTTCATTCATCGTCATGAGCACGCTGATGATTTTTCAGGCGGTCAGCTTTCCGCGACTGACGGAAATATTGCCGCGGCCGGTCGTTCTTTTCCTGCAATTTACTGGACGGCACACGATGCTGATCTATGTCGTTCACCTGCTGATTTTCAAGGGAACGGCGCCGTTCCTTCATCCGGAACGTTTCCACCTTTTCAAAATCATACTTTATTCGGCGACCGGAACATAAAAAGCCGGGTTGAAACCCGGCTTTTTTAAAAGCGTTTGGCTGGACTTTAGCTGCCGGAGCCCGAGCCGGTATTGCGGCTGAGGAAGTTCGTGAAATCGAACCCTTCGGTGCGATCTTTGCTTGCGGTCGGCTTTTCCTTCTCGGTCTCGAGGTTTTCGAGCGCCTTGTTCTGGATGGCCTTGATCTCTTCGTCGTTCTTGCCCTGCGCCTTGAGGCCCTTGCGCGAGGCGGCTTCAAGCTCGCCGTAGGTGCACAGGCCGAGATCGACCGGATGCTTGGGCTTGATCGACTGCGCGCCGGGGTGCGAGCGGTCGCGCACCGAAGCGATGGTCGGCTTGGTCGTGCCGATCAGGCGGCAGATTTGTGCGTCGGTGATTTCCGGATGATGTTTGAGCAAATAGGCGATGGCGTCCGGTTTGTCGCCGCGCTTGGAGACAGGCGTATATTTCGGGCCCTTGGCGCGCAGTTTGACGGAGGGCAGATCGCTCCTCGACATCTTCATGCGGTATTTCGTATCGGCGCCGGCCTTGTCGAGTTCCTCCTGCGTCACTTCGCCGTGCTCGACCGGATTGCGCCCCACGATGCCGCGGCCGACTTCCTCGTCTGCCAGCGCCTGCACTTCAATGGCGTGCAGGCCGGTGAAATCGCCGATCTGCTCGAACGAAAGGGCCGTATTCTCGACCAGCCAGACGGCAGTGGCCTTGGGCATCAAAAGCCCGTTTGCTTCAGGTTGCTTGGTCGCCATGTATAAATCCTCCAGATAAAAAATTCGGCCCCCGCGATCCGTTTTTCATGGGATCAACCGTCCAGTTTCAGACTGTCGGGAATACCGGGAATATAGTGATTTGCTACTCATAAAGCCAGCAATAATCAGGCATATTATGAAAAAAAATTACAATTTCAGGAGGATTTTGCCGAAATGATCACCTTTTTCGAGCGCCGCGTGGGCCTGTGCGGCCTGTTCAAGCGGAAAGGTCTTGAAGATTACCGGCTTGATTTTGCCCGTCTCGATCAGCGGCCAGACATGCTTGCGCAGACCGCGCGCCAATTCGGCCTTTTCCGCGACGGGCCGGGGACGAAGGGTCGATCCGGTCAGGATCAGGCGCTTTTGCATCAACACCGGGATATCGATCTCTGTCTTGCTGCCGCCTTGCACCGCGATGCTGACATGGCGCCCGTCCAGCGCCAGAACCTTCATGTTGCGCGGAATGTACGAGCCGCCGATCATATCGAGCACGACATCGATCTTTCCTTCGCCGATCAGCGCGACAAAGTCGCTGGTTTTGTAGTTGATGGCGGTGTTCGCACCGAGGCGCAGGCAGGCGGCGCATTTCTCATTAGTACCTGCGGTAACGTAAACATTGGCGCCAAAAGTCTTCGCCACTTGAATTGCCGTGGTGCCGATGCCCGATGCGCCGCCATGGATCAGGATATTCTCGCCTTCCTTTAATTTTCCGCGCACGAAGACATTGTTCCAGACCGTGAAGAAAGTTTCCGGCAGTGCGGCGGCGTCGGCCATATCGAGCCCCTTCGGAACGGGCAGGCACTGGCCGGCGGGTGCAACCGCGTATTCGGCATAACCGCCGCCGGCGAGCAGGGCGCAGACTTTATCGCCCGGTTTCCAGTCCGATGATTTGCTCTCGGCGATTTCACCAGCGACCTCGAGGCCGGGGATATCCGAGATGCCCGGAGGCGGTGGATATTTGCCCATTCGCTGCAGGATATCGGGCCGGTTCACGCCTGCGGCATGCACCTTGATCAACACTTCGCCGTCTGCCGGGATCGGACGGGGGCGCGTCCCGGCTCGCAACCCCTCCGGCGGGCCGAAGGCTTTGATTTCAATGACTTTCATCACTTGTTGCGTTTCGTCCGGCATATGGATTAATCTCGGAGCCGATGTTCGAAGACCTCGATAATATACCGCGCAATGCGCCAAAGAAACCCAAACCTCTCGACAAGATGTCGATCGAGGAGCTCGAGGACGGCATCAAGGAAATGCAGGAGGAGATCCTGCGTTATCAGGCGGAGATCGCGAAGAAGAAGGCGCACCAGCAGGCGGCCTCCTCCCTTTTCAAGAAGTAACAGGTATTCATGCGTATCGAAGAAGACGTAAAGCTTGATTTCAAGGATGTGCTTATCCGCCCGAAGCGTTCGACGCTCGCCAGCCGCAAGGAAGTCGATATCAGCCGCGAATTCCCGTTCCGCTGGAGCAACCGCACCTTTGAGGGCGTGCCGATCATCGCCGCGAACATGGATGGCGTTGGCACAATGGCGATGGCGAAGACATTCGCAAAGATGGGCCACGGCATGACGGTGGCGCTGCACAAGCATTATCCGCTCGAGGATCTGCTTAAATTCTACAAGGATCACGGCAGCAAGAACGTCTGGTATTCAATCGGCGTTTCCGAAGCGGA
>DATJGZ010000299.1:0-12585 GCA_035494535.1 Patescibacteria group bacterium | reverse complement strand
ATGCCCAAACCGCTCAAAACCCTTTTCAATGTTGTCAGCCTCGGCGTCGGATCGGTTCTTTCGCTGATGGGTGCAAGCTGGATGTGGGAGACATTCATCAGCCGGCCTGAGACGCCGCTAATTGACGGTACGCTTCTGGCGCCCGTTCTGACCGCGATAGGCGCTGGAATCTTTTACGCAGGCTACCGCGGCACCCAAAAAGCAAGCGCCGCAGATACGGCGGCAAAAAACACGCCGCCCTCGCCTAGCCCCTGAATCCCGTCGCGACCACGAACTGCTCGGCCGATTCCTTGCGGCTGGCCGGCGGTTTTATGTGGCGCACGCTGGTAAAATCCTTTTTCAGGCGCTGCAATAATTCCTGCTCGGTCCCGCCCTGAAAAACTTTTGCAACGAAGGAACCGCCGGGTTTCAAAATCTCGGAACCGAACTCATACGCAGCCTCGGCGAGCGCCATGATGCGCAGATGGTCGGTGCCGCGATGGCCCGTCGTATTCGGCGCCATATCGGTCAACACCACGTCCGCGCCGCCGCCGATGGCGGCGACCAAAGCCTCCGGCGCGCCATCGTCCATAAAATCCATCTGCAAAAAAGTGACCCCCGGCACCGGCTCCATCGGCAGCAGGTCTAGCGCGATAACATGCGCGGCGCCCTTTTCCATCGCGATCTGGCACCAGCCGCCGGGCGCGGCGCCAAGATCGACCACCGTCATGCCGCGGCGTATCAGATTCAGCTTGTCGTCGATTTCCTTGAGCTTGAAGGCCGCGCGCGAACGATATCCAAGCCGCTGCGCTTCGCGCACATAGGGGTCGTTCAACTGCCGCTCGAGCCAGCGCTGCGACGACGGTGTGCGGCCCTTGGCCGTTTTGACCCGCTTGCCCGCATCGCGGCCGCCGCTGCGGCCGGAGGTTTTCTGCCCGGATTTTCCACCACTCTTTTTCATCATACCCTAATTACAATGCCATGATCACCATCGACGCGCAGAACGCCAGGATGTAGACGGTAATCGACACGGCGAAGAAAACAATTTTTTTGGTCTGCGGCGACAACCGCGCAAGCACCAGGAAAACGAGAATGGCGATGCTGTAGACGACCAGGCCGCGCACTTCGGACGGCGATTGCAGCCACGGCAGGAAGCCCATCGCGAAGCCCATCGTCTGCATCAACTCGACCTGCGTGCGAAGGCTCAGCAAGCATGTCGCAACGAACAGGGCACCCAATAGCCGATGGCTTTTATGGCATACGAGCGCAGCGACCGGCACCAGCAGGAAGTCGTAGTGCTGCAGATATACCCTTTCAATAAACTCCATCGCCCACCCGCGCCGGATCTCCCTTAAGCAATTGTACGGCAAGGCACTTCATGGCATAGTGCCTATCTGTACTTTTGGCGCCCCGAAACCAACATAATTTGAGGGGATCATTTCGTCCATGGCACATTCTCCTTCATTCCGGGGCCTCCGCAAAGGCTTTATCGGCTTGGGCGCCGCGGCCGTTCTGTGCTCTGCGGTTCCGGCCCGGGCGGACGCACCGGTCATCATCCGCGACACAGAAATCGAAAAGGACATCAAAGGCTGGGTCGAGCCTGTCATGCGGGCGGGCGGTCTTGATCCCAATAATGTCCATATCATCATTGTCGAGAGCCCCGAAGTGAACTCGTTCGTCGCCGGCGGACCGAACATCTTCATCTATACCGGCCTCATCGAAAAAACCGATAACGCGAGCGAGATCATCGGCGTGCTCGCGCACGAAATGGGTCACATACGCGGCGGCCATTTGATTCGCATGCAGGGCGCGATGAAAGACGCGTCGTATGAAAGCTTGCTCGGCACAATTCTGGGCATCGGGGCCGCCATCGCCAGCCACAACGGCGGCGCGGCGGGCGCGATCTCCATAGGTTCGCAGACATCGGCCATGGGCAGCCTGCTTGCCTTCTCCCGGATTCAGGAGGCCAGCGCCGACCAGTCGGCGCTGACGACGCTGCAAGAAGCGTGCATCAGCCCGAAGGGGCTGGTCAGCTTCATGAAAAAGATCGGGGCCGACGAGCCGCTGCTCTATTCGCAGCAGGACGCCTGGGGCCGCACCCACCCGCTGACACAGGAACGGGTCGACGCCATGCAGGCCGGCTATGACCGCTCGCCGTGCAAAGACAAGCCGCTCTCGGCGGAAACCGACGACCAGTACAGGCGGATGATGGCCAAGCTCAAAGCCTTTATTGCGCCCGAGCGCGTCGCCTGGGATTTCAGCGACTCTGACCATTCCGTCCCCGCCGCTTATGCGCGCGCCATCGCCGCCTATCGCCAGAACAAAGTGCATGATGCCCTTCGCGATATCGACGCCCTGCTCGAACGCGAGCCGAAAAATCCGTATTTCCTCGAACTGAAGGGCCAGATGCTCGTCGATTTCGGCCATGTCGAGGAGGCGCTTCCCGCCTACCGGCAATCAATAGACATTCTGCATAATGCGCCGCTGATCCGCATGGCTTATGCGAACGCCATGATCGAGACGTCCGATCGCGACAAAGGGCGCCTCGACGAGGCGATAAAACAGCTGGAGACGGCGCAGCGCGACGAGCAGCGCTCGGGCTACATCGATCACCTGCTGGCCACCGCCTGGGGGCGCAAGGGCAATGAGTCGATGGCCAAGCTTTATCTGGCGGAAGAGGCCCTGCTGGGCGGCCAGAAGAAATACGCTAAGGAGCAGGCACAGGCGGCCCTGCATGGTCTGAAGGCCGGCACCCAGCCTTACCTCCGGGCTCAGGACATCATTTCCTTTGTCGACCAGAATAAAAAGGACGGCTCGAAAGATGGAGAAAAAAAGGGCTGATACCCCATAGAATAGTTAACAATTGACGCTTATAATGAGTAGAGACGCTTTTTGCGTAACCACACAACCCGACAGGAGACTATCGTGAAACGCACCATGGCCGGAAAAATGACCCGTATGACCTTGCTGGCAGCCACTATCCTCGCCGTCGCGGCGGGCGGCGCCGTGCGGCATGCTTCGGCAGCAGACTCGAAAGATACCAAGGCCGTGTTCACGCCCGAACAGCAGGACGCGCTGCATACGATGGTTCACGACTACATCATCGAGAATCCCGAAGTCGTCATGGAGGCGATCGACAAGTTCCAGCAAAAGCAGCAGGACGAGCGGCAGAAACTCGTTCAGAAGAATATCGGCCAGTACAAAGATTTCCTGACCAGCAAGGAAACGCCGTCCGGCGGCAACCCCAAGGGCACGAAAACGATCGTCGAGTTCTTCGACTATAACTGCGGATACTGCAAGAAGGCGGTCGAGGACGTCGTGAACGTGGTCAAGGACGATCCGGATGTGAAAGTTTACTTTAAGGACATGCCGATCCTGGCCCCTTCCTCGCAAGACGCCGCGCGCTGGGCGATGGCGGCCGGCAAACAGGGCAAATATTATGAGTTCCATGTCGCGCTGATGAAAAGCCCGCTGCCCCGCGACGTAACGACCTACAAGAAGATCGCCGAGGAGCTCAAGCTTGATGTCGCGAAACTGCAGAAGGACGCGGAAACCGACACCGGCATTCGCGATGCAATCGAAAAAAACCTCGACGTTGCGCGCAATCTCAGTATCACCGGCACGCCCGCTTTCATCATCAACGACACGTTTTATGGTGGCTATGTCGGACTCGATGTGATGAAGAGGGCGGTGGCGACCAAGGCACCCGATAAAACCGGCGACGTGAAAACTCCCTGACCGGCCGAACGGGGACGCGGGGATGATCAACTGGCGCCTATATGTGTTGCCTGCCTTTCTGTTTGTCGCAGGGCTGGCGATTCTTTTGATCGGATCCCGTATCCTTACTCTCGGCACCGCGTATGAGGTGCTGGCGCAAGCGCCACTCGGTCAGAGCGTCGGACCCCGGGACGCGAAGGTCACAATCGTGGAGTTCACGGATTACCGCTGCACGCCCTGCCGCACAATCTATCCGCTGGTCAAGCAGGTGGAGGAAAAACACCCTGACGTCCGCTTTGTGTTTCGCAACATGCCGCTGAGCATCCCCTCGATTCTCGAGAACAGGTTGGCGCTCGCCGCCGGCATGCAGGGCAAATTTATGGCTGTCCACGACATGCTGATGCAGCGCGAAGATCCCGTGACGGAGGAGCAGTTGGACGACGTGTGCCATAAGCAGGGGCTCGATTGCGGAGCCATCAGGCGCGAACTTCGCGGCAAGACTGTAACCGAAAATCTCAACCGGACGATCGATTATGCGCGGGTGCTCGGGATCAATTCGGCGCCGACATTCCTGGTCGATAAGGAAATCTACCGGACGAACAAAGGCATGCCGACAATGGAGAATTTCGAGGACATGATCGCGAAGGCCAAGGGCGAAGCGGTCGACGAAGAAGAGCCAGCAAAACCTCGCGGGCGCATGCGGCGCAACCGGCCGCGCCGTCTGCCGCCGTTGCGGGACGAGGACGAAGGCCAGAATCAGGACCAGACTCACAAGGGATAAATGTCATGAGCCGGCGCATCCTGATCCTGAACGGGCCGAACCTGAATCTGCTGGGCACGCGGGAGCCGGAGCTTTACGGTACGCAGACTCTGGTGCAGATCGAGGAACTGGCTATCAAACACGCCCGTAAACACAATCTTGTGGCCGAATGCCGCCAGTCCAACAACGAAGCCGAATTGATCGGCTGGATCCAGCAGTCGCGCGGCAAGTGCGGCGGCATCATCATCAATGCCGCGGCCTATACGCACACCTCGATCGCCATACTCGATGCCCTCAAGGCCGTCGGTCTGCCGGTAGTCGAGGTGCACCTCACCGATCCGAAGAAACGCGAGCCGTTCCGGCACCACTCTTTCGTTGAACTGGCGGCCTCCGCTACCTTTGCCGGCATGGGCTCGGACGGATACCTGCGCGCGCTTGACTTCCTTGCCGAAAAGCTCGGACCCGACCCGGTTCCCAGCAGATAAATATATTATCGAAACTCCTTTGCCGCTTTGACTTTTACCCCTGTTTTCTTTAAGCAAGACCTTCGGGTTTTCCGGCAACAAGACAGAGTATTTTTCTTATGAAAATCAATGAAGCCGCGATCCGCAAGCTGGCCAAACTGCTGGAAGAAACCGGCCTTGGCGAGATCGAAGTCGTGGAAGGCGAGCAGGCCATCCGCGTCAGCACCGGCGGCTCGGGCAGCAGCCATCGCCCCCACGCCGCGCCGGTCGCCATGGCATCCGATCCCACCGTCCCGCAAGCCGCGAATACGCAGGCTCCCGCTGCCATCGCACAGGAGCATCCCGGCGCTATCGTATCGCCGATGGTCGGCACAGTTTACCTGTCGCCCGAGCCCGGCGCGCCGCCGTTCGTGCGTAAGGGTGAGACCGTCAAGGCGGGCGACACGCTGCTGATCATCGAGGCGATGAAAGTCATGAACCCGATCAAGGCCGACAAGGGCGGCACCGTGACGCATGTCCTTGTCGAAAACGGCAAGCCGATCGAGTTCGGCGAAGTGCTGATGGTCATCGAATAACAGCGCGGGCGCGATGTTCAAAAAAATCCTTATTGCGAACCGGGGCGAGATCGCGCTGCGCATAATCCGCGCCTGCCGCGAGATGGGGATCCAGAGCGTGGTCGTGCACTCGACGGCCGACGCCAGCGCCATGGCGGTGCGCCTCGCCGACGAAAGCGTCTGCATCGGTCCGCCGGCCGCAAAAGACAGCTACCTCAACATCCCATCGATCCTGAGCGCGGCCGCCGTCACCGGCGCGGACGCCATCCATCCCGGCTACGGCTTCCTGTCCGAGAACGAGCAGTTCGCGCAGATGGTGATCGAGCACGGCTTCACCTTCATCGGGCCAAAGCCCGAGCACATCGCGACGATGGGCGACAAGGTCATGGCGAAGAAGACGGTGAAGGCGCTCGGCCTGCCCGTGGTTCCCGGCTCCGACGGCGCGGTCGAAAGCGTTGAGGAGGCCACCAAATTTGCCAATGAAGCAGGCTATCCAGTGCTAATCAAGGCGGCGTCGGGCGGCGGTGGGCGCGGCATGAAGGTCGTGCGCAAGGAATCGGAGATGAAGGAGCAGTACCAGACCGCGCGCGCCGAGGCGAAGGCCAATTTCGGCGACGACACGGTCTATATCGAGAAATATCTTGAGAAGCCGCGCCATATCGAGATCCAGATTTTCGGAGACAAGCACGGCAACGCCATTCACCTTGGCGAACGCGATTGCTCGATCCAGCGCCGCCACCAGAAGGTCGTCGAGGAAGCGCCCTCGCCCGCGCTCACCGAAAAAGAGCGCGACTTCATCGGCACATTAGCCGCCAACACAGTTCGCCAAATGGGTTATGAGGGCGCCGGCACCATCGAATTCCTGTATGAGGACGGCAAATTCTACTTCATGGAAATGAATACGCGCATTCAGGTCGAGCACCCCGTGACGGAAATGATCACGGGCATGGACCTGATCGCCGAGCAAATCCGCGTTGCCGCGGGCGAGCCGCTGACCATGACCAAGGGCGGCAAGTTCAAATTCCGCGGTCATGCCATCGAGGTGCGCATCAACGCCGAAGACCCCGAAACCTTTACGCCCTCGCCCGGCACGATCAAGCAATTCCACGCCGCGGGCGGCCTCGGCGTCCGGTTCGATTCCGCCATCTACGCCGGGTATTCGATTCCGCCTTATTATGATTCGATGATCGGCAAGCTGATCGTCCACGGCCGCGACCGGCAGGAATGCATTCGCCGCCTGCACCGCGCGATCATCGAGACCGTCGTCGACGGGGTAAAGACTACATTGCCGCTGCATCGCTGGATTCTCGAACAGCCCGAGTTCATCAAGGGTAATTACAATATTCACTGGCTGGAAAAGAAGCTGGCCGAACGCAAAAAAGCCTAAAATTGCACTAGGCCGGTCCCGGCCGCGGCGCATCGCGCGGCGTGTCGTTGCGCCGGGCGTCGAGTATGACGCCTTCGCGGTCGGTGATGCTCCACGTGAAATCGAAAGCGTCCTTGTCGATGCCGGTGACACGGCCGTCAGCTATTTTGAGCGTGGCGCCCGGATAGAAATAGGCGTGCTTGCCGGGACCCCAGCAATCGACGATGCAGGCGGGACGATTGATGATCTCATGCAAAATTTTTACCGGCTTGCTGTTAGGGGCAAAACATCCATGCTCGCCATTCAGGCCGTGGTCGACCGGCAGATAATCTCGCTTCAGAAGCGCGGCGCCCGTGGATTCGCCGGTTGGGGAGCGCGGAACGTAGATGTCCTTGAGCCCGTGCGGAAGTTCGTTCTCAAAAACGACCTCGCCGCCTGCGCATTCGTAATAACTTTCGGTGCCTTGGGCGAGCGCGGTCGCGACTTTCTCTCCCGGTCGCGCAATCCAAGCCTTGATCGGACGCGTTTTCTTGCCCCACGCGGCCTCGTCATCGTTGCCGAAATCGAGCTTGGATACATCGATAATCGAGCATTCGACCCCTTCGGGGCTTGTGACCGTGCGTCCGGTAAGACAGTCATCCAGCGATTTAGTCGGCACGGCCTCTCCTTTTTATGTTATTTGTCATATCATAAATGGGGTAAACTGTCACGTGAAAAAGTCAGGCGCCGCCGCCAGATTTGGACGGTATAATAAAGACATGAGTCACCTGCCGCCGCTTGAAATGGTTCTGGATGCGTACAGCCGCGGGCTTTTCCCCATGGCCGAAAGCGCCGATGCCGAAACCTTTGCATGGTACGAAGCGCCCCTGCGCGGGGTCCTGTCGATCGATAATCTGCACGTGTCACGGCGGCTTCGCCGGACTGTCCTTGGAGGCGCGTTCGAGATCGGCGTCGATACGGACTTTCTGGGCGTCATCAACGGCTGCGCCGCGCCGGCCGAAAAACGCGCCAACACATGGATCAACCGCGGCATCCGCGACCTGTTCGTGCGCCTTCACGAGGAGGGTCATGCGCATTCGCTCGAATGCTGGCAGAACGGAAAGCTGGTCGGCGGCGTTTACGGTCTTGCGATCGGCGGCGTTTTTTGCGGCGAAAGCATGTTCAGCCAGGCGCGCGATGCCAGCAAAGTGGCGCTGGTGCATTTGTGCGCGCGGCTGCAACGCGGAGGATTTGAATTATTCGATGCGCAGCTGGTGAACCCCCATCTGAGGCAGTTCGGCATTCAGGAAGTGCCGCGCGATCAGTATATGGCGATGCTGCGCGCAGCGCTCCCAATTCACGCGGACTTCCGCTTAAATGGGTATCCCGGCGACGAGATGGCGCTGGTGCGGGAATATCTGGAGTTCCTCGATAAATAATTACTGCGGCGGACCGGCCGGCTCAGGCGTCGTCGCGGGCTCCGCGTTCGGTTTCGCGGGCGTTTTGCCGTCATCCGCCTTGGCATCCGGCTTGGCCGGTTTTTTCTTCGCTTTTTTGCCGGGTTCAGCTTTACCGTCCGGCGTCGCGGGCGCATTTTCCCCGGGCTTCGCTTCCTTGCCCGTTTCAGGCTCGGGAGCCGTTTTCGCCGCCGGCGGCGGCCCGTCGCCCGTCTTGTGCTCAAGGCAGTCCAGCACCCAGACGTCGTAAATCGGATGATCCATCGATGAAAGCGCGGGAGAGGAGGCGAACATCCAGCCGCTGAAAACCCAGTGCGGATCGGGATTTCTGGCCGTCACTTCCCAGATTTGCAGGAACGCGGCCGACTCCGGCTCATCCAGCGGCGAGGCCTTTCGGCATGCCTGCGTCTTGATGAAAAGCGAGCCGAATTTGACGGTGCTTCCCACACGCGCCTCGAAGATCATCGTGCGCGCCGATATCTTGTCCAGGGACTGGAGCTTGACCACCGGCATGTCGGCCATATCGGCCCGCGCGGGGACGGCAATTGCTACGAGCGCGACGAAGCTGAGCGCAACGAATAAAGACCGGATCGCTCTCATACGTAAATCCTAGGGGTGAGCCGCGCTGTCGTTGGCGGACACATTTCCGGCACCGGGCTCAACAGGCGCCACGAGATTCTGACCGCTGGTGCTGTCCTTCGGTTTATCGCTGGCACCGCCCTTGTCGGCGCCGTTTTTGTTCTTGTCACCCTGCATGCTGAAGATGAACTTGCCGAGCAGCTCCTCGAGATTCTGCGGCGCCTGCGTGTACTGGATTTTACCGCCGGGCTTGAGCATTTCGTCATCGGCCCCCGGCTCGAGCTGCAGGTAGCGCCCGCCGAGCAGGCTCTGGCTGCTGATCAGGGCGGCCGTGTCGACCGGCAATTTGACCGAGGGCGAAATGCTCATATGAACTTCGGCCAAATATGTCTTGGGATCGAGCTCGACCGCGCTGACGCTTCCCACCTTGACGCCACTGACCATTACGTCGTCACCGACGGAAAGACCGCCGACACCGGCGAACTCCGCGATAACGTCATAGCCGACGATCTTTTTGGCGTTTCCGGTCTTGTAGCTGAAGACAAGGAAAAATCCGGCCACCAGAATGACCACAGCCCCGAGCACGGTTTCGACAACACTTCTTTTCATGACGCCTCTCCGTCAGCGCAAATTTTGTTCATTCCGATGGCATCCACGGCTCGTAGTCGCCGGTCGCCTTGTCGCGCCGCCCGCCGGCCAGAATATGGCCGGGCGGCCGGTATGCTCCATTCGTGCCGGTCAAATTCGGCTGATGCGGCTTCTGCCACTTCTGGCGGAAGGATCCGCTGTCCGCGGGAACCTCGTCGGTCTGGTGGTGCAACCAGCCATGCCATTCCGGCGGCACATTGCTCGCCTCCGCATGCCCCTTGTAAATCACCCAGCGGCGATCGCGATTGTACCCCTTGCGCGGGGAGGCGCTGTAATACCGGTTTCCGAAGGCGTCAGACCCCGCAAACCGGGCGCCGCCGAAGCGGGTCAGCCATCCGATGTGCGCCGGAGACAGGACGCCGAGAAAGTTGAAGAAACCCATATTGTCACCTGCAGATATGTGCCCCCCATGAATGACGTAAACAAGTGCGAGAATCAAGCCTTTATAAGCATTTAGTCCCCTTTACAAACCATAGCCCCTGCCCCATCATTACTTTGGCCATGCGGGGAGAAAAAGATGAAGCTGGTTAAATCGTTTATCGCCACTGTCGTTTGCGGCGTCATTGCCTTCTCCATTCCCGTGCATGCTGCTAAGGAAGGCACCGAGAAAGCAAAACCGGCCGCCGCAGCGTCCCAAGCTGAAAAAGACACCGATTGCCACGCGATGGCCAAGGTTTTTGACACGACGATCTGTCGTGAACAGCTCAACCTCGGGGAATTTGACAAGAAGCGTGCAGAAGGTCCGAACGGCAAGGCGGACCCCCGCCAAATCGCGCAGGTGACGGCCGCGCTCCGCAATGCCATCTGGCAGAACGCGCTGATCCATAAGTTCGGCGATGCCGCAGCCCCGCCGACCATGGAAGAGGTCGACACTTTTCGGAAGGGCTTTGATCAGACGATGGACTCCAGCTACGAGGCTGACAAAAAGACCGTCGATTTCATACAGAGCCTGCTCGATAAGTATAGCTATACCCCCAACAACGAGCAGAAGCTCAGGCAGCTTTTGGACATTACGCAGGCGAGCCTGAAGCTGTACAGCGAGCGCCAGCAGCATACGCAGACAATGCCGAAGGAATATCAATTCGTCGTCGACACGGCGGAACGGGCCATCGCGCGTAATATGCTTACGACATGGAAGGACGACAAGATTTTATACAATACGTACCATGGCCAGCTGGCTCTTCTTCCCGGAAGCGTGGTTCCGATCGATGCATATCGAGAATTTCTGAAATATATAAAAGACGAGGGCAAGCTCACTATTCTCGACCCTCAATATGCGAATGTAATGGAAGATCTCGAGAAACAGGTGTCCCAGAAGCACGATTCCCTGCCCGCGAGCGACGATATCGCGGCAAAATATTTCACAACGCCGGATTGGCAGTTCACCCTGGCCAATAGCTCATCGCGTTTTAACGAATTGAAGGCACATCTCGAGAGCATACCCAACCTGGGCCCCAAACCGGGCGCGCAGGTAGACGAGAGCGAGCTGATCGGAAAACAAAGCCATCCGGGATCGGCCTTGCCGGCACCTGCCGCAGGCTCCCCTAATCAGAATCAAGACGGCAAAGATTCAGCCAAGCCTTAATCAGCCGGTTTTTTTGCCGCGCCCGCCTTTAACCCAGGCCAGAGCTTCGTCGTAGTTATCTTTATCGAAATATCGCGTTTGGCCGCCGAATAGCGCCGACGATAGCTTGTTGCGAAACACGACCATGTTGGGCGTATTGATGCAGGCCTGCCGGTTGATCTTCTTACCCAGCTCCATAATCGACTTCAGGCTGAGATCGGCGGCCTCGGGCTCCCAGCCTTTGAAGGACGGCGCGTAGAAAATGAGAACGTTGAATCGCCGTTTTTTGCTGGTGATAGCGAGTATCCGGTTGCGGAAGTTCTTCTCGTAATCCTGGCGACGGATCAGCCCCTTCATTTCAACGCACAGCGTGTTTTCGTCGGTTTCAGGAAGCACAGTTACGGATGGCTTTGTCCTGCCCGATGACTTTGCGGGTTTTTTAGCGGTTGCCCTTGCGCCGGTTTTAGATGGCTTTTTTGACGTTAGACCGATTTTGCGTTTCATATCAGTGTGCCCTACCAATATTTTAAAATCTCGAGGATCAGTGAGTGTTTTAATTACAGGAAGCTATCTTATTATGTCAATAAATATTACAGGAATTAGCTGCCCGTTTTGCACATCCCTGTATGCATATAACTCATAACGTAGTTTTTAATCCACAAAATACAAGTGGACATTGAGCCGACAAGACGCTTGAAAACCCAGCAAAATTGCTATTGTTTTAATAACAAGCTCCGAAATTCCAGCAAGGAAACCCGTTATGTCTCCATCGTCGTCCACAGCGCCTGCCATGAGCGGCAAGCAAATTACGATCACGCTGCCGGACGGTTCGACCCGTTCCTATGGGCAGGGCGCGACCGGGATGCAGATCGCTGAATCGATCGGCAAGGGACTGGCCAAGGCGGCGGTCGCCGTTCGGGTCGACGGACAGTTGTGGGATCTTTCCCGCCCCATCGACCGGGATGCCAAAATCGCCATTATCCGCCGGCAGGACCCAGAAGCGCTCGAGCTTATCCGCCACGATGCCGCGCACGTGCTGGCCGAAGCAGTGCAGAGCCTTTACCCCGGCACGCAGGTGACAATCGGCCCGACCATCGAAAACGGCTTCTATTACGACTTCGCCCGCAACCAGCCCTTCACGCTCGAGGACCTGCCCAAGATCGAGGCGAAGATGAAGGAGATCGTTGAGAAAGGTGCTGCCTTCACGCGCGAAGTGTGGGACCGCGACGAGGCGATCGAGTATTTCAGAGGAAAAGGCGAGAACTACAAGGCCGAGCTGATCCGCGACCTGCCGGGAACCGAGACAATCACCATCTACAAACAAGGCAACTGGCTCGACCTTTGCCGCGGCCCGCACATGCCGACGGTCAAGCACGTCGGCACGGCATTCAAGCTCACGAAAGTGGCAGGCGCGTACTGGCGCGGCGACCACAACAAGGCGCAGCTCTCGCGCATTTACGGCACGGCGTGGCGCGACGAAAAAGAACTCAACGACTACCTGCATATGCTGGAGGAAGC
>DATJGZ010000298.1:0-4100 GCA_035494535.1 Patescibacteria group bacterium | reverse complement strand
GTCACCGAAGGCATCCGCAATGAAGACGCCATTGAATTTGATTCAGGCGACCGGTTGGAGCGGGAGATTTTCTTCACCCTTGCGCCGGGCGCCGCGGTATTTCAGCTGCACAAGGGCGATATCTGGCGGCAGGCTTATCTTGTGAACGATGAGAATGTCCCGCCCTTCATACATCGCGCACCGCTGGCCGAGCCTGACGGCCCGCCGCGTCTTATTCTGACTGCGGGTTAATTGATTTCTAGCTTCTGTCCGACTTGACGATTTCCGTCATGGTCACGCCGAGCTTGTCCTCGACCACCACGACCTCGCCGCGGGCGACAAGACGGTTGTTGACATAGATGTCGATCGCCTCGCCGACTTTGCGGTCGAGCTCGACGACGGCGCCCCGGCCGAGTTTGAGAAGCTGGCTGACTTGCATCGAGGAGCGGCCAAGCACAGCCGAGATCTGGACGGGGATGTCGTAGATGGCGGTAACGTCGGCGGCCATCGGCTCGCCGATCGCGAAATCCTGATCGTCGCCGGGCTTGCGGGGGCTGCCCTCCATCTCGTTGAAGCTCGGTGTCTTCTTGTCACTCATGGCGCGCCTCCCCTTCAGGCGTTATGGCGTCATCCGACGCCGATTCCCTATTATCCCGCAGGAGGGCTTTATCAGCAAGTCCCTGATCGAAAATGCGCCCAACTTGCTTGCAAAGGGTGGTGGCGCTGCGGGTGGCCCCGCCATCCTCCCAGCGCAGGCGGCAGTCGCCGGGGCCCAAATCGGCATTCCCGGCCACGGTGCAGATGCCCTCATGCAGGGTCTTGAGCGCCCGGCCCATCTGGGCGCGAATCTCGTCGGCATAGTCGGGATGGACCTCGATTACAATCTCCGGCCGGGTGCGCTGGCCCTCCAGCACCGTGACAATCGCCCGGAAGACCTCGTCGAGCCCGTGGCGTTCGTTCAGGCCGGGGAACAGGCGCTGGAATACGGCGCGGCACAGGAACAGCGTCTCGGCCTCGAACTGGCCGGTCCGCTTGATTTCGGCGGTGAACAGCGTGGCAAAGTTGTTCTTGATGACTTCAATCAAGTCGGCGACGCGCTTTTCGCGCAGCCCTTGGGCCTCCGCCAACCCGTCGCGGCGGCCGCGGTCGTAGGCTTCACGCTTGGCGGCCTCTAACTGCTCGACGCTGAAGGTCGGCGCTTCGTCCTCCTGAGCGGGGTCGAAGTTGTTCACGTCGAATAGAAACCTGCGCATTGCTATGGTGTCGTTGTCAGCCATTGTCAGTTCAGAGTGTAGAGTTGAGAGTGGAGAGTGAAAACTGAAAGAATCTTAATGACTCTGCACTCTAAACTCAGCACTCGGCACTAATAAATAAGCTCGTCCTCTTCCGCGCCGCTGGCGATGGCGATTTCGCCGCGCGCCTCGAGATCCTTGGTCGTGGCGACGATAACTTGCTGCGCTTCTTCCACGTCGCGCAGGCGGACCGGGCCCATCGAGGCCATCTCTTCCTTCATGATCTTGGCGGCGCGCTCCGACATGTTCGAGAAGAACAGGTCGCGCAGGGTTTCGGTGGCGCCTTTGAGCGCGATCGGCAGCTTTTCCTTGTCGACGGCGCGGATGATGGTCTGGATCGCGGTCGGGTCGAGCTTGACCAGATCCTCGAACGTGAACATGAGGCTGCGGATCTTCTCGGCCGATTCCGGCACGCTCTTCTCAAGCTCTTCCATGAACTTGGTCTCGACCGAGCGCTCGAGGCTGTTGAAGATCTCGGCCATCATCTCGTGGCTGTCGCGGCGCTGGGTGCGCGCGAGGTTGGACATGAACTCGCTGCGCAGCGTGCGCTCGACGTCCTCAAGCACTTCCTTCTGCACCGTCTCCATGCGCAGCATGCGCTGGATGACCTCGAGCGCGAAATTCTCGGGCAGCATCGCGAGCACGCGCGCGGCGTGGTCGGGCTGAATCTTGGACATGACCACGGCGACGGTCTGCGGGTATTCCTTCTGCAGGAAGTTGGCCAGAACCTCTTCGTTGACGTTGCCAAGCTTCTCCCACATCGTCCGTCCGGCGGGGCCGCGGATTTCCTCCATGATCTGGGTGACCTTCTCCTGCCCCAGGACCTTGGTCAGCAGGCGCTCGGTCGAATCCATCGTGCCGATCAGAGCGTTGGTGGAGCTCATCTGGTCGGCGAAATCGACGAACAGGCGCTCGACCACGTTGGCGGAAACCTTGCCGAGGTTCGCCATGGTGGTGGAGATTTCCATGATCTCCTCGTCGTCCATGTGCTCGAATACCTTGGCGGTGTATTCCTCGCCCAGCGACAGCAGGAAGATGGCCGCCTTCTCGGGGCCGGTCAGTGTGCGATAATCCTCCCGTACGCGCATCTTACGTCTCCTGGCTCATCCAGCTGCGAATGACCGAGACCGTCTCGGCGGGATAGCTGTTCACGATGTCCTCGACCTTCTTGACCGACGACGCCTTCACCTTGCCCTCGACCCGGCTCATGTCGATGAGCGCATCGTCCTCGGGCACCTGCGGCCGCGGCATCTGCGGCGAGGGGCCGGCGAGGGCAGGGGCGGCCGGGCGGCCCGGCAGCATTTCGGGGCCCTGTTTGCGGTCGTCGCCGCGCGGGGCCATATTCTCGGTTGCGAGCAGGCGGCCGATCATCGGCTGCACCACCAGCAGGATCACCAGCACGGCGAGGATTGCGACGGCCAAGACCTCGGCGGCGTTCAGCAGTTCGCTGCGCTCGAAGCCGAACAGCAGATTGCCGTTCGCGGCTACGCCGCCGGTGTCGACCTCGGCGAATTGCATGTTGGCGACGTCGAGGGAATCGCCGCGCTTTTCGTCGAAACCGACGGCGGATTTTACCAGTGCGGTGATTTTATCCAACTCTTCCTGGCTGCGCGGTTGATAAGTCTTGACGGTCTGGTCCGTCTCCTTGCCCTTATCGTCCTTCTTCTTCGCTTCGGTATAGAGGCCGTCGACCAGCACCGCGACCGACAGCTTCTTCACGCTGCCGACTTCGCTGACCATGTTCTTGACGGTTTTGCTGATCTCGTAGTTCGTCGTTTCTTCGCTGCGGTTGCCTTCGGTGGTCGGCGTCTCGCCGCTGGTGCCGGCGATGCCGGGCAGGTTGTTCTGGACCGAGACTTCCGATGAGGAACTCTGACGCTCGGTGTTCTTGTCGGTTACGGTCTGGGTCGAGCGCGCGACCTGCCCGTCCGGGTCGTAGATCTCGGAATTGGTGCTGACCTGGTTGAAATCGAGATCGGCGGAAACGGTTGCATGCACATGGCCGTAGCCGACTGTGCGCCCGACCATGTCTTCGATGGCGTTCGCAAGGCGCTGCTCGTAGTTGTGGCGCATTTCCTCGGCCTTGACCGGCATCGCGGATTCGTCGTCCTCGCCGCCGCGCGCGAGCAGTGTGCCGTGGCTGTCGATGACCGTCACGCCTTGCGCCTTGAGCTGCGGGACGGCGGAGGCGACCAGCGACTGGATGGCGAGGATGTTGCCGCGATCAAGTCCCGCGCCGGGCTTGAGGGCGAGGAACACGCTGGCGCTGGCGGGGCGGCTTTCGCGGCTGAACAATTCGCGTTCCGGGAGAACGAGGTGCACGCGCGCGCTCTGCACACCCTGAACAGCGTCGATGGTGCGCGAGAGCTCGCCCTCGAGCGCGCGGACCTGGTTGATGTTCTGGACGAAGCTGGTGGTGCCAAAGCCGGACTGCTGGTCGAAGATCTCGTAGCCCATCGTGCCGCCGTTGGGCAGGCCATCGCGGGCGAGCATCATGCGCGCCTTGCCGACTTCGCTGTCGGGGACCATGATCCGCGTACCGTCTGAGGAAACCTCGTAAGGAATCTTGGCCTCGTCGAGCTTGGCGGTCATCGCGCCGGAATCCATCGCCGAGATGTTGTCGTAGAGAAGCTTCATCGATCCGGGCGAGGAGATGTGCGCCGAGACGAAGGCGAAGAACACGAGCAAGCTGGCCAGGATGGCGCCCATGATGCCGAGGCGCACGGGACCCAGCTGCTTAAGTGTTGCGACAAAATTGTTCACCGGTCCAACCTCTGATTTTTTGTGTTATGCGGTCGATTGGCAGGCGGGAAGCCCGAAGGGAAGGCG
>DATJGZ010000297.1:0-3233 GCA_035494535.1 Patescibacteria group bacterium | reverse complement strand
GAAAAACCGCCGTTGCTGCGCTATCGTGCGGCATGACGAGCGAAACATGGCCGAACATCAGGCCGTCTCTGCGCGGCGGCACGTTCGGCATTCAATCTTTCTTCCTGGCTTCTGCAATTTTTGTATATGCGGTTGCCGGCTCTCCGACGCCGGATAAGCTCTCGTTCACTGAGGTATTGACGGGTCTGCTGCTGGTTCTTGCTTCGGCGAATTTCTCGTTTCAAAAAATACATGAGGCCGCGCCGCGATGGCGGATTCGCGCCCAAACTCTGCTGCTATACGGTCTGTCAGTGCCCGTTTTCATGGCATTCACTGCGGGCACGGAACTGGCCGCCATCATTCGCGACGTAATTCCCTTCCTGTTCATGCTTATTCCGTTTTTCATCCAGTCCCCGACCGGCGATAAATTTGCCTGCGTAGTTTGGACAGGAATGATACTGACGGCCGGCGTTTTGTTCGCAGCGCGGACGGCCGCACATCCTTTGATACACTGGCTGACGGGGCATAAGCCGGTCATGGCCGATCCCTTATATCTGGCCAATGCGCCCACGGTCCTTTTTTCGGCGCTCTTACTTATTGGCCTTGCCGGACGGCATCTCTATGAAGGAGCCACATTGCCGCGGACAATATCAGCGGCGCTTATGTTGGCGGTTTCTGCCGTTCCCTTAGCTGCGATGATACTGGCAAAACAGCGCGCGAGTTTCATGGCCGTTCTTATCTATGTCGGCGGCCTGCTTCTCGCGGCGGTCATTCACCGTCCACGGCGGGCGGCATTTCCCTTGCTCGCGCTTATCGCTCTGGCTCTGGCAACCGGCGGTGTCGGGCTGAAAATTTACCACGTCATGGCCCTGAAAACGGAATTGGTGGGTGCCAACATGCGCTGGCAGGAAGCTTTTGCAGTATTCGACAGTCTGGATGACGACCCGCTGGCAGTCTTGTTCGGCAAAGGCTGGGGCGCGCATGTGGCGTCCCCTGCGGTGGGCGGTGAAACCGTCAACTTCACCCACAGCTTGCTTACCAGCTACTGGCTGAAGACCGGACTTTGCGGCCTCATCCTTGTCCTTTTATATCTTTTTGAAATAGGCCTTCTTTTGCTTAAGGAAATGAAGGAACGCCCCGTCCTCGCAGCGGCAATCGCCTTACCGCTGCTGATCGATACATTTCTATATGCGAGCTTTAAATCCCTCGATTTCGGCCTTATTTTGCTTCTAATCCCGCTTTGGGCGTCCGAAGTTGCATCGCAAGGGCAGAAAATATAGTATCTGCCGGGATTTTTCCTTAAGAGAGAGCCGTGGCAGAGCGAGGCCTGAAGAAGCCGACCGTCGTGTTTTTCAACCGCGTCTACCCGCCGACGCGGGGCGCGACGGGCCGCATGCTCCGCGATCTCGCGCGGGCCTTTGCGCGCGACGGCTGGGATGTCACTGTCATCACCTCGGGTCCCCGGAAGATCAAGGAACGTGACGGGGCCGTGCGCGTCATGCGGCTGAAAAGCGTCGGCCGAACCGGCAGCCTTTTTTCCTATGCCGTCATATGGACGAAGATGCTGTTCGCGGGCCTGACCCTGCCGCGCCGCGACCTTGTCATCACGATGACCGATCCGCCCCTGCTGGTCATGGTCGGCCGCATCGTTGCCCGGTTCAAGAAAACCAAGCATATCAACTGGTGCCACGATCTCTATCCGGACCTGCTGCCGGCGCTGGGGTTCAAGCTGCCGGCGCCGGTCATGCGCATGTTCAAGGTTTGGTCGCGTCGCGCCATGAAGCGGTGCGACCGGGTCGTCGTGATCGGCCGCTGCATGGCGCGCTACCTAACCCACAGCGGCATGGATCCGGGAAAAATCAGCGTCATCCCCAACTGGCCCGACAGCGAACTGGTGCACGGGTTTCACGAACGCCGCAAGCAGTCGCCACTGACGGCGGCCGACGTCAACGGCGCCAAACCGCTCGAGGAGCTGTTCCGGGACATGGAGCCCAAGTTCCGCATTCTGTATTCGGGCAACCTCGGCCGCGCTCATCCCGTCGGCACGGTGATGGAAGCGGCCAGCTTGCTGGCGGCCACGAATCCGGAGATCGAATTCGTATTTGTCGGCGACGGTCCCCCGTTCGACCGCCTGGCGCATGAACGCGCGCGCCGGGGGCTCGAGAACATACGTTTCCTGCCCTATCAGCCGGCCAGCAGGCTGAAAGAGCTGATGGAAAGCGGCGATCTTCACTTGATCAGCATGACCGAGCGTGCGGCCGGCTTGCTGGTGCCCTGCAAGCTTTATTCGGCGCTCGCGGTGGGACGTCCGTGCATCCTTGTGGGCCCCGAGGAATCCGAAACTGCGCGCATCATCGAGGATTACCACGCCGGCGCTGTCGTTCCGCAAGGACAGGCCGAGAAACTGGCCGAGATCATTAAAGAATACCGCAACAGCAGCGACCGTTGGTTCGCGGCCCACGAAGGCGCCGCCCGGGCGGGCCGCGTTTTCATGCCCGAGGAATCGATGCGCGTCTGGCTGCAGCGCGCGCGCGACGTGGCCAATCTCCAGATCCGTTACCGGAAGAGGGCGTAGTGGCAGCAGGAGGACGGCAGATGACGGAGCCGACACTGGCCGATGTCCTGCGGGAATGCTGGCGCGCCCGCGTTCATCTGGTTGCCGGCGCTTTTGTCGGTTTGTTGGCATCGCTCGTTTTCATCATGCTTTGCGTACCCCAGTATAAGGCAGAGATGTTGGTGGGGCCGGCCGACCACCCGCCCGTTCCCGCTTTTGAAGATACGGGCGCGGAAAGTCCGGGACCGGCCGCGCATATCGACCGGTCCGCCTTCGGCGCAATCGACTCCTATGATTTCACGCGGTTCGAGGCGATTTTGCGTGAGCGCTCGGTCGCCGCGCAGCTTCTTCGGGACGATGCCGTAAAACAAGGGCTTTCGCAGGCGCGCCGCTGGAGTTTCCTGCCCGCGCCGCCGCTGGATACGCCCGAGCGCCTGTCGGCATGGCTGAAGGACAATGTCGATGTTGAGCCGGTCGGATCGACCGGCCTTCGCCGCGTCGTTTTCCGACATTCCGACCCGGCATTTGCCACGCTGATGCTGCGCGATCTTTATAATACGGCCGACGCTCTTATCCGGAGCGACCTGCAGGCCAAAACCGACCGCCGCAAAGCCTATCTGGACAAAATGGCTGAGGAGACGAACAATCCCGACCATAAGCGCGCCCTGACGAAACTTCTTCTGGATCAGGAGCAAGTCTC
>DATJGZ010000296.1:0-3503 GCA_035494535.1 Patescibacteria group bacterium | reverse complement strand
AAATAGCGCCGGAATCCGTTAAACGGAACCCGGCCCGGTTCGACGGCGTTTGTATTCATTATCGCGGGATTGTTCATGGTTTCTGCTTACCTGAATCAGGTCGTTACCGCCGTGCCGGACCACGATATGCACGTCAAGTTCGTATCCTACGCGCCGCGGCTCCTGGCGCCGCAGTACCAGCCGCTGTTCCGCCGCATGGCGCAACGGTCGCAGATCGAGCATCGTTACTCTTTCCTCCAACCGCACGCGAACGATGATGCGCTCGACGCGGGCGGGTTCTATACCAGAGGCCGCTTCCCCGACACGCAGCGCCGCATGGAATTCTACGAGGACAACGCCTTCACGCTGGCGCGCCGCGCGCTCGACCCGCTCGATCTTGGGGGCGTCACGCACCTGATCGTCACGACCTGCACCGGCTTCTATGCCCCGGGGTTGGATTTGCAGGTCGTCGCCCATTACGGCTTGGCGCCCTCGGTCGAGCGCACCGTGGTCGGCTTCATGGGTTGCTATGCCGGGCTCAATGCGCTGAAACTGGCGCGGCATATCGTCCGCTCCGAGCCGTCTTCGCGCGTCCTCATTCTCAATCTCGAGCTCTGCACCCTGCATTTTCAGGAAAACGGCACGCTGGAGGAAATGCTCTCGTTTTTGATTTTCGCGGACGGCTGCGCGGCCAGCCTCGTCACGGCCGAGCCGAAGGGGATCGAGCTGCAGGCCTTCACCACGACGCTGCTGCCCGACACAGAGGACCAGATCACCTGGCACATCGGCGGCCTCGGCTTCGACATGAACCTGTCCGGCCGCGTGCCGGGCACGATTGCTGCCAATCTGCCGCGCAATCTTGATGCCGTGCTGTGCGGGGCGAAGCGCGAGAATATCGCCCACTGGGCGGTGCATCCCGGCGGCCGGACCATTCTCGACGCCGTGCGCGACGGCGCGGAATTGCAGGAATCCCAGCTGGCGGAGTCGCGCGACATCCTGCGCCGCTACGGCAACATGTCCTCGGCCTCCGTCATGTTCGTGCTGCACGAGATCATGCAGGGCAAGAAGCGAAGCGGTGAGGGGTGCGCTATGGCGTTCGGCCCGGGACTTACGGTCGAGAGTATGCGGTTTACGGCCGAGGCGGCGTAATGCGTGATTTCAGCCGCCGCAGCACGGAATCCGAACTGATGGACGAAGACGGCATTTCGCTCGCCGAATTCCGCCACTGCCTGAAAAGCCTCGAGATTATCAATGTCCTGACGCTGGCCTACCGGCCGACGCTGCGCTGGCTGCGCCGCGAGGTTGCGAAGGCGGGGCCGTCGCCGGTGCATGTTTTGGATGCCGGCAGCGGCGGCGGCGACATGCTGCGCCGGATCGGTCGCATCAAAGGCCATCTCAACCTGACCGGGGTCGATCTGAACCCGATGTCGGCGCAGGTGGCGGCGGAGTCGCCGTCGCCCGGCGTCAACTACGAGACCGCGGATATTTTCAAGTTCGAGCCGAAGTTGCCGCCCGACTACATCGTCTGTTCGCTGTTCACGCATCATCTGGACGACGAACGGCTGGTCGAATTCCTGCGCTGGCTCGACCGCCGCGCGGGCCGGGGCTGGTTCATCAACGACCTGCACCGCCACTGGCTGCCTTATTATTTCATCAAATGGACGACGGCCCTGTTCAGCCGCAACCGGCTTATCCGGAACGACGCCGCCGTGTCGGTCGCGCGGTCGTTCACCATTGCCGACTGGCGGCAGCTGCTTGCGCGGGCTGGAATAAACGGTGCGCGCGTTCAATGGGTTTTCCCCTTCCGCCTCTGCGTGTCCTATGCAAGAACCTGACGCTGTCGTCATCGGCGCGGGTCCCGCGGGCAGCACGGCCGCGATTCTGCTGGCCCGCGCCCGTAAGCGCGTAGTCCTGATGGAAAAGGAAACGGCCGCGCACGACAAGGTCTGCGGCGAATTCATCAGTAGTGCGGCCGCGGCGCGGTTGCACGATCTCGGCATCGATCTCACGTCGCTAGGCGCCAGTGAAATCAAGCGTCTGCGTCTTGTCGACGGGCGTGATGTTGTTGAATCCATCTTGCCTGACCCGGCCTTCAGCCTCTCGCGCCGCGTCCTTGATGAGGCGCTGATGGGAGAGGCCGCCATTGCAGGCGCCGAAATCCGGCGTGGCGCAAACGTGACGGGGCTCAACCGAAATGCGCGCTGGTCGGTGCAGATCGGCGGCGGCGACGTTGTCCTGACGGACACGGTTTTTCTGGCGAGCGGCAAGCATGATGTGCGGGGCTGGCCGCGGCGCAGACTCACAGGCGATGACTTCATCGGCTTCAAGATGCACTTCCGGCTCGATGAGGCGCAGCAGCGCGCGCTCGGCGATGCGGTCGAGATGATATTCCTCGATGAGGGCTATGCGGGGCTTGAGCCGATGGAAGAGGGCAGGACCAATCTGTGTTTTGTCGTACGGAAAAAAGTTTTTGCTGCTTGCGGCAAGGACTGGCCGGCGTTGTTGCGCTGGCTTATGAAGCAATCGCCGCATCTGGCCGGGCGACTGAACGGGGCCGAGCCGCGCTGGCCGCGGCCGCTGGCCATCTACGGTGTTCCCTATGGCTATCACTATCGCGCAAAATGCGCGCCGGGGCTTTACCGCCTCGGCGATCAGTTGGCGGTCATTCCTTCTTTCGCGGGCGAGGGGCTCTCACTCGCATTCCACTCCGCTTTCGCCGCAGCGGAAAACTGCCTCGGTGGCACCGATCGTTATTACCAAGACATGGCTAGCGCGCTGCGCGCCCCGCTCCAATTGGCAGGTATCGGCGGAAGCGTGCTGTCATCGCCAGTTGGTCGCGGGGCGGCATTTTCGATGCTGCGCGCTGTGCCGGCGCTTCTGCCGCATGCAATCAACTCCACGCGTCTGCACAGCGCGGTGGTTAGCCATCCGGTGGGCGAATAGCTGCCATATAATAAGTGATCCTTTCCCAATTCCCGGCCGCTCTAGATTGAGTAACGGAACAGTTACGGAGGAAAAAATGGGAATGCTGGTTAAAGTCAAACGTCCAATTTCGAAAAAGCTGGTTTTGAACGAGAAGCTGCGGCTTCATATCGAACGCGAGCTCGCGGCGCGGGCGGCCAATCATCCCTTGAATCAAAAGCCTTTAATGCGGCGGACCGGCGGGAACAAAGCCTCGGGCTGAGACATTGGATACCTCATGCGGCTCCACGCCGCTTCCTATCCGAAAACGTTTAGAAAAATTTTCGCATCTTTTTGGGAAAGGGACCAAGGGACCACACCGCCATGAGTAACAGCACGCTTGCAAATCTTGTCGATGCTTACCGCTCGCTCCGCGAGGCCGAGCGCCGAAAAGTCCTGGCTGCCGCCAAATGGGGCGACGGTCCATTCACCCGCCTGATCCTGCAGCGGACCTTTCGCACCATCACGCCCGAACAAATCCCGCCCTTCATCCAGCATCTCGCCGCGCTGGAAGCCTGATAAACTTCTGCAAAATCAATCCGATTTGCCGCCGGTCCGGCGGC
>DATJGZ010000295.1:0-4377 GCA_035494535.1 Patescibacteria group bacterium | reverse complement strand
TTTTCTCGAATCGCCGGCGCTCGACACGGGCGTGATCGGTGCGCCGCTGGAATACAACGCAAAACCGGTCGGCATCGCGGAAATCGAAAAAATGACCGATATCCTGCGCACGAAAAAACGCCCCGTTTTGTCGAAGCTGATAAAAAGCCGCGGCTAATTTTTATTTCAGAACAGTTAGATACTTTCAATATTTGCCATAATTAAGATTCTTTGATATAACTATAATCAAGCAGTGGGCATACTGCGGCAGGCCGTGTTTATAGCGTTTCCCGTCCTGTCTGACCCCGCCCGATCTGCAAAACCAGCCGCAACACATCGGAGCATGTGAAAGGGTTGGTTTGCTATGCAGAAGATCAGAGAATTCATTCCCGTTTTTATTTCGCGCCTCGGGCGCGGAGATACAACGCGTCCGGCGCAGTCTGTATCCGACTGGCCCGCGCCTGAAGGCGTTTCTTACCGTACAGGAGATTTCAGCCCGGCGTGAGGGACGCGCCGGCTATCCGCGAAGCCCAAAAAAATAAAAAACTGAACAGGAAGGTAAAATATGACTGAACCACTCAAAGGCGATGCCGATCCGGCGGTCGTAGCGCTCAAACGGGGCGCGCGGGAAGATTTGCCCGACCTCTGCGCCGAGTTTTACGGCAAGGTGCAGTGGGGCCCGATGTTCGTGAACGCGCAGGCCTTGCGCATCGCCGCGGAGAACAAAAGCTATCGCGCCTTCAGCAAAATGCTCGAGATCGCGGGTGAATATCCATTCCCGAACTCGGGGACCGATATCGGGTTCGGACCGGATTGGGACAAGGTTCAGGAGATCGCGAAAACAGATAAAACTATTGCCCGTGCATTACAGCGTTACGAGGGAAGATTGGACGCTGCATACGGGGCCGGGCCGGCGGAATCCACCCATTCCGACGGCTGGCTCCAGCGGCTCAAGTTCTGGTGACCTGACAGAACCGGCTGCATAAAAAGCGCGTGCGAACCCCTGCCGGCATGGCGGTGCCGGCAGGGGATTTTTTTTGAATATGATTTATTCCCCGTCGTCTTCGTCGGGCACGATGGGGCGCTGCTGGCGCGGCGGAGGCGTTCCACCGCCGCCACCGCCCATGCGGGATCCCGGGGCCATGCCGGGTGCGCGCGGGGCAGGGCCGGCCATGCGCGGCGCCGCTTCCATCGCGCGCTGGCGCGTAAGGTTCGGTGCGAACTGCATGACCGCCGCGCTCATGCCGCCGAGCACCGAGCCGGCATGGGTCTCATCGCCGAGGTCGTCGCGGTGAACCGGTTGGCCCGACGAGGCGCGTTTCATGAAATTCTCGAAAGCCAGCACCGACGAGCGGGGCTTAATCGGGAAGCTGCCGTAATTGCCCCCGCCGAAGGGATCGTTTTGCAGGACAAGGGGCACCTGGCGGCTTTCGGCGATCATGCCGTTCTCGATCGCGCCCACATGGATCGAATGCGCCTGCAGCAGGTTGTTCCCGCAATCCTCGACCACATTGATATTGAGTTCCAGCGGCTCCGCATCGCCGAATTCAAGGGTGAGCTGACCCGACTGGGCGTCGTACATGACGCCTGCGATGGAGCTGGTAAAGATCTCGTCGCTCACGAGACCGGCCTCTCCCTGCGATGTCAGAAGAAGATCGATATTCACGCCAAACCTTCCCAAAAGTACTTATTTATTGTACCTGATCCGGATTAAAGGAAGGTAATATAATCCATAATGTGTGGAATACTAGGTTTTTTTGACGGCAAGAACAGTCTGACCCGCGACGCGGCGCGGCGGGCCGGTGCGGCCATGATCAGGACGCTGGCGCACCGCGGGCCGGATGACGAGGGAATCTGGCAGGATTCAGTCGCACCCGTGCTGCTGGCGCACAGGCGTCTTTCAATTCTTGATCTGTCCCCGTTGGGACATCAGCCCATGGAATCGGCCACCGGCCGCTATGTCATTACTTTCAATGGGGAAATATATAACTTCCAGGAGTTGCAAAAAGACCTTGAAAAAAGCGGGGCCAAATTCCGCGGCCGGTCGGACACCGAAGTCATGCTGGCGGGATTCGAGCAATGGGGCCTCAATCTGACCTTGCAGAAACTCGACGGCATGTTCGCCTTCGGCCTGTGGGACCGCATGGACCGGACGCTGCATCTCGTGCGCGACCGGATGGGCAAGAAACCTTTGTACGTTGGTTGGGCCGGGCCGACCGTGACCTTCGCGTCCGAGCTGAAAGCATTCCGCAAGCATCCGCTGTTCAAGCCGGCCGTCAATCGCGATGCGCTGGCGCTTTATCTGCGCTACGCCTGCGTCCCGGCGCCGTTTTCGATCTACAAGGGTGTCTGGCAATTGCCGGCCGGGTGCCGCATGGTGCTCGACACCCGGAAATACGCGGAAGGCGCCGACTTCCGGCCGCTGATGGAGCCGTACTGGCATCATGCGCGCGTGGTTGAAGCGGCGAAATATGGCGCTCCTGTCATCGGCGACGAGGACGCGGTGAAATCGTTCGAGGCGCTCCTGAAGGATTGCGTGCGCGAGCGTATGATCTCCGACGTGCCGCTCGGCGCGCTGCTTTCCGGCGGACTCGATTCAAGCGTTGTCGTCGCGATGATGCAGCAGCAATCCGCCCGGCCCGTGAAAACCTATACGATCGGCTTTAAAGAAAAAGGCTTCGACGAAGCGGGTGCCGCACGTGCGGTGGCGAAGCATTTGGGCACGGAGCATCATGAAATGTATGTCGGGCCGAAAGAGGCGCTCGATGTCATTCCGCGCCTGCCCGACATCTATGACGAACCGTTCTCGGACGAATCGCAAATCCCTACATATATCGTATCCCAGTTCGCGCGAAAGGAAGTGACGGTCGCGCTCTCCGGCGACGGCGGCGATGAACTGCTCGGGGGTTATGTGCGCCATGTCGAAGGCGATCGGATGTGGCGCACCATCGGCTGGATGCCCGGCTTCGTGCGTAAGGGCGCCGGTCACGCCATCCGCATGATCGGCCCGGATACGTGGAGCCTGTTGAATCCGAAAAGCCCCCGCTTCGGCGAGCGGCTGCACAAGGGGGCCGAGCTGCTGTTGGCGGGCGGCTTTGACGATATCTATATGTCGCTGGCGTCGCGCTGGAGCCAGCCGGCGAAGCTCGTCGGCCGCGCGCAGGAAATGCCGATCCCTCTCACCGACCCCGAATGGAAGCCGCAGGGCTTGGCCTTTGCCGAACAGCTGATGTACGCAGACGCGCTTTCGTATCTGCCCAACGATATCCTCGTGAAGGTCGATCGCGCCTCGATGGCCGTAGGGCTGGAGTGCCGTGCGCCCTTGCTGGATTACCGCCTGTTCGAATATGCGTGGCGGCTCCCCTTGCGCATGAAGATCCGCGACGGCAAAGGCAAATGGCTGCTGCGGCAGGTTCTCTCGCACTATATGCCGGCGGAACTCTACGAGCGGCCGAAACAGGGCTTTTCAGTGCCGGTCGGTACATGGCTGACGGGCACGCTGCGCGAGTGGGCCGCCGACCTGCTCGATGAATCGAAGCTGAAGCAGCAGGGCTACCTCAATGCGCCCCTGATCAGCGCCGAATGGAAAGCGTTCCTGAAAGGCCGCACGCACAATTCCTATCGTCTATGGACGGTCCTGATGTTCCAGGCGTGGCTGCAGCGGTGGAAATGAGTGCGTTGCCTTTCGGCAGCGGCAGGTTTATCCTTGTTGTATGAAGCGGTTTCTTCTTCTCTTCTTTGCCTTCGTTCTGTTGGTGCCGGGCTTCGCCTGCGCCATGCCGGTTTGCGGTATGAGTCGGGGCGGCCATTGTCCGCACCATATGAGCAAGGCGACGCACGGCCTGATGCTCATGCAGGACTGCGCCAAGGCCGAATTCGAGAAGGCGCCCGACGTTTCATACAAGGCACCGGACTTGGGAAAGGCGTTTTCCTTCGCAGCCGCGCCCGTTCTGCCGCAAAGTTTCGACATCGCCGACGTCCGATTTATCCGCGGCCCGCCGCCCGACTGGCCGTCCTTATCCGGAACGCATCCTCCTATTATCCTGACTACGCAACGATTCCGCGAATAGACCGTTCTCCTCACGCGTGTTTTCTGTACGTCCATCTGTTTGAGGAGAACTTCACATGAAGAAACTTTTTCTGGCCGTGCTGCTGATATCCATCAGCCCTCCGGCGTTCGCCAAAACCTTCGCCGTTAAAATGATCACGCAGCGCTTTACGCTGCATCCCTATCGCTTCGAGCCCGATAATCTTACGATCCAGCCGGGCGATACCGTCACCTTCGTCGATGCCCAGAACGACAAGCACGATGTCATGTTTATGACCGTGCCCAAGGGTGTCGACATGATCATGAGCCCCGAGCTGCGCAAGAAGGGCGAAAGCTGGTCCTACACTTTT
>DATJGZ010000294.1:0-6803 GCA_035494535.1 Patescibacteria group bacterium | reverse complement strand
GCCGTCCTGTGAGTGCGTCGTCATGCGTCATCGACACGCGCATATGGCCGTCCTCGACGACGACATGTAGATCGTACTGCGCGGGCTTTGCACCGACCGTCAGACCGCCGTTTATGTATTTGCTTGCCAGATCGCCGAAGTTGAATTCGATCATCTCTGCCGCTTCGTATGCGGCGGGTGCACCGGCCGCGCCCGGAATCTTTTTATACTGCTCGATCTCCACGCCGATCGGCGTCGGCTCGATCAGCACCGCGTATTGTCCGTCCGGCGTATCAAGCAGCCGCGCGCCGGGCAGATTCCCGCGTGCCTCGATCTCGCTGCGCGCCAGAATATCGACCGGCCGCGCATCGACCGCCGCGATATGATCGAGCACGGGATAGCGCGTATCCGGGAGGCGGAAGGTCGATACATATATGTCGTCAATGCTACGGGCGCTGCCTTGCAGAAAATTCCCGCTCTCACCCGGCAGCACGCCCATCGCCTCGACATATTGCGCAACCGGGAGCACGGCGCCGTCGTCGAGCTTCGCCTTATCCACCTCGTAATACTGCTTGTGGAAGTCGTCGTCGCGCAGCAACTCGGCAAACTCCGCCCGCAGGACCGAAGCATCGGGCGGCGGCAACGGCGCGCCGAGATGAAGATCGATAGCCTCATGCTGGCGCATGGCTACGCGCGCGATCAATTCAGCCTGCGCCTCGATGCCGAGGTCCCACAGCTTCTGGTCCGCTGAGCGCACACTTGACGGTGCGTAGGCGGAGTGGCGGACGCGGAACTGGAAAAAATGGCCGAGCTCGTGATAGAGCCCCTTCTGAAATATCTTCTGGCTGCGCTCCCAGACATCCTCAGGCGTGAAGTCGCTTGCGGCGCCGTCGCGGGTCGTGCCGTTGTCCTTGAGCTCGAGCGTCAACAGACCGAGATCGTCTTTATAATAGCCGCCGCCCCAGACATTATTGTCCACGCACAGCCAGATGTCCTGTTCGACGGCCGCTTCGATCAGCGCCTTACCGGTCGGAATTTGCAGCGCTTTGCCGACCAGCTCGACCATGCGCCGCTGCCCGAGGCCGAGGTCGGCCGGCATCTGCCCGCTGCGCGCTATCGCCACTGCCTCGCGCGCGCTGATAAGGCTGTCGCGCACGTCATCCTCGTTGCCGATATAATCTTGGATTCTCCGCAAACGGGCCTGGTCGTAGCCGCTCAAATCGTGACGCTGCACGGCAGGCTTCACGACCGGGGCGTCCGGCGGATTAGGCTTGTCCTTCGGCGCCTCGGCCTTTTCGTTGCCCTGCACCTCTTGCCCGAAGGCCGGTTGCGCCATCGAACCCGGAATGGCCGCCAGTGCGCCAAACAATGCGGCAATGCCCGCGTGCATGACGCGGTTCTTGATAACCAGTTTTGATGACCGGAACATCCGACCCTGCCCTGTTACTCTTTTTTATTTATGGAAGGCAGATTAGCGCCGTTGCTCGGGGCTTACAAGTTTGCGGGGCCGGATAATATATTGCGCCGCAAAATGAACTAGAGTTTTGCCGCCGCCTCGGTGATGAGATCCGCGCGGTTAAGGGTGTAGAAATGGATATGCTTCGTCCCGCGGGCGGCGAGATCGCGCCACTGGTCGGCCAGGACGCCAACCGCGGTTTCGCGCGCCGCGTCACCCTCGAGGCCGGCGAATTTCTTTTTCAGCCAGTCCGGAACGCTGGCGCGGCAGATGGCGGCGAAGGATAGCATCTTGTCGAACGACGCGATCGGCAGCACGCCGGGCACGACCGGGACCTTAATCCCCGCGCCGTCGACCCGCTTCACGAAGTCGAAATAAATGTCGTTGCCGAAAAAGAACTGAGTGATGGCACGGTCCGCGCCGGCCGAAACTTTGTGCCTAAGCGCCTCGAGGTCGGCCTGCGCGGACGCGGCCTCCGGGTGCTGCTCCGGATAGCAGCCGACGCTGATCTCGAACGGATGCACGCTGCGCAGCCCCGCCACAAGTTCGTTGGAATATTTGTAGCAATCCATCTCCTCGATTTGCTGCAAAACGTCGGGATCCTTGGGCATGTCGCCACGCAAGGCGACTATATGCCGCACGCCGTTGTCCCACAGCTTTTTCGCCATCGTCCGGATTTCGCCGCGCGGTGTGCCGATGGCGGTGAGGTGAGCGGCCGTCGGCAGACCGGTTTTTTCGCGCACGGCAATGGCAGTGTCGATGGTCCAGTCGCGCGTCGACCCGCCCGCGCCGTAAGTGACGGTCACGAAGGCGGGCTTGAGCTCGGCCAGCCGGCCGACATGCTCCCAGAAATGCACGCGCGCCTGCTCGGTCTTCGGCGGAAAGAACTCGAAACTGATACTCGGCTTCATCGAATCCTAGCGCGGCGCGAATGTCTGTGGGGCGGCCTTGGGGGCCAGCGGGCCGAGGTCGGCTTTGATCACGGAGCCGTCATCGTTCAGCCACGGCTGCGCGACCACGGCCGAAACCGAATTTTTGGGCGAGCCTTCCACAAGCTTGTTCGACCATGCGACGTAGACGAAAGATTTGTCCTTCTCATCCCAAAAGCGCGTGATGTGCATCGTCTTGAAAATGGCGGAGCGTTTTTCGGTCAGCACGTCCTCGCCCTTGGCCGGGACAGAATCCTTGACGCGGATCGGCCCCGTCTGCCGCACCGCGATGCTGACATCGGACGTGTCCTGCGCCAGCCCGACGCTGCCGGCGATCCCGCCGGTCTTTGCCTCGCTGACGAAAATCGTGATGCCCTCGACCTTGGGATCCTCATAGGATTCCGTCGCGATCTTGTGGTCGCCGAAAAGGTGCCATTCGGTGGACACTTCGCCGACTTTCTGGGCGTCCTGGCTATCGCGATGGCAGCCTGCCAAAGTAACCGCGCCCGCAATGGCGACGGCGGCAAAGGCCGCGCCCAAAATCCTGTTGTGATTGCTCATGATCTCTCCTGATCGTAACGGCGGGACGATACTGCACCGCCGCAAAGGGCGTCAAGTTCCCCGTCCCCACGCCGTAATAAAGGCATGGACCAGCTTGGCCATGTTGCTCTCGGCCTTCTGGGCGCCCGCCAAGGTCTGCTCATGCGACAGCGGCTCGTCGCCCATGCCCGCGGCGAGGTTGGTCACGGCAGAAACGCCCACGCATTTCAGGCCGCAATGCCGGGCAATGATATTCTCGACCGCGGTCGACATGCCGACCGTATCGGCCCCGATCGCTTTGGCCATGCGAATTTCAGCGGGAGATTCGAACGTGGGCCCGAGGAACTGGCAGTAGACACCCTCGCCCAGCGGCGCGACGCCCGATTTTTGTCCCGTGGATACGAGGAGTTTGCGCAGATCGGCGTCCCAAGCGTTTTCCATCCCGACGAAGCGCGGCCCCCAGGCATCGTCATTCGGCCCGGCCAGCGGGTTCGCGCCGGTCAGGTTGATATGATCCGTAATCGCGACGAGGCTGCCCGGCCCGTATTCCGCGCGCAACGACCCGGCCGCATTGGTGAGAAACAGGATCTCCACGCCGACGGCCTTGAGCGTACGGATGATGACCTTGTTCGCAAGCGTCGCTTTCTCGACCCCTTCATAGAAATGCTTGCGGCCTTTGAGGAATATGACGGGCACGCCCGCCACCTGCCCGATGCGCAGCACCCCTTCGTGGCCCGCCACCCCTGTTTCCGGGAAGCCGGGCAGATCGCCATAAGGGATCGTGACGGCGTCTTTGAGAAGGTCGGCCACCGCGCCGAGGCCCGAGCCGAGCGTGAGCGCGAGGCGCGGCGCGCCGTCGTCGGTTTTCTTCCGGATGAGGGCGGCAGATTCCTTGATCAGGGTGTTGGTGTCGGGCATGGTGTCCGTCGCTAAGGTTTTGTATTTGACGACTTAATCCTTTTTTTACGCGATTGGGAATTTTTATTTGATATTTTCCAGAACGGACAATATGCTGGCGCGAAATCATACACGGAGACCGACATGAACGCCGAGCATTTTGCGGAGGCCGCACGCAAACCCGTTTACGCAGCCGTCATTCCGGTGGCGGGGCTCGGCACCCGCACTTTTCCGGCCTCGATCGCCACGCCGAAGAACCTGCTGCCGGCGCTCGAGAGTCCGCTTATCATGCTCGCGGTCGAGGAAGCGCTCGAAGCCGGCATCCAGAAGGTCGTCATCGTCTGCGGCCCCGGCGACCAGCCCGCCTACGAAAAACTGTTCCAGAAAAACCCGGCGCTCGAGGAAAAACTCGCGAAGGGCAACAAGACGCGCGAACTCGCGGTCGTGCGCAAGCTCGCGGAATACGCAGACCACATCACCTATGTCGTGCAGGACGAACCCAAGGGCCTCGGCCATGCCATCTATCAGGCGCGGGATCACATCAACAAGCTGCCCTTCGCCGTCATCCTGCCGGACGATCATTACGACTCAGGAAAACATCCCGGCGCGCTGTCGCAGATGATGGATGTCTACCGCAAGCACGGCGGGAACATCATGTGCTCGCTCGAAGTGCCGGAGAAGGACGTCAGCCGCTACGGCATCGTCCAGTACACGGAGGGCGAAGACGGCATCGCACAGGTAAGCGCCGTGAAGGAAAAACCGAAATCCTCGGCCGAAGTCGGCGGCTCGCGCCTCGCCATCATGGGCCGCGACATCTGCCAGCCCGAGCTGATGGACATCTTAGCCACGCAGGAGCCCACCGCCGGCGGCGAGATCCAGCTCCGCGACGCGCAGATGAAGCTGCTGCAACAGCCGGGGCAGGCATTCTATGCTGTCGAACCGATCGCCAACCGCTACGACTACGGCAGCATCGAAGGCCGCATCGAAGCCGAAGTGCAGCTCGGCCTGCGCGAGCATCCGGAATATTACGAGAAGGCCGTCCGCGCCGCAGAATATGTCGATCCCGACTCGCCCCTCGCGCAGAAGGCGAAAGCCAAGCAAGGCCCCGCGCCGCTCCCGCCGGGATTCCTCGGCGCATAGGATTCGAATACGATAGTATTCACTCACGCATGATCGTTGATCGGTCGCACACGCCGTGTTAACCGCAGTTCCCTGAGTCCATTTTCAAACGGGGGAATTAAATGAATTTCAGAAGTATCGTGACGGCGGCCTGCGTGGCCGCTCTGCTGACCGGCTGCGCGGAGCATGCCGATAAAATACAGGGCACCTATGTCTCGCCCGTCGAATATCAGGACATGTCCTGCAAGCAGATCCGCAGGGAAATGATGCGCGTGTCGCGCAAGGTGAACGAGATCGCGGGCGTGCAGGACCGGCAGGCCTCGAACGATGAAGCCGCCATGGGCGTCGGGCTCATTCTGTTCTGGCCCGCGCTGTTTTTCCTCGCCGGGCATGACCAGCACACGCAGCTTGCCGACCTGAAAGGTCAATATGATGCGCTGGAGGAAGCCGCCATCCAGAAAAATTGCGACGTCGAGAAGGAAATCAAGGCGGCACGCAAGATGGAGGCGGAGCGCAAGACGAAGGAAGCGGCGCCGGAAAAGGACCGCCACGTAAACCAGTAGCTACGCTTCGATGCCGTTATAATTCTCGAGGCTCGTGCCGCCTCGTGCGAGCGTGTCGCGCCATTCCTTCTGCGTCAGGTTGGCGAAGGGCTGGATGTGCACGATATGCACGGCGGTGCCAGCGCCATTATAAGGGCGCTGCGCCACCGCGCGGAACAGCGAAGCATTGTCGATGCCGGGCGCCTCGACCGTTTCCGCGCCGCCCTCGGCCACCACCCAGCTTTGCACATTCGCCCACTGGCAGGCGGTGTAGGCCAGCGGCCCGGGGTCGCGGGTGAAGCTGTACATGACCGCGCCGTCGAGCTTCCACGGCTGCGGCACCCGGTTCTTTTTCTGCTCGAGGCAGGCGGCGTGGATCGCCACCATCTCCGGGATCAGAATGAAATGCTTCGCGCGTTCGTCCGCGCCCGCAAACAGGCGGCCGTCCGGCATCGCCACCACCGCGCGATCGGCGCCCATCAGCTTTTTCACATTCGCCGGCACAGCGCCGGGCGAAACTTTAATGAGCCGCTTGCCCGGCGGCGCCATGATGTCGTTCATGTACGGCTCGTCATTCAGGCCCGCGACGATCTTGGTGTCGTGGACCGAGGCGCCGTAGGCAATCATGAACCGCCCCGGCAAAATCAAACCTTCATGCGCCAAAATCCGGCTCAGGACCTCGGCCTTCGAATGGCAGGCGGCGCAGCTCTCGGCGCTGCTGGCGACAATCACCAAACTCTCCTCCCGCCCCTGCTTCTTCAAAACGTCGCGCAAAATGGCCAGATGCGCCGGGCCCATCGCCTGATCCTCCGCATGCGCGCTCGGCAGGGCGGTGGTCAGCACGCGGTTGCCGCACGGCACGCCGATCATGGTCAGCGCGCCGGACTTCACATTCGCGACATATAATATGGAGCCAAACGGGCCGCCGAGCTGCGCGCGGATATTGGCGATCCCCGCCCGGTCGGCTTCGTCGACCAGCTGCGCCAGGACATTCCGTGCTATCGGCTCCGCTTCCACGAAACCTTTATACCGTGATGATCGGCCCGCGATAAGAGGCGTTTTGCAGATTCGCGCGGGCGGTTTCGATGGCGACATACTCGAGCCGCGGCAGGGTCTGCATGGTGAGCGAGGCATCGATGAACGCGCCGACCAGCGGCGGGGGCAGGCGCGAGCCGGCATAATAGCGCACCAGCTCGACCGGCTTCATGGTCTGGGTCGCGACCGACGCCTCGGAAAATTCCTTGAGCAGGTCGCGCGGCAGCGCGCTTTTCTCGACCGTCTCCACGGCGAGGGCGAATATATCCTTCGCCGACAGGTTCATGAGGCCGTCCTTGTCCAGCG
>DATJGZ010000293.1:0-2686 GCA_035494535.1 Patescibacteria group bacterium | reverse complement strand
TTGATGCGCTGGGCGATGACGCGGGCAACGAGGCCGACCGACTGGTCGTTGTGCAGCGGCAGCAGGCGGTTGCGGTGTTCGTCATATTTGCCGACGACGACCGGGCGGCGCTTCGCGTCCCAGTTGAAGATCTGCTGCTTGAGCTGGTATTCGATCAGCTCGCGCTTCTCTTCTACTATAAGTATCTCTTCCAGGCCCTCGACGAAGGACTGCACGCCTTGCGGCTCCAGCGGCCATGTCATGCCGACTTTGTACAGGCGCAGGCCGATGTCCTTCGCCACCTGCTCGGTAATACCGAGGTCGGTCAACGCCTGCATGGTGTCGCCGTACGACTTGCCCGAGGTGATGATGCCGAAACGCGGCTTGGGCGAGTCCCAGATGACCTGGTCGATCTTGTTCTTGCGCGCGAAGGCGTGGCAGGCGAACAGCTTGAAATTCTGCAGGCGGTAGTCGATGTCGCGCGGCGTGTCGTTGAGGCGGATATGCACGCCGCCGGGCGGCATGGTGAAGTCGGCGTCGCCGGGCATGATGATCTGGCGCTTTTCGCGCGTAAGGTCGACGGTGCCGGACGTCTCGACCGTTTCGCTGGTGACCTTCAGGGCGGTCCAGCAGCCGGAATAGCGCGACATCTCGATCCCGAGGATGCCGTACTCGACGAACTCGCGCAGCGACGCGGGGTAGAGCTGCGGCACCATCATGGCGTAGAGCGCGTGGTCGCTCTGGCACGGCAAGGTCGAAGACTTGCAGCCGTGGTCGTCGCCGACGATGGCGAGCACGCCGCCCTTTGGCGCCGTGCCGTTCGCGTTGGCGTGGCGGATGACGTCACCCGAGCGATCGACGCCGGGAGATTTGCCGTACCAGATGCCTATGACCCCGTCGACTTCGGCGCCCGGCAGCAAGTTGACCTGCTGCGTGCCCCAGACGGCGGTGGCCGCGAGGTCCTCGTTTACGCCGGGGAGGAATTTGATGTTGAGCTCTTCGAACTGTTTTCTGGCGCGCTCGAGTTCGCGGTCGTAGCCGCCGAGCGGCGAGCCGCGGTAACCGGAAATGAAGGCGGCGGTGTTCAAGCCCGCCGCGATGTCACGCCGCCGCTGCACGATCGGGATGCGGGTCAGCGCCTGGAGGCCGCTCATATAGGCGGTGCCTTCATCCAGCTCGTACTTGTCCTTGAGAGAAACTTTGCGGAGCGCCTGGGCCAATTCATCCCCCTGTTACGACGGTAATTAAATTAGCCTGTATACCCCCCCATTTCCAGACGCGATTCATGACGCGGCGCGGTGGGCGCGATTCGGAGCTGATTCCGGTATTGGCACCGCCAAAGACGCGATTATTTCCAAAAATTAATTGCAGCGCGGTGAAATAAATGTGAGGCGCGAAACAGTCTCAGAAATTAATCTTTTAACTTCAGTAGGTTAAATAGATAAAATTGTATCTAATTAGATAAAATGCGAGGCATAATTATGATCCCCTTAAACGCCCCCGAGCATAATGGAAGTATAAGGGGGACCAAACCATGGGATACATCTACAGAGCCATCAAGAACGAGCTCCTCTCGCTTTCGATGATATTCCTTGTGTTCATCCCTATGCTGAACCACACGGATACCCTGCCGACCGGGCAGGATTTGGCCAGCTCGATGACCTACATATCATCCGACGCACCGGCACAAGACGTTAAGCAGCTTTTCAGAGGCATCGGCCAGGCGGAAGCGAACCAAATAATGAAGTTCCTGCCGGTCGATCACGGTAGTTCGCTCGTCGTTAACCACGGCCCGATTTTCATTACCGGTACAGAATACTAAAAGTTGAAGAGGGTAGTTTCACAAGAAACCCCGGCTGCGGCCGGGGTTTTCATTTGGTCCGCTTCCTGCTGCGTTTCGGGGCCTTCTTAACCTTCCGTGCTGAGCTCTTGACCCAAGCCAGCGCCTCGTCGAACTGATCGACATTAAAGTAGCGCGTCTCGCCGCCAAAAAGCTTATCGCCTGAAACCTTTTGCATCAGCACAATTTTTTCCGGCGGATTTACCATCGCGCGGCGGCGACCATACTTGGCCAGCTCCATGATGGTGCGCAGACTCTGGTCCGCAGCACCCGCCTCCCAACCTTTGAAATCAGGGGCGTGAACGATCAAAAGATCATAAAAGCCATTCTTTGCAATGATCTTCTCGAGATTGTCGTAAAATGCCCGTTTGTGGTCCTCGGCCCGGATCAGACCAGACATTTCCACACATAATGTTTGATCGTCGGTCTGCGGCAGAACTCTTACCGAGGGTTTGTCCTTAACAATGGTTTTTCGCTTCATGGCTAATATCCCCCAAATTAAATGAAGTTATTACCGTCGCCGTCATAAGTAAATGATAATCACTCTCAACCGCAGGGCCATTGATATAAATCAAAAATTCGGGATTTTAGCTACTTCGGGTCGGTATAACCGAAGAAATCGAGCGCCATAAGATACGGCGCGGCCAACACCAGAAACACGATGAACGACAATACAACAACGACGGCCACCTTCCCGTTCGACCATTTTTCTCCGGCAAACTTGTCCTTGTATTGCAAGGCGAACTGCCGGACGCCGGCCGTATAGCCCATAGGGATCGCAATGTTGGGAAAGCTCTTTGGCAGAAATGGCAATACGCCGATCAGGAACAATGTAAAAAGCCAGCCTACCAGCAGCGTCTTGCTTGC
>DATJGZ010000292.1:0-3266 GCA_035494535.1 Patescibacteria group bacterium | reverse complement strand
ACTTCGCCCTGTGGAGCCCCTACATGCAGGTGTCGCTGGTCGGCGTCGTCATTCTTGTGATCAGCGCGCTCTGTCAGGTGACTCAATTGATCGTGAGCATCGTCCAGCGCGACAAGCTGCGCGACGTGACCGGCGATCCCTGGGACGGACGCTCGCTGGAATGGGCGACGCCCTCACCCGCCCCGTTTTTCAATTTTGCCGTGACGCCCAATGTCGAAGGCGAAGAAGCCTATTGGGGGATCAAGCAGCGCGCGATCGAAAGCCAGAAGATGGGTCCCGAGCCGAAATACGAAGCCATCGAAATGCCTGTGAACAGCGCGGTCGGCGTTTACACGGGCTTCTTCGCCACCGTCATCGGATTTGCCCTGATCTGGCATATCTGGTGGATTGCCGCGCTCGGTTTTGTCGGTGCCTTCGCAGGCTTCGTTGTGCTGGCCTGGCGCGACGTTCATGAATATGAAGTGCCGGCCGACGTCGTCGCCAAGGTCGACCGCGCACGGCGTTCGATGGAAGCCGCCTTCATCAGTCAGCTTGATAAAAAAGGCGGGGCCACGTCATGACGAGCGCGCAGTTTCCCGCAACCATCGAGGCCATACGCGTCCGACGCGAAGACCCCAACCATGTGGGCCATCACGGCCATGGCGGGCCGGTTCGCGGCGCCGGGCACGGCGATACCGGGCCCGCCACCAAACGCATTATCGTCGGCTACGGGTTCTGGATTTTCCTGCTCAGCGACATCGTCATGTTCTCCTGCTTCTTCGCGACCTATGCTGTATTGCAGGGCGCGACCGCGGGCGGACCGGGCATCGCACAGATTGTCGAGCTTCCCCGCGTGGGATGGGAGACGGCGTGCCTGCTGGCATCAAGCTTCACGTGCGGCCTGTCCTTTGCCGCCACCAACGCCCGAAGCAAACTCTGGACGCAAGTCTTCCTGATAATCACCGGTTTCCTCGGCCTCGCCTTCCTTCTTCTTGAGCTGCAGGAATTTATCGGCCTCGCGCAGCATGGCGCCACCCCGCAGCGCAGCGGTTTCCTAACCGCTTTCTTCTCGCTGGTCGGAATGCACGGGCTTCACGTGACGGCGGGGCTGCTGTGGCTCGGCACCATGCTGGCGCAGGTGCAGGTCAAGGGATTTCGCCGGGAAATCATTCACCGCCTCATTTGCTTTAATTTATTCTGGCACGCGCTGGACATTATCTGGGTGGGAATTTTCACGATGGTTTACCTGATGGGAATGAACACATGACCGAGGCAAAAGATCACGGATCACCTGACCGCGCGCCGGGCGATGACCTTACGAACAATCCGGGCCATTGGGTTCTGTCCTATTTGATCGGCCTGGGCTTTGCGACGGTTCTGACCATTGCATCGTTCTGGATCGCCATCGCGCATCCGATCTGGGGGCCGGCGGTGCCGGTTGCCCTCGCGGTTCTGGCGATCGCGCAGATGGGCGTCCATCTCGTCTTTTTCCTGCATGTGACGACCGGGCCCGACAACACCAACAACGTGCTGGCGCTGGCCTACGGCCTGATGGTCGTTTTCCTGATTGTTGCCGGCTCCATCTGGATCATGGATCATCTGAACCATAATCTGATGCCCATGGAGCAGATGAAGGAAATGCAGTTTTAAGCCACGCGCTCGTGGCACCCCGCAAATGCTTGCGCTGCATAAGGTTTTACCCCCTTGAAACCCCGCTAATTCAACCGTTGCGCGGCTTGGCGCGGCATTCTATTCTGTGCCCTTAATTTATATAAGAAGGGGAGAACCCATGAAGAAAGTTTATCCGAACGCGGCCGCCGCGCTCAAAGGAATCGTCAAGGACAACCAGACCATCGCCATCGGCGGGTTCGGCCTGTGCGGCATCCCGGAAGCGCTGATCGCAGCGCTGCGCGATTCCGGCGTCAAGGGCCTGACCGCGATTTCCAACAACGCGGGCGTCGACGGCTTCGGCCTCGGCCAGCTGCTGACGACGCGGCAGATCAAGAAAATGGTTTCATCCTACGTCGGCGAGAACAAGGAGTTCGAGCGGCAGTTCCTGGCCGGCGAATTGGAACTTGAATTCACGCCGCAGGGCACGCTGGCGGAAAAGCTCCGCGCGGGCGGCGCCGGCATCCCGGCCTTTTACACGCGCACCGGCTACGGCACCATCGTGGCCGAGGGCAAAGAGACGCGCGAGTTCGACGGGCACCAGTACGTGATGGAAAAATCGCTGACCGCCGATGTGTCGCTGGTCAAGGCGTACATGGCCGACAAGGCCGGGAACCTCGTCTATCGGAAGACGTCGCGCAACTTCAACCCGAACGTCGCCACAGCGGGCAAAATATGTGTCGCCGAGGTCGAGAAGCTGGTCGAGATCGGCGAGATCGAACCCGACAGCGTGCACACGCCGAGCATTTTCGTGCACCGCATCGTCGTCAACGACAACCCGGAAAAGCGCATCGAGCAGCGCACCGTCTCGAAATAAGGGAGAACCGAACATGGCATGGACACGTGAAGAAATGGCCCAACGGGCCGCGCAGGAGCTGGAGGACGGCTTCTACGTCAATCTCGGCATCGGGCTGCCGACGCTGGTGGCGAACTACGTTCCTAAGGACATCGAGGTCTGGCTACAGTCGGAAAACGGCCTGCTTGGCATCGGCCCGTTCCCGAAGGATAACGAAGTCGACCCCGACCTGATCAACGCGGGCAAACAGACCGTCACCGCCAAAAAAGGCGCGGCGTTTTTCAGCTCCGCCGATTCATTCGGCATGATACGCGGCGGCAAGATCAACATCGCCATCCTCGGCGCCATGCAGGTGTCCGAAAAGGGCGACCTCGCCAACTGGATGATCCCGGGCAAGATGGTCAAAGGCATGGGCGGGGCGATGGACCTTGTGGCGGGCGTCAAGCGCATCGTGATTTTGATGGAGCATGTCGCCACCGCGAAGGACGGCACCACCTCGCACAAGATCCTGCCGAAATGCACGCTGCCCCTCACGGGCGTGGGCGTGGTCAGCCGTATCATCACCGATTTGTGCGTGATCGACGTGACGCCGGGCGGACTTGCGCTTGTGGAACTCGCGCCGGGCGTGTCGGCCGAGGACGTGCAGAAAGCCACCGGCTGTCCGGTCAACACGACCGCACTGGACGGCAAGAAAAAGGCGACGGCGTAGAAATTTGACGTCCTGACAAAGCCGGTGCTACAAAACAGGTATGCGGGGCGCTTTTATGGATCACCACACACGTTTTCTTCTCCTTGTCGCGGCGGCAATGGTGGGAATGCTGCC
>DATJGZ010000291.1:0-4788 GCA_035494535.1 Patescibacteria group bacterium | reverse complement strand
AGACGGGGGTTGATTCTCGTTAACGGATCCATACTACTATTTTACCTAATCTTTACCTGTTTTGGTACAAAACTATGACAATAGTCCCCAGCTTCCGTCGAGGACTATAACAACCAAAAAAATCGGATGTCGAGAAACTTTTTAAATAATATTTTTATATTTAAAATCAGTTAGTTAGATTTGATTCTTAAACCAAATTTCAGACAACTTTATACGCGCCGCGGCAGCCTCTTGTTATCGTTCGTTTTTCGCCTTTTGGGGGCTTTTCGGGACGAAATTATGTTGTGCCGGACAGACGTTTTTTCAACCGCCAGCCCGTTAAAATTAACCTTTGTGGGATTATGCGTCGGCGGGTTCTTCCTGTTTGCGGGGAGCATCGGCCTGGCGGGCACGTACGGCGTCAATGCCGTGTTTTTTGACGCTCCACTGATCGGCCTTGAGGTCTGGAATGCGCTGCAGGTCGGCCTTCGGGACTGCCTCCGCCTCATCATCGAACTGGCGAATGAAATGGCGGATGCGTGGCATGATCTCCTCGCGCCAGCGGCGGCCGTTGAAGATGCCGTAGTGACCGCAGTTGAGCTGATAGTGATGGTACTGCTTGCTGGCGGGCAAATTTGTTGTGATGACATGGGCCGCCGTGGTCTGGCCGCTGGCGGAAATATCGTCGAGCTCGCCTTCAATGGTCAGCAGCGGCGTCTTCTTAATCGCTTTCGGATTGACGGGCACGAGCTGTCCGGTTGCCGGGTCCCGCCATTTCATGTCGCCCTTCGGCAGCAGCTGGCGCTTGAACACCGTGTCGACGGTCTGCAGGTAGAAATCGGCCGAGATGTCCATCACCGACATGTACTCATTGTAAAACTTACGATGCGCGTCGGCGGACTCGCCGTCGCCGTTAATGAGGTGATGATAAAACTTGAGATGCGAGCCGACATGGCGGTCGAGGTTCATCGACATGAATCCGCTCAGCTGCACGAAGCCCGGATAGACCTTGCGATGCGCGCCCGGATAATAGTGCGGAACGTCGGTAACCACAGTGTTCTCGAACCAGCTCATCGGCCTGTGTTCCGCGGTTTCCGTGACTTTCGTCTTGGATACGCGCGTGTCGATCGGGCCGCCCATCAGCGTCATCGAACGCGGCGTGTTCGGATCGTTGTCAGCCTCCATCAACGCGACGGTGGCGAACACCGGCACAGCCGGCTGGCATACGGCGATGACGTGAGTCTCAGGCCCAAGCAGGTCGAGGAATTCACGCAGATAGGCGATATAGGTATCGAGATTGAACTTGCCTTCCTTCAGCGGCACCTGGCGCGCGTCGACCCAATCGGTGATGTAGACGTCATGGTGCGGCAGCAGCGCTTCGACCGTGCCGCGCAGAAGCGTAGCGTAATGACCGGACATCGGTGCGACCAGAAGCACACGTGGATCGTGGCGCTTGATCTTGCGGCGAAAACGCAGCAGCGTACAAAACGGTTTCTCGAGAATTGTCTTTTCACAGACGTCGACTTTGTGACCATCGATTGTCGTATGATTAATTTTGAAATCGGGTTTGCCGAAGCGGCGCGTGGCGCGCTCGAAAACTTCCGCGTTGGCGGCGATGGTGCGACCGGTTTGGGTATAGGCCATGGGGTTCAACGGATGCGCATAAAGATTGCGCGTCATCTCGGCGGTGAGCCGGGCCGGTGTCAGCAGGGCATGCTGCAGGTCGTATAAATGGTACAGCACTATGTGGTTACTCTCGCAGTTTGTTACACTTCATTAATATTATACGCTTGAAATCATTAATGGTTGCCAAGCGTGGTGACGTTTTTTAGTGAATTCTAATGTGCATATCTTTAACGATAATGTTACAATTATGGGGCTATTCATATTTAACATACTGAAAATAAAGTGTTTTTTAATCTCTTAACAGCCATCCAGCCTCGAATTCCCATAGCTATGCTGGCCCTGACACTGGCGGCAGTGGCGGGAATCGCCACCGGACCCGTTTTGGGCAGCGGCCGGCCGTTTTTTGGCATCCTGATGGACGGGCTGTTCGGCGGCATCGGGGTTCGTCTGGATAAGGCGGCACGGGGTCCAAAGGACTTGATTGTCCGCGGTGTAGTCATCGCAGTGATGGGGATCAGCTTCGCGGTGTTTGTCGGGCTTATGATGGCAAGCATCAGCGCAAAGCTGCCCGTTCATGGCGTCACTGAAATTGTGTTGCTTTCACTGACAACCAGCTCGGGTGCGGTGTGGCGAACCCTGCTGCGCCTTTATGCAGCGATGAAGGATAACAAGGTGAGGGGCGCTTACTTTGCCGTCGCTCGTTCTACCAACACTGATCTCAGCGCAGCGGATGACTTCACCATTACGCGCACCGGCATGGGCTTTGCCGCGCGCAGCTTCGATAAAAGCGTGGTGGCGCCCGTATTCTGGTACCTGCTGGCGGGGTTGCCGGGAGCTTATATTTACGCGGGAATCGCAGCACTTGCCGCGCGCTTCGGCCGTGACGGCTTCACGCGCGGTTTCGGCACTGTGGCATTAGGTGTCGAGAAAGTAGCCGGATTCATACCGTCGACCATCGCCGGTTTCTTCATGGCGCTGGGTGGCCTGTTTACGCCGACCGGCGGCATGACGCGCGCATTCCGCGGCATTCTTGCACGCAAGGGCCGGGCACCCTATGTCGAAGGGGGGCTGGCGCTGACGGCGATGGCTTGGTCTCTGAATGTCGTGCTGGGCGGGCCGGTGACCGACCGGGACGGCCGGATCCTGCAGAAGGTCTGGGCGGGGCCGGAAGGGGCCACCGCGCGGCTGGAGGCCGGGCACCTGCGCCGGGGGGTGTATATCTGTCTGATGGCCTACCTGCTGTTTATGGCCGCTTTGATGGGGCTTTACGGGCTGTTGGGACGGGTTTTTTAGTCAAAATCGCCCCCTAAATGCTTGACTTTCGCGCCTTTCATCCCTTATTGTCCCCCACGGTTTTGATTTTATAAGGAAACACGAGGTCTACCATGAGTCGCCGCTGCCAGGTCACAGGAAAAGGCGTTATGACGGGGAACAACGTCTCCCACGCCAACAACAAGACGCGCCGCCGCTTCCTTCCCAACATTCAGGAAACGAGCGTTTACAGCGAGGCGCTGGGCCGCCAGATCCGCGTTAAGGTAAGTACCAAGGGTCTCAAGACGATCGAGCACAACGGCGGCATCGACTCCTGGCTGCTCTCGATCGCGCCGAGCAAGCTGGATGAGGACCTGCGCCCGGTCCGCGCTCAGGTTGTGAAAGCGACTGAAAAGAAAAAGGCCGCGGCGAAGTAATTTTGCCGTTGTACGGCAAGTTCTCATGCCCGCTTTTGCGGGCATGATGTTTTTCGGGGGAATGAATGGGACGCCGCGACCGTCTTAAAAGAAAACTCAACCAGCCCATCGTCGTCGAGGCGCCGAAGACCCTCGACTACTCCGGCTTCAAATTCGAGATTACCTTCCGCGACACCAAAAGCCGCGCGCGGCTCGGGCGTCTGACCACGCCGCACGGGACGATCGAAACACCCAACTACATCTTCTGCGGCACGAAGGCCTCGATCAAAAATCTCTCGCCCCAGCACATGCGCGACGCGAAGACCGATATCATCCTTGCCAATACCTATCACCTGATGATCCAGCCCGGGCCCGAAGTAATCGAGCGTGCCGGTGGCCTGCACAAGTTCATGCAATGGCACGGCCCGATGATGACCGACTCCGGCGGCTTCCAGATATTTGCGATGGGGCACGGCGGTGTGGCCGATGAAATCAAGGGGCGCAATCGCAATACCAATACGCGCAGCCTCATGGGCATTACGGAAGAGGGTGCAAAATTCAAATCCTACTGGAACGGCGATACGCTCAAGCTGACGCCCGAAGCCTCCATCGACATCCAGCGCCGCATGGGCGCCGACATCATCTATCAGTTCGATGAATGCACGCCCTATCATGTCGAGCGCGACTACACGGCGACGGCGATGGAGCGCAGCCATCGCTGGGGCGACCGCAGCCTCGTCGAATTCGAAAAAGGCCATAATGGCCGGCAGGCACTCTATGGCATTGTCTCCGGCGGCATCTACGACGATCTGCGTACGATAAGCTGCGACTGGACCAAGGACCGCCCATTTTTCGGCACGGCGATCGGCGACTGCCTCGGCGGCTCGACTGAGGAATTCTATGAGATCGTCGGCAAGTGCATGCCGCAAATCCATCCCGACCGGCCGGTGCATCTGCTGGGCATCGGCGCCATTCGCGACGTGTTCTCCTGCGTGCGGATGGGCATCGATACATTCGACTGTGTGTCACCGACCCGCATCGCCCGGCACGGCTGGGCGCTGACGCGGGGCGGCGAGGGGCGCATTAACATTCGAAATGCGCCCTTCCGGGACGATCAGGAACCGCTCGACCCGAGCCTCGATATTTCCGCCAGCCGCGACTTCTCGCGCTCCTACATTCACCACCTATTCAAGGCCGGAGAATTGCTGGGCACCCAGCTGGTGGCCCAGCACAACGTTGCGATGATCAACCGCCTGCTGCGCGAGGTGCGGGCGGCGGTGAAAAACGGTACGTTGGACGCGCTGGAAAAAGAATGGCTTGGCGGCTAGCCATAACCTCAACGTCTTAATTTTATTAACCTTTACGCCACGGACTTCCTATATAATTCAATAGAGACGGGGAATTCCATGCCGCTAGCCTACGACTACGACAATACCCTGAAATCCATCGGCCCGGTGATCGACGAGCACGAACAGTGGTTCGATCAGGTCATGCGCCGCACCGTCTATCCCGAGCT
>DATJGZ010000290.1:0-5977 GCA_035494535.1 Patescibacteria group bacterium | reverse complement strand
TCTGGGCGCCTCCCGCAGGATGGCGGTCAGCAATCCGACATGGGGATTTTGATCCAACTGGTCGGCGATGATGTCGGCGACCGTAATCTTGTCGAGATAAAGGTAGTTAAGGTTGTGGAGATGGGCGCGCAGCTTCTGAACTTTGCGCATCGAATCCGTGCCGCTTTCGCGCAAAATGGAATGGCCATAGGCCGCCCTGACGACCGCCGCGGCCGGAATGTCCTGCGGAGCCTTCGCCGGCGCAAATCCGCCGCGCACGCCGCGGACCGTTTTCACCAACCCCTCGCGGCGCAGAATGACGGCCAGTTTCTCAGCGTAGGAAAGCGACATCCCGAGCTTCCGGGCGACGGTCGATAAAGGGACAGCAGCGCCTTTGTCTTCGGTCTGCCGGATAATCTCCACGAGCACAGCCAGAGAGAAGAAGCCCGGTTCGGTCAGAAAGTCGGTTTTTCTTTTTGATCTTTCCATTTTCCAGAAAAATACTCAACGCAAAATACGATTGCCATATAGCGACATCACGACTGTCACTATATGTCTCATACACGGAATTCTCCGGGGATTCCAACAGGAGAGACACCTTTGAAACACTCAAATTGCGGACGTAAATTGAGCCGAATACGGCTGTATTTTTAAATATGGAAATATTTATGCCGCGGCGGACGGCGAGGACGTCGTGTTTGCCTGCTTGGGCGGGAACAGGAACCAATCGATGCCGCAATACGATACTAGTAGGAGCGAAATTCGCCAGACCTTGGCGAGGGCAAGCGGCGTTACCGTCGCGGCCATCAGCCATGGCTCGACACCCTTGGGCGAGCCGAAATATCCGAGCTCATGCCAAAAGAACATCGACAGGAAGGTGTAGCTCACAAGCGCGCCGACTTCCGGGATCACGACGGCCCATGCCAGCCGCGCCCAAATTGACTGGTCCTTGGTCACAAACATGCTGGTAATGAGAACCACTCCGAAAAGGCCGGGAAGATAAAGGTTAACCGCCGCAGGACGCATGTTGTGGAGAACCATCAGCCCATTCACGAGGGTATTGAGGGCAAGGATCACAAGGCTGGCAATCAGGAAGCGCTGCCGGTGCAGGAACCTGTCAGAGGCGGGCACCTCGGCGGGCGTCGGCGGCACGATGGGCGGAAGCAATGCCTCGGCGGCGGCTTCGGCTTCTTCGATGGGCTCCCCATGGTCGTGCTGCATCAGGATCTTCAATCCGTTCGGGCGCAGTTCGCCGTCAGGCGTGACGTACCGGTAAAGCGTCGTGCGGCTGATGCCGTAGAGCGCGCACAGTTCGGTGATGTTCGTTTTGGGATTTTTCACCGCCAGTTGGATCGCGCGAATCTGCACCGGCGTCAGCTTCATCCGGCCGCTGCCGCGACGTATGGAATTGGTTTCGAACGCGGCCGCCTCGGCGCGCGGCGCGTATCGGGCGGCCATTCCGGCCTCGAGTTCGGAAAGCGCGGCAAAAAATCCGGCGACCTGCTCGCGATTTTTGCCGGCGGTGTCTATGGCGGCGCCACGGCCGGTGAGAATTTTCAGGCCGATGTCGCGCTCCGTCAGATCCGGAATGAGATTGACTAGATGTCTCAGGCCGCGGGCGAGCCGATCGATCCGCCAGACGACAAGCGTATCACCGGATTTGAGCGCTTGCAGACAGGCATCGAGATTTCCATGATCGAGGCCGTGATCGCTGTATATATGTTCGTCGTCGACGCCGGCGTCGCGCAGCGCCCGGCGCTGCACGTCGAGCATATCCTTGTCTTCCGACGGTAAAACCAGCGTATAACCAAAAAGCATCGTTTTCCCCGGCCTCGGCGGCCCGCACGTTATACCCCAAAATGCCACGAAATGGTGCGGGAATTAACCACTAATTACTATGGTAAGGTTTTGGGCCTAATTTACTGCAAATTATTGATAGCATTTTAAGAAAATGCCCTGCTTGTGCCCTTGTCTGGCAAGGTCACTAATACCTTAAAGAATAAGCGTGAATGGGAATCCGCTTTGGACAAGCGGGACTTTTGCAATCCGGAGGACGAAAAATTAATGACAGCCGGCTAGCGCGGTCCCATGCCGCCCCGTCTGCGGACCGGCTCTTGCTGCGGTTCCTTACGCGTTTGCGATTGCGGGGTGGATATCGGTGCAGGCGGCTCGATCTTGTTGAGCTGACGGAAGCTGTCGCTCTCCGGATCGTATTCGTTGAGCACGCCGTTCGCCATGTCGAAATACCAGCCGTTGACGGTGATCTTGCCGGCCTCGACCGCATCGCGGACCATCGGATAGTCGAGCAGGTTTTTGAGGCTCTGGACTACGATCTGACGCTCGGTCTCACGCTTGAGCGCGTCGGTGTCAGCGGTGCCGACCTTATTCTCGGCGCGGTCGCGCGCATCACGCGCGATGTCCACCCACGGCTCGATGTACGGATCGTCCGTCTTATCGACGAGCGCCGCGCAACCGCCGCAGTGCGAGTGGCCCATGAGAATCACGTGCTTGATTTTCTTGACGTCGATCACGTAGTGCAAGGTGGCATTCAGCTCTTCCATGCCGTTTTTGTCGAACGGGGGTACGATGCCTGCCATCTGCGAATGGGTGTATTCCTGTCCCGGCTTGCCGTCGAATACGAGATCGGCGCCACTGCGCGAGTCGATGCAGTTGATGACGAAGAACTCCGAATGCGCGCCTTCCTTGACCAGTTTAGTCATCAGGTCGTTGCCGTCGCCATAGAACTGGCGGCGGAAGCGCTGGAAGCCGTCGACAAGCGTCTGGTTCGCGCCGGGCGCGCCCTTCGCGGTGGCCATGAATTCTGCATCAATTTCTGCGGCGGCTGGAGTTTCGGGGTCGGACACCTGCGTCGCCACCGGCGGCGTTACCGCCGCGACAACGGGCGCGGTATTCGTTTTTACAGGTGCAGTGACCGGCGCCGCCACAGGCTGCTGCGGTTGGACCGCGGCGGGTGCGGCTACGGTATTAAACGACGCGCGCAGCAGGGCGGCAAGCGACGTTGCGCCAGCCTTGTCGCACAGATCCGCGATTTCGGGTTTTCTGAGATTCTCGGGGACGATGACGGCGAGATCGTCGTTGCTCACATATTTCTGGATTTTGGGCAGGAGCTTGTTCGAGCCGTCGACCAGCGCACCGAGTTTTTTCTGCGGCGGCAGGCGGTCTGCCATTTTGAGCGCCGACTCGACCAGGTTGTATGCGACGCGCTCGAATTTTTTGTCGGCGTGTGCCGCGAAAATCGTCATTAACTGGTGAACCAGCGGGTCGAGAGCATCATTCAGCGTCTTGATATCCTGATCGGAAAGCGCGGTCACTTGGCTCATGAGAATCTTCCTTCCATGCAATTCAGTCCTCTGGCGAGGGGACTATAGGAGGTTTACCTAATAACTGTCAAATTTCCGTAACGGAATGATTTTGACTCTATATAAAGGCGGGCGCGGGCGGTACCATTCCCTTCAAAAATACAGGGAGATAGAAAATGGCATGGCGTGAGAAGCTGAGCGACTTTTTCGGCGACCGGCAAGGCGCGGCTGCCGCCCGGGTGCGCCGGCAGATCGCACAGGGCTGCGAGTGGGAAGACATCCGGGAGGATATATTCGGGGAAACGGGCGGGGGCGCGCCCGTATCCGCCGTCGTCGACGCCATCGTCACATCGAAGCGCTGGAAGTTGCTGACCCCGCTTGCCGAGGAGGCGGGGGACTGGATCGGCCTCGTCGACCTTATCTATCGCCGCGGCGAATTCGGGCCGGTGCCGTCGGAGCGACCGCAAGAACTGGAGGAAATATACCGCGCGCTGAAAGGCGCGCCGACCAAGGGCGCGAAACTGGCGGCGTCCTTCGTCAATACTGTTGAAATCTGGGCGTGCCAGCGCAACACGGAAGCCTGCTTCGATTGGGTGCGCCGCAAGCCGGAATTCGTGCCGGTGCCAGCGCTAGGCCTTGCCGCGCTGGCGGACCATCCCATCGAAGGCAACCGGCTGGCCATGAAGATATTGTCATCGCCCGCTGAAATCAGGCGCGCCGCCGAAGCCGTCGACTGGGTCTATGCCGATCACGGCCTAGACCGAGATATCGCGCACGGCAATCTGGATGAATGGCGGAAAAAACTTGAAAAAGGCAATAACCAGCCGCCCCCCGCACCGGGGCCGGGCTAGCCGCCGTCAGAAGAACATGTGGAAGCTGGCGAGAGCCGGAGGTTTCGGCCTCTCTTTTCCGTCCGTTCGATTTTTGAACAGGAGGACAAACGGGAGGTACGACACGGAAGCTGCCATCAGGGCATAGACATCGCACAGAACCATGTCCATTTCCGGCAGCAGGGCATGAATTGTGAATCCGATCGCTTCCGCGAAAAGTAGACTTGCAACCAGAGCTCTGAAATACGGTACGAGCCGCGCATTATCGACAGGTTTACTCATGACTCTCCCCACTCCCCGAATTTGAAATTCCGCACCGGGCTATTTTTTCAGCTTAACCAAATCGGGTTAACAGGAAATTGATCAATTGTTTCAAGAACCTTACCGGAAACTGACAGCCAACTTCGACGTCAGGAAAAACAACATCATACGCGGATATGATCATCTTAAAATAAAATTGGCCGCGTTCCCGAGACGCGAATCTTTTAGTGAGTTTTGAGCGTTACATAGAGCTTCGACACCGCGACCGCGTACGTCGAAAGCGGGTGGTCGTCGCAATATTTCCGCAGGAACTCTTCCTGATCGACGACCGGCTTTGAGCCGAGATCACGAACATGGCCGAAGCCGCCGGCGGCGTTCATGCCGCTCATGAATCCCTGCGCCCATGTAAAAAACATATGCTCGCTCTCGGGGTCGGTCTGATATTCCTTGCCGAACTCCGAGCATGTGAATGCGCCCGCGCCGCCGACAATGCCGTCATCTGCGTACGCTGGTGCCGCGTGAAGAGCCGCAAATACAATCGCCGCGAAAAATAACCGCTTCATTTGAAAACCCCCGGTGTGGGGCCACTGTATCAGTTTTCATTACCGCACAATCGAAAATTTGCGAGCTGGTTCTCAGGCGTTGCGGTGGTCGGAAATATCGGTCGATTTCTGATAGGGCCTCGTGTTGGGACCGGGGCGAAACACCGCTTTCGCCGTGTCCTGCTCGTCGCCGGCTTCTTGTTCCTTGGGTATTCCGTCGTTGTCGCGGTCGCCGTCGGGCGACACTTTTCCCGACGCCAGCGCTTCCTTGCGGAGTTGCGCTTCCTCTTCGGCGCTTTTGCTCAATTGATCGACCATGGGTTTCTCCTCGGATAGCGTGGAACATTCCCCCAACGTGAAATAGAACGTCGAGCCGACGCCGAGCTCCGATTCCAGCCAGACACGGCCGCCGCAGCGTTCGATCATCTGCTTGACCAGCGTCAGGCCGACGCCCGTGCCGGATTCGTTGTATTTCTTCGATATGACCAGCCGCTTGAACATGCGGAAGATCTCGCCGTGCAGTCTTCTGTCGATGCCGATGCCGTTGTCCTTCACATAGAAGACGTTCTTCTCGACATTCGGGCCGTCCAGCTTCTCCTTTAGGAATCCGACTTCCGCTACAGACTCGGGCTTGTCGTTGTAGATGATGGCGTTTGTGATCAGGTTGCGGAACACTTCGGTGAATGTATGACGGTCGCCTTTGAAATGCGGCAAACGCTCGCGCACGATAATCCGCGCGTTGCGTTCGCGCAGCCGCTCGTCGAGCAATCTTGATATATCGTCGACAATATCGTTAACGTCGACCTCGCTGACAACGTACTCCCGCTTTCCGGCGCGCGAGAGATTGAGCAGGTCGTTGATGAGATGGTAGCTGCGGTGGGCAAGACTGACGAGACCATCCAGCTCTTCCCGCCCGTCCTCATCCAGTTTATCGGCATAGTCCTCGCGCAGGAAGGACGCCTTCATGATCAGCCCGCGCAGCGGCTCCTTGAGGTCGTGCGAGGCGATATGGGCGATGTCCTCGAGCTCGCGATTGCTGCGCCGG
>DATJGZ010000289.1:0-8062 GCA_035494535.1 Patescibacteria group bacterium | reverse complement strand
TGCCGGACTTGCAGTTCTCGCTGACAGATGACAGCGGAAAGCCGGCGACGGAGGCAGCGTTCAAGGGCAAGATCGTTCTGCTCTATTTTGGATTTACGCAGTGTCCCGATCAATGCCCACTCACAATGGGAAAGCTTAATGGCGTTCTCAAAAAACTGGGACCGCAGGTAGATCAGGCGCATGTTTTGTTCGTCTCGGTAGACCCGAAGCATGACCAGCCGAAAGAGCTAAAGAATTTCATTTCGGCGTTCGACCCCACGCACATGACCGGGTTTACCGGAAGTGAAAAGCAGATCGAGAACATCGCCAAACGCTACCGCATCGGCTATGAGGCCCGGCAGGACGGTGTCGTTCATAGCAATGCCGTGTTCATCTTTGACCGTGAGGGGCACGCGCGACTGCTGTTTGAGTCGGATGCCAAGGACGACGCCATTATCCACGACCTGCGACAGCTGCTGTCGTAAGGGTTTGACGACGATACAACCGGAACGGGTTATTGGTTCCGCTGGTTATTATTGTGATGCCCTATAAACCAATCGAGAATTACGGGATTATCGGGGATATGCGGACGGTGGCGCTGGTCGGCCTCGACGGCTCCATCGATTTCTTCTGCTTTCCCGAATTCGACTCGCCTTCTGTCTTCGCGGCGATGCTGGACGATAAAAAGGGCGGGTTTTTCCGGATCGGGCCGGACTGGAAGCACACACGGCCAAGCCAGCTTTATGTCCCCGATACCAATGTCCTGCTGACCCGTTCAATGGCCGATGAAGGCATTCTCGAGATTGCGGATTTCATGCCAATCAATGATGTCGACTCGCCGAGCCGTATCATCCGCCAGGTCACCGCCGTGCGCGGCCAGGTGCCGGTTGTGATGGAGTGCATGCCGGCGTTCGACTACGGGCGCGACCCGCATGATTTCGAAATCGTTGACGGCGGCAGCCGTGCGCTGATCGGCACACGCGCGAAACAGAAAATGAGCCTGCATGCGACGACGAGACTGGAGGGCCATGACGGTTCGATCCGCTCCCGATTCACGCTGAAGGAAGGCGAGGCCGCCTTTTTCATGCTCTGCTGCGATAGCGAGGAAGTACAGGATTTCGATGCCGATTGCATTCGCAAGATCCATGATAAGACAATCGATTACTGGCGCAATTGGGTTGCCGGCATTACCTACAAGGGACGCTGGCGCGACACCGTCAATCGCTCCGCCCTGACGCTCAAGCTGCTGACCTCGCGCAAGCACGGCTCCATCATCGCCGCGCCCACCTTCAGCCTGCCCGAGGCGATTGGCGGCCGCCGCAACTGGGACTATCGTTACTGCTGGATGCGCGACGCTGCCTTCACCGTGTATGCCATGATGCGCCTCGGCCTGCGGGATGAAGCCATCGCCTTCATGAAATGGGTGGAGACGCTATACAAAAAAGCGGGCGACAAGGGCGAGTTGCAGTTAATGTACCGCATCGACGGCAGCACGGATCTCGAAGAAACGACGCTGGACCATTTCGAGGGCTATCGCGGCAGTAAGCCCGTCCGCATTGGGAACGAAGCCTACTGCCAGTTCCAGCTCGATATATACGGCGAATTGCTGGATGCCGTGGCGCTGGCGGACAAGCATATCACCAAGATTTCCTATGATGCATGGCAGGACGTCATCCGTACCGCCGATTATGTTTGCGAGAACTGGCGCAAGCCGGATGCCGGCATTTGGGAATTCCGCGGCGAGCAGCGCGAATTCCTGCACTCCCGCCTCATGTGCTGGGTGGCGCTCGACCGCGCCCTGCGCATGGCGCGGGATGAGTCGATGCCGGCGGAATTCAAGCGGTGGCTCGATACAAGGGCAGAAATCTATAACGACATCTTCGAGAATTTCTGGAGTGAAGAGTTGCAGAGTTTCGTCCAGCACAAGAATGCGAAAACCGTTGACGCGTCGGTGCTGCTGATGCCGCTGGTGAATTTTATCGGTTCTCACGATCCGCGCTGGCTTTCGACCCTGAAATGCGTGGGCGCGCGGCTGGCGCGCGATACGCTCGTGCACCGCTACAACGTCGGCGAGATCGATTTGACGCCGGTGGATTCAAGCAACGAGGGCAGCTTCAACGCCTGCTCGTTCTGGTATATAGCCTGTCTCGCGCGCGCCGGGCGGCAGGCGGAAGCATGGCTGTTGTTCTCAAAGATGAATGGTTACGCCAATCATCTAGGGTTGTTTGCGGAGGAAACGGCGGGCGACGGCGCGCAGCTGGGCAATTTTCCGCAAGCCTTTACTCATCTGGCGCAGATCAACGCCGTCTTTGCGCTTGAGGAATCGTATAACGTAGAGCGGGCAGAGACGGCCTAGCCTTCGCTGTAGGCGATCGTGGTCAATAGCGCATTCTCCGCCTTGCGGCCGTCCAGCCGTGTATGCTGGATGACGACCGGGACATCCGATTCAAAAACACTCGAATAGTCGGTGCCGTGCGGGATTTTTTCGGGGTCCTTAAGGTCATTGAAACGCAAGTGCAGCGTTCGCTTCGCCGGCACGGTGACGTTGTATGGTCCCGCCGGGTTGCGGTCGGCGAAATAAATCATAAGCGTTATATGCGCATCCTTGTCCGTTGTGTTCAGGATGCAGGCCGTCTCATGGCTGACAAATTCACGCGGCTTGGTTTCATCGTCATGCGGTATGTAGCCTTCGGCAATCGCCCATCTTTTCTTCCCGATCATCGGCTGCTCCTTTCAAGAACCTCCGGCAGTGTCAGCGCCCTGCGGCCCGTTAGCGCCTCAATCTGTGTCCGGCACGAAAATCCATTGGCGACGATGAGATCGTCCTTGCCCGCTTTCTCCACGGCCGGTCCCAATACCTGCCTGAATATGGTTTTAGACACGGGATATTTTTCCGTTTCATAACCGAACGACCCGGCCATACCGCAGCAGCCGCTGTCGAGCATGTTTACGTTCTCACTCGCGGCGCGCAGCAGTTTTTCGTCCGAAGTCATGCCCAGAATCGATTTCTGGTGGCAATGGCCGTGGACAATCAAATTTTCGGCGGTTGAGCTCGGCTTGAAGTCGGTATGACGGTCGAGGAATTCCGCCAGCATGAGCGTCCTTTCGGAAAGACGTTTCGCTCGCGGGTCATCGGGGTAGATGCTGATCAGTTCATCACGGAAGATCCCGACGCAGCTGGGTTCTATGCCGACGACCCATGTGTCGTCATTGAGTTCGGGCCCAAGGTTATCCATTAAATCCATCAAATGCCCGCGCGCCCTGTCCAGCATTCCGAAATCATAATAGGGGCGTCCGCAGCATATGTTTTTCTTAGTCAGTTCGACCCGGCACCCGGCGCGCTCCAGTACCGTCGCCGTTGCCCGCAATACGTGCGGGGTAAAATGGTTGTTGAACGTGTCCGTCCACAGGATGACGCGCCGGCCTTTGCCCGCTGGCCCCTTGAAGCTTTGCCGGAAAGTCCGGTGGACGAATTTCGGGACATGCCGGTCGGGATGAATGCCGATCAGGGATTTCACGGCCTTCAGGGATGCTACCGCATTGACAATTGTCGGCAGGCCGGGCAGCGATGTTGCCAGCCGCGCCCAGACAGGAATCATGCCGATGGCGTAATCCGTTGCCGGACGCAGCCGGCCTTTGAAATAGTGATGCAGGAACTCTGCCTTATAGGTCGCCATGTCGACATTGACCGGGCATTCGTGCTTACAGGCCTTGCAGGCGAGGCACAGGTTCAGCGCATCGCGCACGGCCTCCGATTTCCAGCCGTCGCGCACCGGGTCGGCCTGCAGCATTTCCTGAAACATCCGCGCGCGGCCGCGGGTGGAATGCTTTTCTTCCAGCGTGGCCCGATAACTGGGACACATTGTGCCTTCGGTCTTTCGGCGGCATTCGCCGACACCGACGCAGCGCAGGGCGGCGCGGCGGAAGTCGCCCCCGCTTTCGCGATATTTGAACACCGTGTCGCGCGGTGCGGGTTGATAGTGAGGGCCGAAGCGCAGATCCTGATCCAGCTTCTTCGGCTGCACCTTGTCGCCGGGATTCATTTTATTGTCAGGGTCCCAGATGCCTTTGAATTCGGCGAACGCTTCCATAATGCGCGGTGTGTACATGCGGGGAAGAAGCTCGGATCGCGACTGGCCATCGCCGTGCTCGCCGGATAGCGAACCACCCATGCTGCTCACCAGATCGGCTGCTTCCTCCATGAAGGCGCGAAAATTGCGCACCTCGGGCTCCGTATGCAGGCCGAAATCGAGACGCATATGAATGAGACCATCGCCGAAGTGGCCGTACATTGCCGCGCGGTAGTCGTGATTTTTCATCAGGGCCCGTATTTTGCGCACATAATCGCCGAGCTTGTCACGCGGCACGGCCGAATCCTCCCAGCCTTCCCATGTGTCCCGTTTTTGTCCGGGTACCCAGGCCGTGACCGGCAGGCCTGCCTTGCGGATTTCCCACAGGGCATCGCGTGTCTTCTGGTCGTCGATAATCTTGTTACCGGTGACATGCGGGCGGTTCTGGAACGCGGCATACAGCCTGTTCGCTTTTTCGCGCGCCTCCTCGGCATCTTTGCCACCGAACTGGATCAGGAACCACGCGCGGCCCTCGGGCAGGTCTTTGATATGGTCCGTCATAAAGTGTTTGTTCTGCATGTGCTCGATCATCACGTGATCCAGCGCCTCGCAGGCTACCGGGCCGAAGGAGATGATGTCCGGCACGGCATCGGACGCGTTGGCCAGATCGTCGAAGCCGAGTACGAGCAGCGTTTTGACCGGCGGATCAGTCACAAGGTTGACTGTCGCGCGCAGAACCGTCACGCAGGTGCTTTCCGTGCCCACCAGCGCGCGGGCGACATGGAATCCGTTTTCCGGCAGCAGGTACTCAAGCCGGTAGCCCGAGACGAGCCGGGGAAGGTGCGGAAAAGTGCTACGGATTTCATCGCCATATTTTTCCTGCAGCTTCCACAGATTGCGGTAGATCTCGCCCTCGCGGCCCGGGCGGTTGAAGCGGTCTTTCAGCTCGTCGACCGGCGTGCGGCCGACCGTCATTCGCACGCCGTCATAGGTCATAATCTCAAGCGCTTCGACGTTATCGACGGTTCGTCCGGCCATCACGGAATGTACACCACAGGAATTATTGCCGATCATACCGCCGAGCGTGTTGTGGTTGTGGGTCGAGGGATCGGGCCCGAAGGTCAGGCCATATTTATTGGCGGCGCCGCGCAGGTCGTCGAGAACACAGCCGGGCTCGACGGTCGCGAGTTTCTTTTCGGGGGCGATCGAGAGTATGCCATGACAGTATTTCGAGCTGTCGATTATGATCGCGTCGGTGGCTATAGTCTGGCCCGCCAGCGACGTTCCACCGCCGCGATGGACAACCGCAGCGCCGTGTTTGGCGCAGATGGAAACAGTCTTCGCTATATCCTCAACCGATTTGGGCACCACGACGCCGCGCGGCACATGACGATAATTGGATGAGTCGCTGGCATACATTGCCCGGTCACCCGTGCCGAACCGGACCTCGCCGTCAATTCCACGCTGCAAGTCGGATTCCAGTGTCATACCGCAAATCTCTCGGCGTCCTTTTCCCTGAATTCCAGTCCGTGACCGGGCTGCGCGCGGTCCGGCACCAGATATCCTTCTTTAATCAGGGGTGCGCCGTCAAACAGCATTTTCTCGATCCGCACATGGTCGTGAAAATATTCCATATGTCTTAGATGAGGCACATGCAGGCAGACCGGCAAATGAAGCGCCGGCGCGCAATGCGACGAAACTGGAATATTAGCCGCCTGCGCCAGCGCGGCCGCCTGCATGAAGCCGGTATAGCCTTGACAGCGCGTGACGTCGATCTGCAGCACGTCAACGGCATGCGCATCCAGCATCTGCCGGTGCTCGAATAGCGTGAAGCCGTACTCGCCGGCCGTTATGTCCATTCCGGCGGGGCCGGCATCGCGTATTTGACGCAGGCCGGTCAGATTATCCGAGGACACCGGTTCCTCGAACCATGTCACCTTGTAGTCCGTAAACCGGTGCGCGAACGCCAGCGCCTGCTTGACCGTGTAGGCGCCGTTGGCGTCGACAAAAAGCTCGGGGTTCACGCCGAGCGCGCGGCGCGCCGTACCGACCCGATCAATATCGATCTCGGGATGCGTGCCGATTTTAATTTTGGCCATCGTGATGCCCTGTTCAAGCCAGCCATCGATCTGTTCTGTAATGCGTGCGTCATCATAGGTGGTGAACCCGCCGCTGCCATAGACGGGAACGCTCGGCTTCGCCACGCCCATCAGATCGCAGAGGGACACATTCAGAATCCGCGCCTTCAGGTCCCATAGCGCGGTATCGACGGCCGCAACAGCACAGGCGGCTTGTCCCGAATTGCCGAGATTTCTGACCGCCCGGCACATTATCTTCCAGCAGATCGGAATATCGATGACATCCATCCGGGTCAAAATTTTGGGAAATAGATCGTTTATAAGAGTGGCGGCGGAATGGCTGGCGTAAGTATAGCCGACTCCTACCTCGCCGCCAGCTTCAGCTTGCACGAGGACCAGCGTCGTACTGTCCCATTCGAGCATGCCGTCAGCTTCGGGATAGTCGGTGGGAATGACAAAGGCGCGGGCGTTGATACCGGTTATCGGCACCGGCATCAGATCAGTTCCCTCACGGTATCTTTGGCGAGAGTCTTCAGAATTTTTCCGCGGTCTGGCGTGCCGCGCATGAGCGACTCTGCAAGTGCCTTGGCTTGCGAGAAATCGATATGCGCCGGCAAGGGCGGCTCAAATGGGTCAACCACGGCCTCGATGACAGCCGGGCCGGATGTGCTTAATGCCGTCTTTAATATATCGCCGCAGGTTCTGGGATCTTCGGCACGGTAGCCGGCGACGCCGCAGGCTTCGGCATATTTCACAAAATCAAAGGGCTCCAGCTCGCAGACATATTCGGGATTGCCGAGAAACGCCATCTGCTCCCACTTGATCTGACCGAGCTCGTTGTTCTTAAAGACGACAATTTTGATGGGTAAATTGTATTTCTTTGCCGTGATCATCTCAGCCATAAGCATCGTAAAACCTCCATCACCGACCAGCGCGACCACCTGGCGCTCGGGATAGGCGATCTGTGCGCCGACCGCATAGGGCAGGCCGCAGGCCATAGTCGCGAGATTTCCGGACAGCGTGCACATCTGGCCCTTGCGGATATGGATCTGCCGCGCGTACCACGTCGCAATAGTACCGGAGTCGGAGAGAATGATCGCGTCGTCGCGCAGAAGTTTGTTGAGTTCATGCGCCACCACTTGCGGCTTCATCGGCATATCGGACAGCGTGCCGCGTTCCTCCAGCAGCTCGATCCACTTTTCTTTCGACTTCTGGATGTCAAGCAGGAAGCGGCGGCTTTCCTGCTCCTTCAACAGGGGTAGCAGTTCCTGCAACGTCTTGGCCGCATCGCCGACCAGGCCGACATCAGCCGGATAACGCAGACCGATGCGTGCCGGATCATTGTCCAGCTGGATGGATTTCACCTGCCCGATTTTCGGATAGAACTCGATGTAAGGAAACGACGAGCCGACGATGAACAACGTGTCGCATTCCTTGAGCGCGTCGTAGCTGGGCTTGGTGCCGAGTAGCCCGACCGAGCCAGTGCAATAGGGGCTATCGTCAGGCACTGACATTTTCCCCAGCAACGGCTTTGCAATTACAGCGCCGAGTTTTTCCGCGATTTGTTCGAGAATATCGCCAGCGCCGATGGCGCCGCGCCCGGCAAGGATGACAATCCGGTGGCCTTTGTTCAGGATCTCGGCCGCTTGCCGCAAGGCTTGTTCCGCGGGCACTCCGCCGCGCATGGCCAATATATTAGATACGTGCTCCGGCACGTTGCGCTTGGACCGGGAGGCCTTGTTCACCGGCTCCTCCTGCATGTCGACCGGCATGGTGATATGGGCGACGCTGCGACGGGAAAGCGCGGTGCGGCAGGCTAGTTCGGTTACGTTCTCGACATGCGCTGCGCCCATGATGCGGGTGTTGTAGCAGGCGACATCCTCGAACAGCTTGTCGAGCTCGACATCCTGTTGAGTATGGGTGTTGATCAGGTCG
>DATJGZ010000288.1:0-3034 GCA_035494535.1 Patescibacteria group bacterium | reverse complement strand
CGAGCAGGAGATAAATCAGGCCGCGGACGATTTGCGCGTCGCTGTCGGCGGTGAAATGGAAGCTTCCATTTTTCGTCTGCGCGATCAGCCAAACCTGCGAAGTGCAGCCTTTAACAAGGGTTTCCGGGGTTTTCAGGGCGGCGTCCATCGCCGGCAGTTCGGCCCCAAGGTCGATCAGGTAGCGATAGCGGTCTTCCCAGCTGTCGAACAGGGAAAAACTCTCTTCAAGGTCATTGAGGGTCCGCAGGCCGGGCATGTTCACGCTTTCTTAAAGGATATCGGGCCTGATTATATTGTGCGCAAGTGTCTTGTGAAGGAAAAAAACAATGGGAATTAGGGGCTTGCGCGCCTTTACTTGGGCCGGATAAAATGAATATAGAATAGCTTTACGAGGGAAAGGCAGACGGGTTATCGGAACATGAGTAAGTCAGGCACCGGCGGCGACGGCAAGAACACGCTCTATTGCTCCTTCTGCGGCAAGAGCCAGCACGAGGTCCGCAAGCTGATCGCGGGACCGAACGTATTCATCTGCAATGAATGCGTCGAGCTCTGCATGGGCATCATCCGCGAGGAGGACAAAAGCTCCATCGTCAAGGGCGGCGGCGCCGTTCCCACCCCGAGCGAGATCAAGCAAGTGCTCGACGACTACGTCATCGGGCAGGAACGCGCCAAACGCATTCTCTCGGTCGCGGTCCACAACCATTACAAGCGCATCGACCAGGGCGAGCGCGGCGGCGACGTTGAAATCGCGAAATCGAACATCCTGCTCGTCGGCCCCACCGGTTGCGGCAAGACGCTGCTCGCGCAGACGCTGGCACGCATTCTCGACGTGCCGTTCACGATGGCCGACGCGACGACGCTCACCGAAGCCGGCTATGTCGGCGAGGACGTCGAGAACATCATTCTCAAGCTGCTGCAGAACTCCGACTACAACGTCGAGCGCGCGCAGAAGGGCATCGTCTACATCGACGAGATCGATAAAATCTCGCGCAAGGGCGACAACCCGTCCATCACCCGCGACGTGTCGGGCGAAGGCGTGCAACAGGCATTGCTCAAGATGATGGAAGGCACGATCGCCTCGGTCCCGCCGCAGGGCGGCCGTAAGCATCCGCAGCAGGAATTCCTGCAGGTCGATACCTCGAACATCCTGTTCATCTGCGGCGGCGCGTTTGCCGGCATCGAAAAAATCATCGCCATGCGCGGCAAGGGCACGGCCATCGGCTTCGGCGCCGACGTCCGGAATGCCGAAGACCGTCGTGCCGGCGAGGTCCTGCGCGCGCTCGAAACGGATGATCTTCTCAAGTTCGGGCTGATCCCCGAATTCATCGGCCGTCTGCCCGTCGTGGCGACGCTCGACGACCTCGACGAACCGGCTCTAATCCAGATACTGACCGAGCCGAAGAATGCGCTGGTCAAGCAATATGGCCGCCTGTTCGAGATCGAGGGCGTGAAACTCAACTTCACCCCGGGCGCGCTCGATGCCGTCGCCAAAAAGGCGATCGAGCGCAAGACCGGCGCTCGCGGCCTGCGCTCGATCATCGAAAATCTCCTGCTCGACACCATGTATGAGATCCCCGACATCGACAACCTCGAGGAAGTCGTGGTCAACGAGGAAACAATCATGGAGAGCAAGCCTCCCGTCTACGTCTACGCCGACAAGAAGAAGGCGAAGAAGGGCAAGGACAAAGAGGAGAAGGAAGCCGAATCCGCGGCTAGCTGATAGATGGCTTCCTCCGGCGCCGCCGCCGTAGTTCGGAAACAACGCGCGCTGTCACTACTCTTCTGGACTCTTTTCTCAGTCCCGATCATTGTCTGGTCCTGCCAAATGGCCGGGATAAGCCTGAGTTCAGACACGATCTGGCTCACCGAGTCGATGCGGCGAATCCTCGGCGGCGGCCGGCTCGGGACCGACGTCTACGAGCTCAATCCGCCGCTCGACATGTTCACCTACACCCTGCCGTGGTTCGCGGCGCAGACGCTTCACCTGCCCTTTCATTACGCCGTATTCGCATGGACCCTGAGTCTGACCGTGATCTCCGCCGCGATCGTCCACGCCATCCTGCGCGGCTGGACCTTCCTTGAACGCAGCGACGCGTCGGGCGTCACGGCAACCCTGATTGTTGCCAATACGATTATCTGCTCGACCTCGTTTGGGGAACGGGATCAGTATGTCGGGCTGGCGCTCATTCCCTTTACATTGCTGCAAGCGGCGCTGACCTTCAATTTGCCGCGGCCGAGGCGAATGACATGGCCGGTCTTCGCCATCGGTTCGCTATTCATCCTGTTGAAACCTGATCATGGGCTGGTGCCGGCGATCATGCTGGCGTTCCGGGCAGTGCGACAAAAGCGCCTGCCCCTACGCGATCCCGATTTCGTTTGCCTTGCCGTCTCGACTACCGCTTATATTGCCGCCACATGGCTCCTGTTTCCGGCTTTTCCGCACGATATCCTGCCCGATGTCATGAAACTCTACGTACCGCTGCGCGCGCCGCACATCCTGCGCAAAACGCTCGGTTGGCTTGCGGCGACGCTGGTTTTACTGCTGGTGACAGGCTGGACGAATATGCCGCGCGAGCGGAAAGTCATGACATTGATGCTCGAGGCGGCGGCCCTTCTCAGCCTCATTCCTTACTTCGTTCAGGGGCGCGGATTTTACTATCACCTTTTCCCGCTGTTCAGCTTCGCGGCCTGTGCGCTGGGGCTGCTGTTGCCGTGGCTGATGCGCCGGGATATGCAAGCCAAGCACACTCTGTTCGCATCGATTGCCATTCTGACCGGATTTGCTTGGATATTCGTGCCGCCTGTCAAAGGCTATCCGCTGCACGCCGAATATAAAAACCTTTCGGTGCCTAGCCTCGTGAACAGCGTTTGCGGCGAAAAACCAGACTGCACTTTCTTCATGTTCAGCAACAACATGGGCATCGTTCATGAAACCGCATATTACACCGGACACGAACACGCCTCGCGCTTCGCGAGTTTCTGGTTCGTACCCTGGCTGGTAACCCAGCAGGACATGATCGCACGCGGCCTGCCG
>DATJGZ010000287.1:0-3405 GCA_035494535.1 Patescibacteria group bacterium | reverse complement strand
CTACAGCGACACGCGCACCAGCGCCCTTATGCAGGACAGCATCAATATCCTGACCCATACCGACGCATGGAGGGACTGCGCCCGCGACGGCGGCGTGATGGAAGCGCTGAAGATCATCGACGCCAATGTCCGCCCACCGATCGAGATCACCTTCCGCGCCGACGAGATCGGGCAGGACGCCTTCGGCGTCAACATGCAGAACGCGGTTTTGCTCGCGGCCCTCCGCAAGCGCGCCGCCAAATCGAAGCAAATCGAGTTGCTGAACGCGAAACTGGAATCGTTCGAGGCCGATGATTTCGGCGTCACCGCGAAGCTTGCCGGAAAAGAATTGCGCGCGAAACTGATCGTCGGCGCCGATGGCCGCAAATCGACCGTGCGCGCCTGTGCAGGAATAGAAGCGAAAGAGCGCGACTACGGCCAGCACGCGATCACCTGCCTGATTTCGCATACGCGTTCGCACAACAATACATCGACGGAATTCCATCGCCCTTCCGGCCCGTTCACGCTCGTGCCGCTACCGGGGAAAACATCGAGCGTGGTGTGGGTCGATTTCAACGAACCCGCCGACAGCGCCATGCGCATGGACAAGCGCAGCTTCACGCGCGCGCTGCAGGACCGCAGCGACGGCGTGCTCGGCGAGATCACGCTTCTCACCGGTCCGCAATCGTGGCAACTGCAGAGCCTGAAAGCCGAACGCCTGACCGCGCGGCGCGCTGCGCTGATCGCCGAGGCAGCGCATGTGCTGCATCCGCTCGGCGCACAGGGGTTGAACCTGTCGTTGCGTGACGCCGCCTCACTGGCCAATGTCATCATCGAAGCCGTGCGGCTCGGGCAGGATCCGGGCGCAGCTGCGATCCTCGCGCAGTACGAACGCAGCCGCCGCGTCGACATCGCTGGCCGCGTCACGGGAACCGACATTCTCAACCGCTTCGTCAGCAGCAATTCGCCGCTGTTCCACCGCCTGCGCCGCGCAGGAATCAAATCGCTCGAGAACTTCACGCTCCTGCGCGAACTCGCCATGCGCCACGGCATGGCGGCCTGACAATTCGCCCTCCCCTAACTCAGGTGCGGTAATTTTATTGCTGCATCGCAACATATTGAAAGATCATAAAAATTCGTTGTTTTGATGATATGAAAATGGTACATTCTGTCTACTACTGACAGTACCAAAAAAGGAGGTAGAAATGGAAAATAGCCTGACGACTATCGACAGCCTGAAGACTAATTTCTCCAAAGCTTCCGAAAACAGCATGAACTGGGAAAAATGGCTCGAAGTGGCCAAGATTGTCCTCCCGGTCCTTCTGGTGTTGGCGGAAAAACTGCTACCCCTTCTTTTAGCGTCTCCGGACAAGGAAAAGGCGAACGAACCGGCCGCGCCTACTCTGGCACCGGCCCTGGCAGTCGCCTAAAAAAGCGCAAATAGCGGATTTGAGGGTTTATACTCATCGGCGGATGCGGGGGCTTGCCCCCGCATTCTCGTGCGGCGGAGAAATATTTTATGCCATGTGATCGGGCTTTACGACACGAGCCAGCGTAAGCACATTCACCGCCGCGCCCCCGTCTAGCAGCGTCTTCGTGCATTCCTGTATTGTCGCGCCCGACGTGTAGACATCATCGATCAGCAGCACGACCTTTCCTTCCAGCGCCGCCACGCGTTTTGGATTGATGCTGAATGCTCCTTTGACATTTTTATGACGCTCGCGGAATCCCTTGTGGCCCTGTATCGGCGTCGCGCGCGTGCGCACCAGCAGGTCAGCAATGCAGGTCTTGCCGTTCCGGATGGCCAGCGCCTGCGCCAGCAAGGCCGACTGGTTATAGCGCCGCTTCAGCAACCGCCAGCGATGCAGCGGGACCGGCACGATAATGTCCGCCGCCTTGAGCAGGTCGGCCCCCGTCCGTTCCATCCACCCGGCCAGCGTGTGCACGCCGTCGGTCCGGTCGGCGTGCTTGAACTTCAGGATCACGCCGCGGCTGCCGTCGTCGTAAACGAGAGCCGACCTTGCCGACTGGTAAAGCGGCCGTTCGCGCAGGCAGCTCCCGCATGTCGCGTCCTCGTCCATCGCGAAATCGAACGGATAGCCGCAGACTAAGCATTGTGGTGCACCGATGAACCGCAGAGCCGACCATGCCGACGGTGACAATTTTCCGGGCGAATCGACGATCTCGCCGGTCACAAAACACCGCGGCGGCAGGATCAAATCCATCGTCCGGCGTAAAAATATCCCGAGTTCAGCCATGGCCCAAAGAACCACAACCATCGGAAAGAACGCAAGTTTCTTAGGGACTTAATAAATTTGCAATGACCTTTGCCTTCGGCTAGACTGCGAAAATTACGTAATAAATAACTGGGACGAGATTGGCGTGTGAAACCCAGGAAAAAGCATGCTTGGAAAGCGTATTAAGACGCTCCGGCAGGGTCATCGCAGAGCCCTAGGCCTGAGTGAGCAAGATAATACGGAAACCAAATCGCCGTCCGCGATGCCCCCGGCGGCTGAGCGTTACTTTGCAAAACATCCCGAACTGAAGACCATCCCGCCGCACATCGTCCGCAAGGCGTGGTTCACGATGTCGCACTTGCTGCTGCCGCCCGGCGCGCTGATCGGCGACATGGGCTGCGAGGAAGGACACATGACCTATGTCATGGCGATCCTCAATCCGCAGATCAATTTCATCGGCGTCGACATGGACGAGAAGAAGATCGAGACCGCGAAGGAGAAATGGAAGCTGCCGAACCTGCGCTTCCGGAATGCCAATATCGCCTACAGCGCAGCCTTCGACCGCGAATATTTCGACGCCATCATCAATTCGTTCATCCTGCATGAAATCTCCTCTGGCTCGCGCTACAGCGACCGGCAGATCGTTAAGACGCTGGAACAGCAATTCTCGCTGCTCAAGCAGGAAGGCTGGATGTTCATCCGCGACTTCGCGCTGCGCCGCCCGCCGACCGAATACGTCCTGCTCGAGATGCCGGACCCTGTCTCGGAAGACGAAACCGAGGAGGAATCGAAGGAGCGCAGGAAGGACATCGCCCGGCTGAACGAAGCCGAGCTGCTGGTCTGGTATTCCGAACATGCGAAGCCCGCGGAGGACGCGGGCGTCACAGGCTTCTTCCTCGAGGAATTACCGGCCCGTTATCCGCAGACGCGCCTGTTCCGCCTGCCCTACAAATGGGCATATGAATTCATCGTCCGCAAAGACGACCGCGCGACGCTGCAGAATGAACTGCACAAGGAATACACATTCTTCACCGAACAGGAATTCAATCGGCATCTGCGCCTTCTCGGCACGCGCGTGATGTACCACGCACCCCACTGGGATGATTCGCTGGTCAACAAATGCTTTGAGGGAAAATTCCGCCTGTTCGACGACGAGGGCCGGCCCCTCGGTCCGCCGCCCACGAGCTAC
>DATJGZ010000286.1:0-9432 GCA_035494535.1 Patescibacteria group bacterium | reverse complement strand
TGACTGTCGAAAACAAGGATCGAGTACAGGATGAGCGCGAGTCCGAGCAGGCTGGCCCATTGGTCGAACGCTCTTCTGTCGGGCTGGCCGTGCCTTTCATGCAAATGGCAGGCGGCCAGAGAGCCGATCAGCAGCTCCCAGCCGCGCGTCGGCAGCAGATAGAACGTCGCCTCGGGCTTGTGATGCGAGCCCCACTGGGCCATCGCGAGACTGACGGCGGCCGCGGCCGCGAGCAGCCAGAATATCCGCCGCCTGCCCAGACGCCATGTCAGCATGAGAAAAAGCGGAAAGAGAATGTAATACTGCTCTTCCACCGCCAGACTCCAGGTGTGCAACAGGGGCTTGAAGTCGGCGGCCGTGTCGAAATAGCCGCTCTCGCGCCAGAACTGGATATTCGAGGAAAAGAGCGAGACGCTGGCAACGCTGAGCGCGAATTGCTTCATGTGGCCGGGCATCAGCCATGCCCAAGCGAAGGGCAGGCTGGCTGCCATCACAAGGTACAGGGCCGGCAGAATGCGCCTTGCCCGGCGCTCATAGAAATTGACGAGACTGAACCGGCCCTCCGCAAGCTCGGACATGAGGATCGAGGTAATGAGAAAGCCGCTGATGACGAAGAATATATCTACGCCGACAAAGCCGCCGTGAAACCAGGGGAGGCCGGCGTGAAACAGCACAACCGATCCCACGGCGACCGCACGCAACCCATCAATTTCCCCACGGTAGCGCAAGTATCAACCACACTCCAAAAATGACGGATCGGGCCGGGGCCCAACTCACCGTAAGCCGGGTCCCATACCGCATGCCGATTGATAAAATGCATCAGGTCGCGTTTCGGTTCCGCCAAAGCGCGGACCCCGCGCAAATGAGGTCTGCCTTCAGACGTTTAAAGATTGCGACAATGCGGCTGACGAGGACGTTGTCCGTCAGCGCATAGTCGTATTTGTCCGCAATGTCGTAGCCCTCGTTGCTTCGGGAGATATTCTCGATTTGGGAGAGTAATGACCGGGTGAAATTTTCGGCGAAACTTTCGTGTTCGTCATTCATTCGTGCTTCCTCCTTGATTGTTCAGAACGCCTGCCGCGCCCATGATCACGCACATTTCCGGATCTGAAAATCCAGATGTTCGCGCGAATGCTCATCGAACGTCCTGTAATCGGCTGTAATTTCTTCTCCCTTGGCGATGTCGCGCAATGCCACTTCCGAGAGCGAGCCGGGAATATTCCCGGTATTCGGGTCGTCGGAATGATTGGTGAACTGGCCGTAGTCGCCGCACAGATAGTACTTGTTCTTCCAGAAAAACTCATGTCGCTTGATATGGGCGCGGGAGCGCTCCGGCATTCTTGAAACATCGGCCGGCGCGAGCACGAGATCGAAGCCCTCGACCAACTCCCATACCAAAGTTCCTTTCGGGATATCCTCGCCGGCGAACACACCGACGCCGTCAAGGGCACTGGGCGCTAAATAAGTTTTAACGGCGTACATCCAGCACTCCCTCGGCGCCAAACAATGTTCATGTCGAACGGGACAAGCTCGCAATTAAATCTCAAAGCGGACTGTAGGGAAAACCTGTGAAGTACAATTTGGTTCCTATATATTCCGATGGACGTGAGAATATCTATTACGAAAAATTTGTAGATTGATGTCAATTGGATCTATTTTTTAGCACTTTGGTCAATGCGCCTGTGATGACGTGGTTGTTTAACATTGAATCCAGGTGCGTTGCATTGCGGGTAGTCTCTTCCGGACACCGGCGTCAGAACGTCACTTTGGCCAAACAACGGGGCCAGAATATACCCCCGCAGTAATACGTTTCCCGACGGAAGAATTTCTATTGTGGCGTGATATGTGTCGCCTGTTTCCGTCCGGTAAATCGTGCCGCCGGCCCAGTGACGGTCGTCAATCTGCTTGAATCCGTGCAATACGTTCATACCGCATAAAGGATTCTGCCTTTGCTCGGGATCGTGGCTTTTTACATCCAATGGGGGAATGGCGGGATCTGCCCAATATATGTTGCCGCAAAGTGTGCCGCCGCATCGTGATACAGAGATAACGTATTTTTTGTCAGAGGTCAGCCAAAGACCTTCATATTCATCGCCATTGGCGGCGTATGCCCGTGTGCCCGAGGTAGCCAAACACAACGCAGAAACGAGTAGCAACTCCATAAATAAACATAGCCATCTCAGAAGGTCCCTATCACCGTTCTTGATACTCTGAATAAGGTCTTTTGTTCTTTGGATCATTCAGTGAGTTGGGTTTGCGTGGACAAATCCTGTTTGAAGACCAACATCTTCAAACCTCAACTGTTCCGATACGCCGCGGGGCCGACGAAGATATCCGAGCCGACCAGAAATGACATATTAGTTACCTTTGACAATTATAGAAATAAGGCCCATAAAGTGTCTCTCTCTAAAACCGCCGTTCATAAATGACGGATTGTTTTTGCCCAACCGGAGTAAGACCCGGCACATAAAAAGCCGCCTCGAATGCGGTAACGCTAACAGGGAAGGACTTCAAGAATGAACGATAACCAAAGCCGCTCCGTTATTGGATGTACCATAAACAATCGGCGCTCCACTGATCGACCGGAAGCGACCCCTGATAAACGGCTGGCCCAAATGAAGCATGACATACGGGCACCGATAGGCACGGTGATGGGGATCGCAACGATACTTGGCATGTCGGACTCCCTTACGCCCCGGCAAAAAGACGCCGTGGAAATCCTCAGTGCAACCGCTAAAGATTTGCATGAAATGGTCGAGAAACTTTTCGATTTCGTTCAGGCAAAGGAACCGGAATTCCTGGCTGAAAACTCCCGAGCTGGCCAGATGCCTCATCAAACTACTTTCCAGTTTCTAGCCGTGCCACCAAGACACTGCGCAAACGGCAACAATAATCTTAAGCAAGGTGAACCGGTCGCACGATAAAGTACGCCAGAGTGGCGTAAACCACCGTTTCACCCGATGCGATGTTTTTTTGTGCGACGGCTATGCTGCAGTTAAATTTCAGAAAACGATACTGTCATCCAGATGCTTCCGAATTTCTTTTACCGGAAGCTTCGTGAGATCTTTGCCCAGTTCTGCCGTTACGCGATCCTGGACGTTTCTGCTCAGGTTAGAGCGGAGATGACCCAGGGTATGCTGATCTGCCACGAGGACGAGACGATCGAAAGCATGTTCATCATTCGCTAAATTCAGCCAGTTTGCCAAACTGTGTGCGAACTCCATATCATCCCGATTATTTTGTCTCTTGCGGGGATCATGATCTTTTTTCTCACGGCCCGCGCTGACCTGGTTGATATGACCGTCAAATGATTCGGTGCCGGTGTTCCCGTCGGCTCTTGCGTCGGCTATCAACTCCAGTCCACCTGCAGTTTTGCGATATATGTGAGCGTGCTGGTGATCCGTAACAAGGACCCAGATATGTTGGGTTTTCTGACCTTGATGACTCTGGGGGGCAGCGTCAAAAGCATGGAATCCCTTATCGGCAAGTGCTCCGGTAATTTTCATGATGATCCTCCTTTGAACTAACTCGGTGGGCAGATACCGGTTCCAGAGTATTCCATTTAGCTAATATGGCTTCCGAGCATTATGCTGGGAACGCTGTTGCGACAGAGCAGAGGAACTCAAATGCCCTCCAGCCATTTGTCAGGGGATTTCACCCTCAGGGAGCATTGATTTATGAGATTGGCAGTATTCATTAAAGAAAATCAGCAAAAGATCATCGGTGAGTGGGAAGAATTTGCGCGAGATTTGATACCCTTCGCCAACGATATGACCCCGCTGGCGCTCCGAAATCACGTTAAAGAAATTCTAGCCTTCATTGTGGACGATATGGAGAGTCCGCAAACCGGTAAAGAACAAGTCGAAAAATCGCGCGGAGAAGGAAAGCAAAAAAATGAACGCAAACCGAGCGCGGCAGAAACGCATGCTGCCCTGCGTCTGGCTGGCGGATTTAATCTGGACCAGATGGTTTCCGAGTATCGCGCTTTGCGAGCCAGCGTAATTAAACTCTGGAGAGAAGGCAAAAAAGAAGCCAATGACGACGACCTGAGGGACCTGATCCGGTTTAATGAAACCATTGATCAGGCACTGACGGAATCTATCAGTCACTACGCCAAGAAGCTTGGGGCTTCTAAGGATCTCTTTTTGGGCATCCTGACGCATGATCTTCGCAACCCCCTAGGGGCCATATTGGGTGCGGCCGAACTGATGCCCAGGATTGGTCCTCTCAATGAAAGACAAAATGTGCTTGCCTCCCAAATCACGGAGAGTGGCAATCGTCTCAACGAAATCGTCTCCCACCTACTCGATATAACGAAGGCAAGGTTTGGCTCGGGCCTGCCCGTGGTCAGGTCTCGCATGGATATTGGTTTCGTGGCCCGAAAACTAGTTGATGAAATGCGGACCATGCATCCAAATAGAAAGTTTGTGCTTGAGGTGTCGGGAGATACCGAAGGAGACTGGGATAAGGCCCGCATCGCCCAGGTCTTCTCCAACCTGCTTGGCAATGCCGTCCAATATAGCTTTACGGGCACTCCAATCACCGTAACTCTTACCGGCCGTCCAGATGACGTTGTACTGACCGTGCATAATGAAGGCATTCCCATTCCCGAGGACAAGATACCGCGAATATTCGATTCCCTGATCCGCGCTGTTGCAGAAAACGGACAAGGACGCGATGGCTCAGCCAATCTTGGCCTGGGGCTTTATATTACCAAAGAGATAGTAACGGCCCACGGTGGGACGCTTCACGTAGAGTCATCTGAGATGGGTGGAACGACATTTACAGCGTCATTTCCGCGCAGAGCCGATGTGGGCCAGGAGAAAAATAATGTTCCCGACCTAGCGGCGCGACCTGATAATGCGCGTAGTGGAGAATCGGAGAAGAGACTCCACTAAAGCAAAGGTTGTGTCAACTTCTATGCAAGATTCAACCCATCCTTATTGAATGTGGACCTCCTTTGCCGACAGTGATCAAAGAAAAATCTTCGCTTGATAAACTCGGCCCTTTAGCCCGCGCTCTAGCCAGGTGGGAAAATGAAGGCGGCAAAACTGACGGGGACTGGAAAGCCCGCTCGAGCGTAATTCAGGAGGAAAACGCTATTTTGCAATGTCTCGGTTCGGCATTGCTAATCCGATGGAATGCTTTGCCAACGGAAATTCAGCGAGATCTTTTCAACGATGCCGTTTCGGCAGGTGACGAGGCCTCCTCTTCACAAATCAAAGAGCAGATCGCGCGATTTCTTCACACGCATACATCTGCCTGAGAACTCGAACGCAATTGCCGGATACCGAGAAATGTTCGGCCGCCTTAAATCGTTGAACCAGGAACAAAATCGCGTTTGAATCATTGGTGTTATGGGAGGCGTACATGGAAAAGGAAATTCTGCAGGTTTTACTTGCCACCACTCCGGCAACCCCCATACATGAAATTGAGGAACAGCTAGAACAGACAATCGGATTAGATTGTCATCTTTTCCAATGCTCGCAACTTTATGAGTGCATTGATCGCTTACAAGAGGTCAATTTTCACTTCGACATGATCCTTCTCGATTTGACTTTCATTTCAAACCTTGAATCCGAGGATTTTCTCAGGAAAATACAGGAAGCCGCGCCGGACACGCCGATCATAGTTTTTACCCGGGAAGCAGATAGGGAGCTCGGTCTATTTATGGTCGGGGAAGGAGCGGCCGTAATCACTAACCCCCAAAGATTCAAACTTGAGCCTGATCGTCTTCGGGACTTAATAGAACATTCGTGGATTACGCACAAAAAATCCCGTTTGCGGGAGAGAAATCACGCCGCAACGCTTGACGCCGAAAAGACAAGTGGCGCAAACAAACTCAGAGACGCGGAGAAGTCCGGTGCGGAAAAATTGAACGAAAAAGATCAAATTATTTCATGGCTGACCGGGGGGTATTCTGTGGATCGCCCTTCAAAGCAGAATGCAAAGGATTAAGCTACTTTTTGCTTCCGCAATATCTAACTGGCACTTTGGGGGAACCCAGTTACCCGGATGGGCCCGTAAGAGGGCCCAAATTTTGAGCTCACTTCCGATATGATAATTCATCTTCTGAAAAAGCAGATGATCTCTTGACAAGATAGGTTTTTCGTCCTATCATCGCCTTATGAACCCTGATGCTGACCCTCCCCTTGCGGGAGAAGAGACCGGGGTTCAACCCCCGGCTGAGAAAGACCGTCTACCCTACCAGAACCCGGCGGCCCCCGACCCGGCCGCTGCGCTTACCGCGCGGGCGAAGCGCCTGCGCGAACACATGTGCGAATATGAGTACCTGCCGCGCGACACCTCGCTGCTCTATGAGTTCGACCAGCTGCACGCGCTCGCCTCCGATCTGCTGCTCAAGGGCGCCGGCATCGAGGGGCTCACCGAACACCAGGGCCTCAAGCTTGCCCTGCGCGCGCAGAAGCAGGCGCTGGCCGTCTATATCGCGCTCAAGCGCATACAGGCGCTTGAGCATCACGTACACGCACAATGGCCTTTGTGAAAAACCATGACGAACAGACTGAACAGAAAAACTTTGTACCGCAGAGAGCGCAGAGATTTTTGTCATTGTCATCCTGAGCAACGCGAAGGATCTCATTTAAAACCAGATTCTTCAGTCGCTTCGCTCCTTCAGAATGACAAACTTTGCGCCTTCTCTGCGTCCTCTGAGGTCTCTGCGGTTAAAAACTGAATGCCGCGCTGGACAGCTGAATCGCGGCTCAGGCAGGCCGAAAGGATCAGAAAAACAAGGCCGTGGGCGAAATCGACCGGGCCGCGGACGGCAGAAGGAAAAGCCAAATGCGCGCGCAATGCCTTGCGTCACGGCCAACGCACCGCCGCGTGGCGCGAAGCCTACCGCGATTTGCTCGGCGCGCTGCGCGAAAGCGAAAGACGGATCAAACAACTGAACCGGGAATTAAACCGCCTGGAACGGGTCGCGGACGAGGATCGTGTCCTCGCGCTCCGGGCTCGTCGAAACCATTGCCACCGGCGCCTCGATCAGCTCCTCGATACGGCGCACGTATTTAACCGCCGCGGCCGGAAGGTCGGCCCAGCTGCGGGCGCCCTTGGTGCTCTGCTGCCAGCCTTCAATCGCTTCGTAAACCGGCGTGATCGCCGCCTGGTCGGCCTGCGCGGCCGGGACGTGGTCGATCTTCTCGCCGTTCAGCATGTAGCCGGTGCAGATCTGGATTTTCTTGAAGCTGTCGAGCACGTCGAGCTTGGTCAGCGCAATGCCGTCGATGCCGGACACTTTCACGGTTTGGCGGACCAGCGCGGCGTCGAACCAGCCGCAGCGGCGCTTGCGCCCCGTGGTGGTGCCGAATTCGTGGCCGACGCGCCCGAGCGTCTCGCCGTCCTCGTTCAGCTGTTCGGTCGGGAACGGCCCCGCGCCCACGCGCGTGGTGTAGGCCTTGGTAATTCCAAGTACATAGCCGACGCTGCGCGGCCCGACGCCCGAGCCGGTCGCGGCGGTCGACGCCACCGTGTTCGACGACGTGACGAACGGATAAGTGCCGTGGTCGACGTCGAGCATGATGCCCTGCGCCCCCTCGAACAGGATCTTCTCGCCGTTCTTGTTGGCGGCGTCGAGCCGCTTCCACACCGGCTGCGCATATTGCAGAAGACTCCCGTTGATCTGCATCAGGCTGTTATAGACCTGCTGCGCGTCGAGCGGCTCGGCGCCCAGCCCTTTGAGCAGCGCATTGTGGTGGACCAGCAGCCGCTCGACTTTTTCCTTGAGCAGGTCGGGGTGCTTGAGATCGCAAACGCGGATGCCGCGGCGCGCCACTTTGTCTTCGTAGGCCGGGCCGATGCCGCGGCCGGTGGTGCCGATCTGGCTTTTGCCGCGCGCGGCTTCGGACGCGCGGTCGACCGCGCCGTGGACGGGCAGGATCAGGCTGGCGTTGTCGGCGACGATCAGGTTGGCGGGCGTGACCTCGACCCCTTGCGCGCGCACGTCCTCGATCTCCTTGAGCAGGGCCCACGGGTCGATGACGACGCCGTTGCCGATGACCGAAAGCTTGCCCCGGCGGACGATGCCGGAGGGGAGCAGATGGAGCTTGTAGGTCTTGCCGTCGATGACCAGCGTGTGGCCGGCGTTATGTCCGCCCTGGAACCGCACCACCACGTCCGCCCGGCTCGACAGCCAGTCGACGATCTTGCCCTTGCCCTCGTCCCCCCACTGGGAGCCGACCACCGCGACGTTCGCCATGGCGTATTCCTTTCCCCGCTGTGTTTGAATACGGGCCATAACATCATGGCGGCGCGATTCAATCAAGATTTTTCAGGCGTTATCCGGCTATACTTGGCGCATGGACGACGAAGCCGCCAAGCCCGTTTCCCCGCCGCCAAAATTGCTCGCAGCCGTCGGCATTTCGGTCATGGCCCTGACCGCGCTCGCCGAAAAACTGATGGGCCGGAAACTTTGGGGGGTCGGCGGCAAGGCCGGGTTCTGGTCGTCCGGCATCAACTCCGAGCACAACTCGCAATATCTGCTCGATCCCTATTCGGTCACCCATATCCTGCACGGGATCCTGTTCTATGGACTGCTGCGGCTGGCGATTCCGAAACGGCCCGTTCCGGTGCGCATGCTGCTGGCTTTGATTCTGGAATCGGCGTGGGAGATTCTGGAGAACAGCGACTTCATCATCCAGCGCTACCGGGCCCAGACCATTGCTCTGCACTATTACGGCGACAGCATCGTCAACTCGATGTCCGATATCGTCATGGCGATGCTGGGCTTTACGCTGGCATGGCGGCTGCCGGTGCCGGTGGTCGTGGGGCTCGCGCTATTGTTCGAGGCAGGGATGGCTTTGGCCGTACGGGACAATCTGACGCTGAACGTCATCATGCTGATCCACCCGGTTCAGGCGATCCGGGCGTGGCAAGAATACAAATTCTAGGACAATTAGGCCGTCTTCTTGGCGGCGCTGTCGAGGTCGTTCACGCCGACGGCTGTCTTGATGGTCTCGGTGGATTCAATGCCGATGTTGCGCATGAACTGCATCTCGCGCGCGGCGAGGATGGTCATGGCTGTGTCGGCGTGGTTGTTGCGGGTGGCCAGGCTGAAAGCGGTGAATCCTTCCTCGTTCGGAGCGTCGATGTCGACCCCGCCCAAGGCGAGGATCCTGATCATGGCGCTGTCGCCCTTCGCAGCCGCTTCCCAAAGCTTCTGCTGCATCAAAGGCGCCGGAGATTTCGCTTTCATAAATTTCCTTTTATCCCTGTTTCAACTGTCGTTAATGTTATGAAAACGCACGAACTTTGTCAAGAGTTCCCGAGACGTTATCCAGAGGCAGGATGATGTCAGGCGGACCGGGCGTAACCCTCTATGACAGCACACAAATCCCCGACCACCTTCTTCACCAGATCGGGGTTGTCGCCCTCGGCCATGACGCGGATGACCGGCTCGGTGCCCGAAGCGCGCAC
>DATJGZ010000285.1:0-13941 GCA_035494535.1 Patescibacteria group bacterium | reverse complement strand
GACATTTACGAGCATGGAGGACGGGCTGCCGGGCTGCGACATCGTCATGATGCTGCGCAACCAGAAGGAGCGCATGGACGCCAAGAGCATTCCGGACGACGAGACATTTTTCCGGCGCTATGGCCTGACCGCGCAGCGGCTGGCGCTGGCCACGCCCGGCGCGCTGGTCATGCATCCCGGCCCGATGAACCGCGGCGTCGAGATTTCGGATGAAGTCGCCGACGACCCCAAACATTCTCTGATCCTCGAGCAGGTGCGCCTCGGCATTCCGACGCGCATGGCGGTGCTCGATCTTTTGATTAATAAGTAGCGGTGTCACCTTGATCTGGGCGCTTGCATTTCTGGGCTACCTGATCGGCTCGATCCCATTCGGCCTGCTGCTGACAAAAGCGGCCGGCTACGGCGATATCCGCCAGATCGGCTCAGGCAATATCGGCGCCACAAATGTCCTGCGCACCGGCAATAAGAAGCTCGCGGCACTGACGCTGCTGCTCGACGGCGGCAAGGGAGCCGCCGCGGTTCTGCTGGCGCAGCAAATCATGACATATGACGCGGGACTCGCCGCGGCTGTTAGCGCGTTCTTCGGCCATCTTTTCCCGGTCTGGTTGAAGTTCAAAGGCGGCAAAGGTGTCGCCACAACACTCGGCATCCTGCTGGCACTGCAACCAGCGCTCGGCGCGGCCTGCTGCGCGATCTGGCTCGCGATGGCAATGCTGTTCCGCTATTCGTCGCTTTCGGCGCTGGCGGCCATCGGCCTCAGTCCTTACATCGCACTTAAATTTGCTTACGCACCAACGGAGATTCACGGCAAGGATGGCAGTGTCACATTCCTGATGAACCATCACCACATTCTGCTGCCGGTATTGTGCTCCTTCATGGCGGTGCTGGTCTTCTATAAGCACCGCGAGAATATCCGCCGTCTCATTGCGGGAACCGAACCGAAAATCGCCAAGAAAAAAGAAGCGACCGCCACCACCCAATAAATTTTGTTTGATGCCGCATCAGTTTCATGGCTACTAAAAAGTCATGAAAAACGTACAGAAAACTCAGCCACAGATTGAGGTTTTCGAGAAGATGGCATGGTTGCGCCTTGCGCGCACGGAGAATGTCGGCCCGGTGACATTCCATCGCCTGCTCGAACGCTACGGTACCGCATCAAAGGCGCTGGAAGCACTGCCTGAACTCGCCGCGCGCGGCGGACGGAGAAAGCCGCTAGCGGTTCCACCCCTCGCCGCCATCGAGCGCGAATATGAATCGCTCAGGAAAATCGGCGGTGATGTAATTACAGCTGCTGAAGATTCCTACCCAATGCCACTGGCAGCAACCGAAGATGCGCCTCCGGTAATCTCGGTTCTCGGCAACGCGTCGTCATTGAAAAAAACCGGCATTGGCATTGTCGGCGCGCGCAACGCTTCGCTCAATGGCCGCAAGTTCGCTGAGAGTCTTGCACGTGACCTGGGCGCGGCCGGCCACGCGATAGTCTCGGGCCTTGCGCGCGGCGTTGACACGGCGGCGCATCAGGGATCACTGGAAACCGGAACCGTTGCCGTGGTCGCAGGCGGGGTCGATGTCGTTTATCCGCCGGAGAACCAATCGCTTTATGAACGCATCCGCGAGCACGGCTGCATTGTTGCCGAGAGTCCTTTTGGCGTGGCACCCGTCGCGCAAAGCTTCCCGCGCCGCAACCGCATCATCTCCGGTCTTTCCGCAGGCATTATCGTCGTCGAAGCGACGCTCCGTTCGGGGTCGCTCATTACCGCACGGCTTGCGGCGGAGCAGGGACGCGATGTCTATGCGGTGCCGGGACACCCGCTAGATCCGCGTGCGGAGGGGCCAAATACATTGATACGAGACGGCGCGACGCTGGCGCGCAACGCGGCGGATGTCCTTGAGCATCTGAGCGGCTTCACCGGCGGCAATAGCTATCACATGTCCGACTCCGGTCGTAACGTTTACAAGGGCGAGAGCGCCGCACCGCCATTGGCCCAAGCGGATGCAACTCACGTGCATCAGGAAGTGCAACGCTGCTTGTCGCCAACCCCGGTTTCGATCGACGAAATTGTCAGGGCCACAGGCCTCGGTGTTTCGGCGGTGCTGGGCGCACTGCTTGAGATGGAATTGGCGGGCGCTGTCTTACGTTTGCCCGGCAACCGCGTCAGCCTGACCATATAAAAAAAAGGGGCCCGGACCGTGTTGGGGTTCACGTCCGGGCCGGGGGAATCGTCTGCCTGGGTTTGGGTTCCTGGGGGAGGAGGAGCAGACGATAATCTCGTTATGCTATCCTTGCGCTTCCGCGTTCTCCTTCCGATGGCGTTCGCGCTTCGATGCGTACATTTGCGTGTCCGCATCGCTGAAAATGGCAGCCGCACTGTCGCCCCGCGCATAAGAACGCAGACCGAGGCTGGCATGGATAGGAATGATCTCGCCGTGCCACGCCAGCGACAGATTGTTCAACTGCTTGCCTAGGCGCTGAGCACGCCCTGCGGCTTCCTGTTTGGTCGTATTCGCCAACAGCAGCACATACTCATCCCCGCCGAGGCGCGCGGCTGTATCCATCAGGCGAATTTCGCTCGCCAGCGTGCGTGCAACGAGGCGCAGACAGGCATCTCCGGCTGCGTGGCCGTGCGTGTCGTTGATCGCCTTGAAATTGTCGAGATCGATCAGAACCATCAAGCCGCCCTCGCTCTGCCCGCGTTCGCAGCGATCGAGCTCGCGGATAAAAATTTCGTAGAAACCACGGCGGTTGCGGATGCCGGTCAGTTCGTCCGTTGTCGTCAAACCCTCCAGATGCGCGATGCGCTGCTCCTGTTTGCGGATTGTATCCTCGGCACTCTCGATCATTGTGTGCGCGTGGCGAAGGAGCGCGATGACGGCGGCCAGCGTGCGCTTCCATCCATCCTCCTGCAGCGCCTGAGCGCCATCACCGGCGATCCCCTGCATGCGCACTTCCTCGAGCAAATGGCGAAAGAGCGTCATGCCCGCGGCCACCGTGGCCGGAACGCTCGTCTGTCTTTGTTGTATTGCCAGTTCGCTTGTCATGTTCGTCACACCCGTCCCGTTACTGTTTGCCCGACCGCCGTTTCTTGTGTTTCTGCCGGCGCTCTTCGATCATGACGATGCGAAAGGTGTGCCAGATCACGTTTCGCTATTTTGTATTGAAAAATCAGTCCCTTGACCAAAAGTAGCTTATGGGAAGATTGACGGCGCGGTTCTGCCTGCCCTGCCGATGGCAATTTTTTCCGCGAAACGAGAAAAAATAACGCCCCGCACTCTTTGCGGGAAAGGTTCGATGCTTTATCATTAATATACATACTCTCCGGCAAAAAAAGGCTCAGAGATCATGGCGTTGACATCGCTCATCCGGAAAATGCCGCGCGTCGCGCTGGTTTTCGCGTTGTTGGCCTTTACGGATATCGGAGCCGCCCGCGCATCGCTGCTCGACAGCGATATCGCAAAAAATCTTCAACCTCACCGCGCGGTCTACAACATCAAAATGGTGAAACGTCATGATGGCGCGCAGGTGCAAAACATCAGCGGCCAGATGACCTATGAATGGAAGCGTGACTGCGATGCATGGGTCACCAACCATCACTTCAAATTGGCTTATGAATACCCGGGCGCGCCGGTTCTGAATATCGTCAGTGATTTTTCGACCTACGAACCTTTTGACGGGCAGAGCTTGAGCTTTACATCGCGGCGCGCACGTGAAGGCGACCTCTATGAGGAGCTGCGCGGCAACGCGTCACTAGGGCCGGATGGCGGCGGAAAGGCCCTCTACAATATTCCGTCAGAGTTGAAATTCAATCTGTCCAAAGGGACTTTGTTCCCGATGATGCATACTCTGGCATTGCTCGACAGTATCGAAAAAGGAAATAAGTTCTTTCATGCCGTGGTCTTCGACGGTAGCGACGACGAAGGCCCCGTCGAGATAAATGCTATTACCAGCCGGCGTCTGGATGCGGGCAAAGACACGGCACTGTCGCCAAAAATAGACGACAAGCTATTGCGCGGGCCCGCCTGGAATGTGCGGCTCGCATTCTTTCCCGTCCGGGGAACCGAAGCGATCTCGGATTATGAAATGAACGCCGTCATACACCGTAACGGCATTATCAGCGACATGCGGGTCGACTACAAAGATTTTTCCGTAACCCAAAAGCTGGTCGCGCTTGAACGGCTCAAGAACACCGTCTGCGGACGCGCTATCGACACGCCGTTAAATTCTCACTAACCTGTTTAGGGGACAATATAAATCAGACAGGATCATGGCAAAGACCGTACTCGTCGTCGAAGACAACGAACTGAACATGAAGCTTTTCCATGACCTACTGGAGGCGCATGGCATCGCCACCGTGGAGACCCGCAATGGCAAGGAAGTTCTGGACCTTGCGCGCAAGAACAGACCGGACCTGATCCTGATGGACATACAGCTGCCCGAGGTTTCCGGCCTCGAGGTCACCCGCTGGCTCAAGGCGGACAACGATCTTAAGGCCATTCCTGTGATCGCGGTGACCGCGTTTGCGATGAAGGGCGATGAGCAGAAGATACGCGAAGGCGGCTGCGAGGATTATATCTCCAAACCGATCTCCGTGACCCATTTCATGGATGTCATCAAGAAATATCTGGATTAAAGCATGTCAGCCCGCGTACTCGTCGTCGATGATATCCTACCCAACGTCAAGCTGCTCGAGGCCAAACTCAGCAACGAGTATTATGACGTTCTGACGGCCACGGGCGGCGAAGAGGCATTGAAGAAAATCGAGCAGGATAGCCCCGACATCGTCCTGCTCGACGTCATGATGCCCGGTATGGACGGGTTTGAGGTCTGCAAACGTATAAAGGGCAATCCTGCGGTCGCCCATATTCCCGTCGTCATGGTCACAGCGCTGACGGATAGCGAGGACAAGGTGCGCGGCCTTGAGGCGGGCGCCGACGATTTCCTGAGCAAGCCCGTGAACGACATCGCGCTTATGGCGCGCGTGCGCTCGCTTGTGCGCCTGAAGATGACCGTCGATGAATGGCGGGCGCGTGAAACGACAGCCACCCAGCTCGGCGTCGTCGAATCCAGCAACGTCATGAACGAGCCGGTGGAGAATGCGAAGGTCCTGGTCATTGAGGACCAGACCTTCGAGGCCGACAAGATTGCAGACACCATGCATCGCGACAATGACAGCGTCATCCCCGTCGACAGCGGTATAAAGGCGATGGAGTTCGCGTCGCAGAATGATTTCGACCTGATCATCGTCAGCCTGAACCTGAAGAAGGAGGATGGGCTGCGGCTGTGCTCGCACCTGCGCTCGAACGAACGGACGCGCAACACCCCGATCCTGATGATGGCGACCGATGCCGACATGCAGCGCATCGCCCACGGGCTCGAAATCGGGGCGCATGACTACATCCTGCGCCCTATCGACCGCAACGAGCTGCTCGCGCGCGGCCGCACACAGGTCCGCCGCAAGCGCTTCCAGGCGCGCCTGCGCGCGAACTATGAAGTCTCGCTGTCGATGGCCCTGACCGACAGCCTCACCGGCCTCTATAACCGGCGCTATTTCGAGGTCTACCTGCAAAAGCTCATCGCAAAGAACAACGAGGCGAAGAAAAAGCTTTGTGTGCTGATGTTCGACATCGACAAGTTCAAGAGCATCAACGACACGCACGGGCATGGCGTCGGCGATGAGGTGCTCAAGACTTTCGCCTTCCGTCTCCAGGATTCGTTACGGAGCTTCGACCTCGTCGCCCGGCTGGGCGGCGAAGAATTCGTGGTCATCCTCCCGGACATCACGGACGACATGGCGATGTTCGTCGGCGAACGTCTGCGGCGCTCGATCGCCGACAAGCCTATACGCTGCAGTATTCCTGCGGGCACGCTGCCGGTCACGACATCGATCGGCGGTTACATTGTCGAAGCCGGCGAGCATACGGTCAAGGAAGTGCTCGAGCGGGCGGACAAGATGCTATACGACGCCAAGCATGGCGGCAGAAACTGTACGGTGTTCGAGAAATTTGGTAAACTTGACCCCGAAAAATTCAAGCAGGAACCGCGCGCGACGATTGAATAGCAGGAGCCGAATAATGAAACATTTTTCCTTTTGTGCGTTTATTTTTTTCTTTGCTCTAGTTATCGCTGTGGCCGCTCCGATCCGCTCGCATGCCTGGGCTAAGGACGACTCCACTGCTTCGGACCGTGCCACGGCAGCCGCAGCAGCCGCCAAAGGCGACGATGATGATAACGCTGACGGCGACCCTCAGCCGCAGAACAACGTAATCCCGTATGTCATCCCGGAGGATTTCGTTAGCGCCAAAAGACAGATTCAGAGATGCGCGAATCTTACGGACAATATATTGCGAATCCGCTGTTACGACCGGCTGGCGACCGACTTGGGCGTCATAGCCACCAATGAGGCAAAACAGAAGGAAGAGTTGCTTGCGAAGTTCGGATATTGGCGGGTTACGACGCGTGCCAACCAGGTGGGTGAGATGCTTACGAATGCACGACTCACAGCCAACAAGCCCTATCAATCCAATGCCGGAATTGAACGGAACGCCGAATTTATAATCAGTTGCAAAACCCAGTCGACGGACGCCTATGTCGACTTTAAGGGTTTGATCGGCTCAGGGGCCACCGACTACGGCAACAAACTGCCGCTCGTATACAGCCTCGACAACGGCCAGGGTGTACTTGTCAACTGGGATGTATCCTTCGACAGGTTCGCGGCCTTCGCGCCGCATGCTCTGGATTTTGTCCGGGGGCTCCATAGCAAGAAAACCCTTGTGATCCAAGGCAAGCCCGAGCCGGATAATACCGCGACGCTGGTTTTCACGCTCGACGGTCTGGAGAATGTCCTGAAAGTTCTTTACGACCGCTGCTATAAAGAAGATCCCGCTCAGTAGAGAGGAAATTCTTTCCCAGCCGCGATAAATTCCGGATTCAGAAACTTTCCGTCCTCCTTGCCATACCGCAGGACCGCGCCCTTCATGTCGGTAATGAATCCGCCGGCCGAGCGGAGAACCGCGTCTCCGGCAGCCGTATCCCATTCGCTGGTCGGACCGAAGCGCGGATAAACGTCTGCCTTGCCGGCCGCCACGGCGCAAATCTTCAGCGAGGAGCCTTTTTTTAAGAGGCGCTCGACTTTGTAGTGACTGAGAAATGAATCCAACCTAGCAGGGTCGCCGTGATTCCGGCTGGCCACCACCGTCAACCCGGCCGCCGGCGCCGTGCGAACATGGATATTTTTTTCGTTGCCGGTTTTCTCCAGCCATCGCACCGCCGTGCCTAGGCCGCTGCCGGCGTAGAGCTCGCCGTTGACCGGCGTATAGACGACGCCGACCACCGGTTCGCCGTTGCGAATAAGCGCGATATTGACGGTGTAGTCACCGCTGCCGGTGATGAATTCCTTAGTGCCGTCGAGAGGGTCGACCAGCCAGAAGTACTCCTTGCCGGCGATTTCGGGCAGGTTTCCGGCGGCAGCGGCCTCTTCGGCGACGATCGGTATCTCGGGAAGCAGGTTTCTGAGGGCTTTTACGATGATCGCTTCGGACGCCTGGTCCGCGGCAGTAACCGGCGAGCCATCGGCCTTATCCAGCGCACCGTGAAAGCCCGCCTCGTCGAAGTATTCCAGCGTCGCGTGCCCGGCGTCCACGGCGATCCGCCGCACCGTGTTGCAGAGTGCCGGCAGGTGCTGGAGAAGTTTTTCCGACATCAGCGCGCGCCGGATACGGCCCGCAGCGCGACCTCTTCGCCGCCATTGACGTCCGGACGACCGATCGAGATATAGCGGAACCCCGACTGCTCCATGTCGGGCAGGCGATAGATATTGCGCAGATCGATCAGCAAGCGGTTTTTCATCACCTTGCCGAGCCGATCCAAATCAAGCGAACGGAATTCATTCCATTCGGTCACGATGGCCACGGCGTCCGAGCCTTTTGCCGCGCTGTAAGGATCCTTCTGCCATTCGACTTTCTCGAGATGCGCCTTCGCATGCTCCATGGCGGCGGGATCATAGGCGGTCACTCTTGCTCCGGCCTCTTGCAGCAGCGGAATAATAGTGAGGCTAGGCGACTCACGCACGTCGTCGGTATTCGGCTTGAACGAAATGCCGAGAATGGCGACGGTCTTGCCCTGTACCGAGCCGCCGCAAGCCGCGATGATACGACGCGCCATGCGCCGCCGGCGCTCCTCGTTGCTCTTGATGACCGTCTCGACGATATTCTGCGGCGCGCCGAATTTCTGGCCGGTCATGGCCAGCGCTTTAGTGTCCTTGGGGAAGCACGACCCGCCGTAACCCGGACCGGCATGCAGAAACTTGGGACTGATCCGGCCGTCGAGACCGATCGCTTTCGCAACCACTTGCACGTCGGCGCCGGCCTTCTCGCACAGATCGGCGATTTCGTTGATGAACGTAATCTTGGTGGCCAGAAAGCCGTTCGCGGCATACTTGATGATCTCGGCCGTTTCAGGTTTCGTGAAGACAATCGGCGTTTCGTTCAGGTAGAGAGGCCGGTAGATTTCGCGCAGGATAGCCTGCGCGCGCTCCGCTTCCACCCCGATGACTACCCGGTCGGGTTTCATGAAATCCTGCACGGCCGCGCCCTCGCGCAGGAATTCCGGATTTGAGGCGACGTCGAAATCTGCGTTCGGGTTCGCCTCGCCGATAATACGCTCGACTTCCCGCGCCGTTCCGACCGGCACCGTCGATTTGGTCACGATGACGGTGTATCCTTTCAGGTGCTGCGCTATATCGCGCGCGGCCTGCCAGACATAGCTCATGTCGGCGTGGCCGTCGGACCGGCGCTCGGGGGTGCCAACCGCGATGAAGACTGCGTCAGCATCAGGCACGGACTCGGCGAGACTCGTCGTAAACGAAATGCGGCCCGACTCGATCTGGCGCTCCAGCAGATCCTCAAGACCTGGTTCATAGATCGGCACCTGACCCTTTTTCAGGGCTTTGATCTTTGCGGCATCCTTGTCGACACAGGTCACATCAATGCCGAATTCGGCAAAGCAAGTACCTGATACCAGACCGACATAGCCGGTGCCCACAACAGCGATACGCATGGCTGATCCTTCTGAAAGCTTTGACTGCCGCGACCTTAACGCATTTCTGCATCAAAATGAAACCCTGTTTATCGCAATCAAGACTGTGAGCCGGGTCATATTGATGACTCGCGGCTTTTGTATTATGTTAATATTAGAAGCGGTTACCAACCGTCTGGCGAGAAACCATTGGAACTGTGAATCTTTCCAGAATATATCTTGCCATCACCCGCCAACTTTGGTTCAGTGTTAGGCGATTCCATTTTTAGAAAAGGATTATCTCATGGCGAAAAAGCAGGCTGCCGCCGATGCGCCGGCCGGTAATGATGTGCAGGGAAAGGGTTCTGCGTCTGATACATTGCCCCTGTTCTACACTGCGCCTGCGCCGCTTGATGCGAAGCGCCATGCCAATCTCGGCCTTAAAAGCAATTTCGGCCTCGGCTTCACTGCGAAGGTGAACGCGGTTCCGGTCAATATGATCGAGTTGCCGCAGCTGTGCCACTACTACCCCGTAGCTTTCAGCCCCGATGCGAATGCCACGCCGGTGGCTCTCCTCGGTCTGCGCGACAACGAAAACCTTTTTGTCGACGCTCATGGCGAATGGCAGCAGGACATGTATATTCCGGCCTATATCCGGAGATACCCTTTTATTTTCTCTGAAGCCCCGGGCACGGACCAATTGACGCTTTGCGTCGATATGAACGACAAAGTCGTCGACGACAAGAGCGACCAGAAGTTCTTCGGTCCCGACGGCAAGGCGACCGCGTTGGCGCAAAACGCTCTCGAGTTCTGCAAGTCGTATCACGCCGCGGCCCAGCAGACTTTGCAGTTCAGCAAGGCCTTGGCCGCGAGTGGCCTGCTCGTCGATCGTCAGGCTGAGATTAACGCGGGTAACGGGCAGCGGATCAGCTTCTCGGGCTTCCGCATTGTCGACGAGCAGAAGCTCGCCGATATGCCGGAAAAGGATTTCATGGACTGGCGCCGGCGGGGCTGGCTGCCATTCCTGTACGCGCACCTGTTCTCGGGTGCGCAGTGGCAGCGCCTGACCTTGCTGCTGCGGAAGAAACTCGAGAACGACACCGCCAATAAAAAGTAAAAACAAACACAAGCGAAGGGGAACAGTCATGGCAAAAGTAGCAGCACAGCGGGCAGCGGAACTCACCGGCCGCTCGAAATCCACGATCCAGCGAGCGATGAAAACCGGCAAGATCTCGTTTGAGGTCGAAGAGGGCGGACGCCGCGTTATCGATGTCGCTGAACTCGAGCGCGCTTTCGGCCTGCTGCCGCAAGGTGAACAGGCCGCGCAGTCGGCTGAAGATGTGCTGGAGACCGAGCGCCTGAAGGGAACGATCCGCGTACTGGAATCCCAACTCGAAGCAGCGCGTGAGCAAATCACCGATCTCAAGGTTCAGCGCGATATGTGGCAAAAGCAGGCGCAGCAGGTTCTTCTTTCGAACCAGTACACGCAAAAGCAGGCTGAAGATCTCAAGGAAGAAATCAAGGAGCGCGATCGCCGCGCCAAAGCCCGTCGTCAACACGAGATCACCCAGCGCATGAATTCGCTCAAAGGCGGCAACCAGAACACTCCGGTTTCGGCCGGCGCTGCAAAAGCTGCGAGCCTGTGGCAGAAAATTCTGGGCGCCAAGGCCGCCTGAGACACCGGTATAGGATCGCGCGTTCGTACGTGCTATAATAATAGCTGTACTTTCATGAATGCGGGGTCTGTCCGGAACATGCGTAATATCCGTATTTTGTTGCTGCTATTGGCCGCTGGGATGGTTATGTGCCTTGCGGATGCCCGCGCCCAGAATTCGGGCACATTGTCGCCTGATCCCACATTAGCCACACCGGGAGCGCAAAATTCCGGGGGACCGGCCCCGGATCCGACATTGGCCGCGCCCGCGCCGGGAGCGCAGAGTTCGGGAGCGCTGGCTCCGGATCCCCGGATGGCCGCACCGGAAAAGCCCGTCGACGGATCGGCAGCGGCGCCGAATGCGGACATCAGCACGACAACCGGCGCTGAGGGCAGCCATATCATGGTAAAGCCGAAACTGAATATCGAGTCGGAAAAGGATCCGATGACCGACGATGATGCGATGCTTAAGCTGATCGCGTCCATGCCTGACGAGATTCAAAAAGACCTTATGGATGAGGCGGCCTTCTCAAAGGACTACTGCGAACATAATGCGTTCCTGAACGGCTATTACGACTGCTCCTGCTTCTCATTCAAAATTATAGCCGACCGTATTGCGAAGGGCCCGAAAGTCGACACGTTCACGCTGATTAACGACGGCCGCTACGGACAGTGCGTCGATGATGCAAAAGTTGCCGGGATCGGGTACGAGAAGTGCAATGCCATTATGAATTACATGACAATCACGACCCAACAACTCAATAATATTTGTGAGTGTACGGGGCGCTTGCTCGCGAGTACATACCGCAAATCGCCCGATCCTGTCGTAAGCCAGGTCGAAAACCTGTTCACCGACATTCTTTCGGAATGCCGCCACAGGGAAGGGCTCTAGAAGAATTCCGATCCGCACCCCGAAACCGCGCGCGCGCCGCTTAAAACGGTCTGAACCGCACCGCGGCTGCGTGGCAAAATATGCGTGCCGTAAAGACGCGCCGTTACTATTTTCGCCGATTTAAAATCCGCTTTTGAATCGTTTGCCGCGATCACGCTTTTGGCCATCACGGCCGCGCCGGCAATAAGCCCGAATGCCTGCAAGTATGGCGCGGCCACGGAAGCAATATTCTCAAGATCGTTGCCGCGTGCCAGGTTAAGGACCGCTTCCGTAGCTCCCCGAAGTCCCGCGAGACCCAGTGTCAGTTCCTCATGCCAGTCGGCATCGTCACCGGCCGCCGAGAATTTCTTCGCTTCTTTGTCGGCCTCGTCCAGCCAGGCTTTCATCGCCTTCCCGCCATCCATGGCAACCTTGCGCAGCGCGAGATCCATCGACTGGATGCCGTTCGTGCCTTCGTATATCGGCGCGATGCGGGCATCCCGATAGAATTGCGCCGCGCCCGTCTCTTCTATGAAGCCCATTCCTCCATGGACTTGTAGAGCGGTCGACGCCACCTCCTGCGCCATATCGGTGCACCAGGCCTTGACGACGGGCGTTAAAAGATCAACGCGCGCCTGCGCCGCCGTGTCGCCGCGCCGCCCGAGTTCCATGGCCTTTGCGGCTTCGTAGGCCAAGCCGCGTGCGGCTTCGATCTGCGCCCTCATCGACAGCAACATACGGCGCACGTCCGGATGATCGATGATCGGCACGCGGCCGCCGCTCTTGTCGTTCAGACGGTTGCCCTGCACGCGATCTTTCGCATAAGCCACGGCGTGCTGATAAGCGCGTTCCGCAATCGCCACACCTTGCAGGCCGACGTTAAGCCGCGCGTTGTTCATCATCGTGAACATGTATTTCAGGCCCTCATTCTCGCGCCCGATCAGATATGCAACCGCGCCGCGCTCCTCGCCGTACTGCATGACACATGTCGGCGAGGCATGGATGCCCATTTTGTGCTCGAGCGAGACGCATTTCACATCGTTGCGTTTACCGTCGGCAAGAACCTTGGGCACGATGAACATGGAAATGCCCTTTGTGCCCTCAGGGGCGCCCGGCACCCTCGCGAGCACGGTATGGATTATATTGGGCGTGAAATCGTGCTCGCCGTAAGTGATAAATATTTTCTGGCCGCGCAAAAGATATGTTCCATCAGATTGCTTTTCTGCGCTGGCGCGAATTGCGCCGAGATCGGTGCCCGCCTGCGGCTCGGTCAGGTTCATCGTGCCCGTCCATTCGCCGGACACCAGTTTCTCAAGATAGGTTTTTTTCTGCGCCGGCGCGCCGTGCAGCTCGATCGCATCCACCGCCGCCTGGTTGAGCATAGGGCAGAGGCCGAATGCCATGTTGGCCGACTGCCACATTTCCTGCACGGCAAAGGCGATCGGCAGCGGTAGCCCTTGGCCGCCGTGCTCGGGCGAGAACGGCACACCGTTCCAGCCGCCGTCGCAATACTGTTTGTAGGCTTCCTTGAACCCCGGCGGCGTGATCACCCGGCCATTCTCGAGCCGGCTCGGATTTTTGTCACCGATGGCGTTGAGCGGCGACAGAACCTCCGCCGCCAATTGGCCGGCGCTTTCGAGAACCATGCGAATATCGTCCGCGCCCAGATCCTCGGCCTGTGGCAAACCATCCAGGCCCGCAATGCGGGTCAGGGCGAAGATCATGTCGTCAATGGGTGGCCGATATTGGCTCATGCCCGGGAGTATATCATTTTCCGATTGGCAGCCTACTGTTTTTACAGGCATTTTTCGGATTAACCTCTTTCAATATCTTCAGCCTGTATTATAATACGGGTCATGAACACTGACGGCACGGTCATTATGTGGAAGGCGGACGAGGACATGGGCTTCATCAGAGCCCATGACGGACGCAAATACCACTTCACGCGAAGAAACTGGGCTTCAAAAGGATATGAGCCTCGCGAAGGCCTGATCGTCACGTTCGAACTCAGCGGCACCGTTCCGCTGAGCATCAAAATTGTCGGGATGCTACCCGATCCCAATACATGGAAAATGTGAAATACCCAGCCGCCTGTTTTTTATCGGTAAATTGGTCCCGGCTTGTGGCCACTATCCTGGCGGTGGCGGTCCTATGCATCTGGAATGTTCATAGTGCACAGGCCGGTCACCCTAGTTGGCAAGGCGGCGGGAACACGACCGAAGGCAATGCCGGAAGCACGGATACAGCAGCCGCCTCCGGCAGCACCGAAAAGCCGAACTATGTCCAGATACCGGCAATGAACATTCCGGTCATTGGCGATGGCGGCATCAGCCAGAATGTTTCGCTTTCGGTTGTGATCGAGACGACCAGCGTCGGCGCAGCCGACGACGTTCGCAAAAATCTTCC
>DATJGZ010000284.1:0-26322 GCA_035494535.1 Patescibacteria group bacterium | reverse complement strand
GTTGATGTAACCTGCTATTTTCTTTGCCATTTTTGCCTCCGTAAAGCTATGGCGTTACGAGGTTCGTGGTACGGCTCCTGATGGCTTTTCTTCGTCCGCAACCGTCGCTTGCGCTCCGTCGGGCCGAAGAAGGTTTACAGGAAGACCTCCCACGCACGCCCCTAAAACGATTTCAGGGACCGCGCAAAATAGGCGCGGTCCCTGAGAAAATCAAGAAAAAACTAGAGTTTTTCGACCTGGCCGTATTCGAGCTCGACCGGAGTCGCGCGGCCGAAGATCGAGACCGAGACCTTGAGCTTGCCCTTCTCCTCGTCGATTTCCTCGACCACGCCGTTGAAGGAGGCAAACGGACCGTCGGAGACCTTGACCTCCTCGCCGATGTCGAACTGGACGCTCGGGCGCGGACGCTCGACGCCTTCCTGAATCTGCTTGATCAGGCGCTCGGCTTCCTTCTCGCTGATCGGCGACGGCTTGTTGCCGGCTCCGAGGAAACCCGTGACTTTGGGCGTGTTCTTGACCAAATGCCAGACGTCATCGTTCAGGTCGAGCTTGGCCAGGACATAACCGGGAAAGAATTTCTGCTCGGTGTTCACCCGCTTGCCGCCGCGGGCGACCATAACGGATTCGGTCGGCACCAGGACTTCCTCGATCCGGTCGGCCAGGCCCTGCTTTTCAGCCTTGCTGCGCAGATCCTCGGCCACCTTGTTCTCAAAGCCCGAGTAAACGTGAAGCACATACCAGCGTTTTGCCATATCATCCTCTCTAAATACCTGAAATTACTACATTCCCAGATTCAGTATCCACTGTACGACCCGCGACATGACCTGATCGGCCAGAAAAAGGAACATCGCCGCGACAAAGACCATTACAAAAACAGCGATTGTGCTGTGCATGGTTTCCTGACGTGACGGCCATGTTACTTTCTGTAATTCGCTCCGGACTTGGCGAACAAACTGAGCGGGTGATTTCGCAGCCATTAAACCTATCTCCTTGTTTTTCCGACAACAGGGCGGTATCGCGGCGAGTTGCCAAAGCGTTGATACGATCCATATTGTCGGGGGATAGCAGTTATTTATATCAAACCGACCTGATTTGCCAGCGAAAAATGGCCCGACCGTAAAAGTTCTTCTCCTGCCGAAGTTTAATAAAATTTTATCTATCTCGGCGTATGATTGAATTGGCGGTATATTGTCTTGGGGGAGTCGCCGGGGAAGGAAAAAAGTGAAATTACCTCAATCTGTTAGCGCTGGAACCGTTGCAAGATACATGATTTTGCCGGGGATCATCCCCCGCGTGAAGGCTTTTTTCCGTTCCGGCTTCGGCGATCTCGCCTTTCTGATGGCGTCCATATATGCAGGCGTCCGCCTGCTGCCGCCGCATCACCCTTATCTGATCCCGGCCAACAAGGGCCGCTTCGGTATGCGCAACGTGATCGGCGAAGCCTATTCGCGCCTGGTCTTCAAGAAAGAGAATATCGACCAGATCATCGTTTTCTTCGCCCTGGTCGCCGGCTTTGCGCTATTGACGTTGCAATTTGCGGCGCTGATTTTCTCGTTTGTCATCCGGCCGGCCGCGGCGACCGTCGTTTTCCCGGGCATGTTCAAGACGGCGAACACCAAGCTCGACATTGCGCTGATGCTGCTCGACAGTGTGTTCGGCGTGCCCAATCTTTATCAGTCTTGCGTCGACGTAACGGTGTGGGGTGCGGGCGCTTGCGGTCCGACCTCGCCTTTCTATACTACGTTTCCGACGCAGTACCAGATCGGCCTGCATAAGCTCTTCGAATATTACGATCTGGCGATCCTGCTGATCTCGGTTCTGGTATTTCTTTACTACATACTCGTCATCGTCGCGGAAACGGCACAGACCGGCACGCCCTTCGGCAAGCGGTTCGACCATATCTGGGCGCCCATAAGACTCGTGGTGGCGCTTGGTCTCCTGGTCCCGGTCAACTATGGTTTCAATTCCGCCCAATACATCGCGCTGTTTGCCGCCAAACTCGGGTCCGGCTTCGCTACGAATGGCTGGCTGCTATTTAACAGCACTCTGGTTGCCCAGATGGGCGGCAACTCAAACCTGATCGGCGCCGCCAATGATATTTCGATGCCCGGCATTACACTCTACGGGCCTAAATCCGGTTCGGGCGGACAACGTATCGCCGCCGCAAGCGCCAATGACGTGCTGATCGCGCGACCCAAAACGCCTGACGTCGAATCCGTTTCCGAATTCATGTTTCTTGTTTGGTCATGTAAGGTCGCTTACGAAACACTCTTCCCTCCGGGGAGGGACGGCAACACAAACCAATGGCCGCGGGTCGATATCCAGCCCTACCTCGTCCACGACGATATAAACCAACTTGTCACCGGCATAGGCGCTCCGTCGTGGCAAAACGCGCTCACGTTTTATAACAACAAGGATATCGTCATCCGTTTCGGTATGGACGGGACCGGCGCCGGACAGGGCGGCACGGATATATTCCAGGACCAGACGGGCAAGGTGAAACCCTTCTGCGGCGAGATTACGGTCGCAAGCAAGGATGTAGATCCCGCGATCACGGCCGGACCGACAAGCGTCGGCATCATCGAAGAGGGATATTACAACTGGGTTCTCAACATGTTCTTCAGCTATCCCGAGTATGAGGATTTCGGGATTCGCGCCAGTTGCATACACCTGACTCCGAAACCCTACGGCACCAGCGCGCCGGCAGGCGGCGGGGGCGCTCCGTACAACACGCGTACGAATCTCGTGAATGATCACTGTACTTCGACGAACTTTAACGGTTTCGGCGTCGCCGACGACAACGCAGAAACACTGCCGCCGCAGGACTGGAAGATAGCCCAGATGCAGCTCGAGTGGAACACGATCAACATCTTCATCGATCGGGGCTATGAAAGCATGTTGACCTCGACGAACTTCACGGTTTCCCCGCAGATACTGAACCGTGGATGGGGTGGCGCCGGAATATGGTACAACCAGATCGCGGAATGGAACGGTGCGCTATTCTCCATTGTCGAGACCACGCCTGCGCCGAACCTGATGCCCGACGTCATGGAAAAGGTGCAGGAGTCTAAGAAAGCCGACCGGGCGCTCACTGCGGACGAGACCTATGAACCCAACACGTCGCAGCCGAACGGCGGTTCGAAGAAAGTCGACTTCGATTACGGCGGCAAGGACGAGCAGATCGCCCGCGAGCTGAATGACGTCTACAAGTACTGGGAGGAGACTAAATCGACGACCCCCGTCGACGCCAAGACGACCGGGAACGTCTTCCTCGATGTCATGAAGTCGATATTCGGACTAGATGCGCTCTTTGACATCCGGCAAAACGACAACGTCAATCCGCTCGCGCAACTCGTCGCGATCGGCAAGCAGATGTTCGACGCCGCGCTGCGCAACCTGCTCGTAACCTTTGCATTCTCGGCCAGCGGCGGCTTCTGGGGCGCGATCAAGGGATGGACGGCGGCGAGCGTCAGCCAAGCAGGTTCAATGTGGATACAGACCTTCGCCACAATCGGCCTGAGCATCGGTTTCACGCTTTATTACGTACTGCCTTTCATGCCGTTCCTCTATTTCTACTTCGCGGTCGGTGGCTGGGTTAAGGCCGTTTTCGAGGCAATGGTCGGCGTGCCGTTGTGGGCGATGGCGCACCTCAAGATCGACGGCGTCGGTTTGCCGGGCGGCGAGCAGGCCCTGAACGGTTACTTCCTGATATTTGAAATTTTTGTCCGTCCGATACTGATTGTGTTCGGCATGCTTGCGAGTATCAGCATTTTCTCCGCCGTGATCCGGACCCTGAACGGAATCTGGCCCATGGTTACGGAGAACGTGACAGGCTACGACTGCGCAAACTGCGCGACGGCGGGCGTCGCCACGATCATCAACAAGCACGGGATCATCGACCAGTTCTTCTATACCTGCATGTACACGGTGATCGTATATCTTTCGGCGACGTCATGCTTCAAACTGATAGATCAGGTGCCTGAGAGCATTATGCGCTGGATGGGTGCGGGCGTCAGCTCCTTCGCCGACGGGGCGTCCGATCCGGGCGGTCAGCTGGCCGACTATGCGGCGGCAGGCGCGGGTAAAGTGGGCGGCGCTTTGGGTACTATGTCCTCCACATTAGGCGGTGCGTCTGGCTCGCTTGTCGCCAACATGGTCAAGGGACGCGCCATTGGCACCGGGGTTAAGGGTACGTCTAGTTCCTAAACGATAAAGGCGGCAGAGATACAGACTAAGAGAAATATATGAAAAGCTCGACGAAACAGGTTCTCAAATACACTCTCCTTCCGGGCATCTTGCCCCGGATGAAGGAGCTTTTTACGGGGAGCTTCGGGTACATTTCGGTTTACCTGGCGCAGATCTATGCGGCCGTGCGCCTGCTTCCGCCCAATCATCCTTACCTGAACCCCGCCAATATCGGAAGATTCGGCATCGTTAACGTCGTAGCCGCGGCGGCATCCCGTCTGCGGTTCGGAAAGGAAAACATCGACCAGATCGTGGTGTTCTTCCTGCTGCTTTCGGGGATTATCGTCCTCATCATGCAATTCGTTCTTCTTGCTGTCGCCATCATCGTCCCGAGCGCGCACGCCACCGCGCTGCCCACGAACTTTGCCGGATTTTTCCTTACCGCCGCGCCGCAGAACGATGTCGCCTTTGTTATCCTTGAGCGCGTCTTCGGCGTGGAAGAGGCTCCGGGCGTCGGCTTTTTCGGATCGTGCGTGTCTTTGAATCAGCCGTGCTTCCAGACTATCGACAACCCATATCCCTTAAACACGCAGGCGTTGCCCGAGGGCACGTGGCCCTGGCCGTTCCACTATGCGCTGCACCAGATGTTACAATTCTACAGCATCGGGCTTCTGGTCGTGGCACTGCTGATCTTCTGCTACTTCGTGACCGCCATTGTCCTGGAAACGGCGCAGGAGGGCACACCCTTCGGCAAGCGGTTCAACCATGTATGGGCGCCGCTTCGCATGGTCGTTGCACTCGGCCTTCTCATCCCGATCACGAACGGTCTTAACTCGGCGCAATATATCACGCTATGGGTGGCATACTGGGGATCAGGGTTTGCAACCAACGGCTGGAACCTGTTCGTCAATACGGCGCTGGCAGGACCCGCGCCGGCCGCCGGCGTGGCCACGATCATGGGCGGCAGTACCGAGCTTGTAGCCACACCCGAACCGCCGCAAATGACCAACCTCATCGAATTCGCCGTCGTCATGAATACGTGCTGGGCGGCTTACCGCCACATGGTTCCGAACGGAACGACGACCGGTATTCCCATTCACGGATGGCTGGTGAAGAAGGCCGGCGCCACAAATCAGATGCGTATCCGCACGACGACGGATTTCCCGACGGCGCTCGCTTTTGAGGATTATCACGACATCGACCTGCGTATCGGTGAATGCACGGTCTTGGATACGACAGACAACAAGCATTACGACTGCGATCTTGGCTGCGGGGGCGGCGGCGGCGCTGCCGGTTCCCCAACCTGCAAATACGACTACCCGGATGAAATTGGATACACCAAGCCGACCTGCGGCGAGATGACGCTGCCCATCGTGACGTCGCCGGACACCACAGGAGCCAATCTCGATCCGGGCGGGTACTACATGCAGTCGCAGTGGTGGGAACTGATGGCCGCATTGTGGTACGGGCACTCGTATAACGCTTCTTATGGCCCGCCGGGTAACCGGCAATTCTGGAGCGCGGCCGTGGGTACGCCGACCGATGATCCGTGCTTAAAAGGTACTGTGCTGACGACAGCCGACCATTTCTCAGATGTCGAGCAATGGGGCCTTTGCATCGAGGCGCACTATGAGAACGATCCGCCGAACGCGGCGATACCTCTGCCGACCATGTATGATATCAAGTGGGTGACCAGCGACGACATGACGGCTTACCCGAACAATCTCGGCGATTTCGAATATTCGCTGTTGAAGGATATCATTCCCGCAGCGGTCAGACTGGAGGCGAACAGCCCCTACTGGGCGTACCAGCTCCAGCAACTGGGCTGGGCGGGCGCCGGCGTCTGGTACAACCGCATCGCCAACCTGAACGGGAACATGATAGAGGCGGTCGAGCATCTGCCTATTGTCATCAAGTATCCCGATCTCATGGAAAAGACGAGACTGGCGCGCGCGAAAGCTGACGCAAGCACTTCCGGCCGCGAGGCGTTCCGTCCCTATACCTCGAACAACCATATCGGGGACGAAATCCTGTCGGACGAGAACGCCCAGAAAATCACGCGCGTGATGTGGCAGGCCTATGATCTTTTCCGCGACGCCTACAGCATCAAGCCCAGCAAGAATGCATTCTACGATATCGTCAAGTGGCTGACAGGCACGAAGGGTCTGTTCGCGCTTACCGATCCTGCGAACGTCAACGTGCATCCGCTGGCATTGCTGACCGGGGTCGGCAAGTCGCTGTTCGACGCCGCAATCAGAAACTTGGGCATGTCGCTCGGCGGCACGGCGGTATCGCTGATCGTCGGCGGGGAAGGAGCCACTGTCCTGGATACGTTGGCGGCCATCCTCAAGACTCTCGGTATGGCGCAGATAACCATCGGCATCATCCTCTACTATGTCGTGCCTTTCATGCCGTTCCTGTATTTCTTCTTCTCGGTCAGCACGTGGGTCAAGGGGATTTTCGAGGCCATGGTGGGCGTGCCGCTGTGGGCATTGGCGCACATCCATATCGATGGCGAAGGCTTGCCGGGATCTTTTGCGATGGGCGGCTATTACATGCTGATGGAGATATTCCTGCGGCCGATCACGATTATATTCGGCCTGCTGGCAAGCATCATCATTTTTGCGGCGCAAGTCCGTGTGCTTAACGACATATGGAGTCTGGTCACATCAAACCTGACGGGCTTCAACGAAGGTCTTTCCGCTACAGGGGGTCTGCCGATGGGCAGCACGGGCACCCTTCAGTACTATCGGGATCAGATCGACCAGTTCGCGTTTACGTGCATATACGCCATCGTCGTCTATATGTTGGGCATGAGCTCGTTCAAGCTCATCACCCTTATCCCGTCCAAAGTCATGCGTTGGCTTGCGGACAGCGTGCAGGCGTTCAACGACAATGAAGATATCGCTCAAGGCCTGATGGGCAAAATGACTGCCGCCGGCGGCATCGTAACAGGACAGATATCGGATACATGGAGTAAATCTGTCGAAACAGTCCAAGGCGGGATAGCAAAAGACGGAGCGAAGACGCTCGAGGGAGGTCTCGCGGTGGACGCCCAGAAGCTGACGGGTTGGCGCAAGCCGCAAAAATCGTAGTACGCGCTGGCAGCGGCATAAGCAGAAGCTTGAGCTGCACGAGGATTGATGGAGATTACAAGAAAACAGGTTGTCAAATACGCGCTGCTTCCCGGCATTTTGCCGCGGACGAAGGATTTGTTTTTTTCGGGATTCTCCCATGTATCCGTCGCTATGGCGCAAGCCTTTTCGGCAGCAGATCTCCTGCCCCGCAACCATCCGTACCTTAATCCGTCGAACACCGGCCGCTTCGGCCTCAGGCAGGTCATGGCGGAGGCACGCAGGAACCTGGTATTCCGGCGGGAAAACGTAGATCAGATTATGATCTACTACGCGATGATGGCGGGGCTATTCCTGCTGTTTTTCCAGTTCGTGATGCTGACATTTGCGTTGACGGTTCATACGGCGCACGCGGCGTCCTGGATGGACACATCGCCGACCTTCGACATATGGCTCGGGCATTTTTTCGTCACGCCCAACCCCGAGGGCGACGTCGCCTTTATGATTCTCGACCGAACATTCGGCTGGAAAGGTCTTTACGGTTCCTGCGTCGACCCCGGCATTGCGTGTCCCATCAACCCGGCCAGTGTGCCGGCCGGCCAACCTTTATACCCGATCGAGGGAGGAACGATATCCCTCACCGGCAAATCGCCCTGGCCGTTACAGTTTCACGTAGCCATGCATTGGCTTTTTGCATTTTACGATATGGGCGTCGCCGCCGTCGGCATGATCATATTGACCTATATGGTTGCGACGGTTACCGCCGAGACGGCGCAGTACGGTATTCCGTTCGGTCGCCGTTTCAATAAGACATGGGTCGTTCCCCGTCTTATCTTTGCATGCTTTCTGCTTTTCCCGTGGGACCCGGCCCCCGGTGTGGCAACCCCCGACGGTAGCTCTATCAGCGGCGCACAGACCGCTGTCCTTTATATCGCCAAATGGGGGTCGAGCCTGGCGACAAACGGCTGGATATTGTTTAACCAACAGCTGACCACGGATACGCTCGGCGGCAACGTCAATAACCTGGTTGTGAACCCCAACCCGCCGACTTTCAACAGCTTCCTTCAATTCATGTTCGTCGCCCGCACCTGCAAATACGCGGAGGAACGCATCGCGCAGGAAGCGGGCCAGCCACCCATCACGATCGATGCCTGGCAGATTAACGACGTAGATCCATGGGTAGGGCCAGCCGCTCAGCTGGCGCCCGGACCGGGCGGCTACAATGCGGCGCTGACATTTTCCAACAACAAGGATGTCATTATACGTTTCGGCCAGCAGTCGGCGACAGACTATATCCGCGACGTAGGTAATGTAAAAGCCCTCTGCGGACAGATCACCGTTAAGGTCATGGATTTGGCGACGCCCGGTGCGCTTGCCGTGCAAAGCGCCTATTACGACATGATCATGACGCGCTGGACAGACCCGGCGCAGGATACCTGGGCCCAGAATATCGTAAAGCGGTTCACGCCGGTTCCGGACAAGGATCCCACCGCAGCGCTTCCGAACGCGGCCTTCTTCCAGACAAGCGAAACCTGGATGAATGGCCAGATGCAGGCCGCGATTGCGGCCGGACATGCGGCTGCGGTCGCGGACCCGCGCTGGGCGGAAACCTATATGCTGATGGGCTGGGGCGGGGCGGCCGTGTGGTATAACAAGATAGCCGAACTGAACGGCAGTTTCGTCGACTCAGTCTTCAACCTGCCGCAACCGGATTTTTATCCGGAGGTGCTGGAGCATATCAAGGGCCAAAGGCTGGCGCATGCCACCGACGATAGCGGCGAAGAGCGATTCCGGCCGGAATTGACCGACGGAAAGGCGCCCTTCTGGCGAAAACCCGCCGAGGACAATATCGCACTGGCGCTCTATTACGCCCGCAAATTGTGGGGCGATCAGTATCGCGAAAAAACGACTACCAGCCCTGTTACCGACTTTATTAAAATGGTGTTCGGTGTTCAGGGTCTCTACAATATACTGGATAACGTCAGCACCAATCCCTTGGCGCAATTGGCGGGTCTCGGACGATCGCTGCTCCAGGCAACGGTAATCCAGCTCGGGGGACACGCTGTAGGCGGCCTTCTGGACAAACTGAAGGCTACTGGCGGCGTTGGGAAGCAACTTACCGGCGCTTATTCCGGGATCACCGAAATTTGCCTGTTCCTGGGAATATTCCTGTATTATTTCCTTCCATTCCTGCCATTCATATATTTCTTTTTTGCGGTCGGCGCATGGGTAAAGGCCGTGTTTGAGGCCATGGTGGGGATGCCGCTCTGGGCGCTTTCATTCGCGCGGATCGACGGCGATGGCCTGCCGGGCAAGAGCGGCATGAACGGTTTCTATCTTTTGCTTGAGATTTTTATCCGGCCGATCCTGATCGTTTTCGGTCTCATATTCTCGGTGTCGATCTTTTCGGCGCAGGTCGTGGTTCTGCATAACGTCTGGTATCTTATCGCGTCCAACCTCGGGGGGGCCGACACCGTCAACACGGCTGCGGCGCCAGCCAACTCATCACAGGCCATGCAATGGATCCGCGACACTGTCGACGATTTTTGCTTTACCGTCATGTATACGATCGTTGTTTACATGCTGGGACTGTCGGCGTTCAAGCTCATTGACATCATGCCCAAGAAAATATTGCGCTGGATGGGCCAGAGCGTCGCCGTATTCAACTCGGAGGGCGATGTCGGGCAGGAATTTCTGTCGACAGGCATGGGCATAACCCAGTCAGCGGCGGCGGGCATGAACAAAGGCGCCTATGCGCTGCTGGGCAACATAACTCTTAAATCGTAAAATTTTAGGTTACTTGACTTGTTCGCGCAGGCTGGCAAGCAAAACGTCTACGTTGCCGCCGCCACGCTGGATGACCGATGCGAAGTCGGAACGCTGCGTAACGGAAAGGCTGACGCCTTCGACCACGACGTCGACAATCTTATACTGGCCATTCTTGTAACGCACACGCCAGTCCACTTGAACTTCAGGATTCTCAAGCGGGATAATGACGGAGCTGACCAGCACGTCCCGGTCGCCGTCGGCACGTGCGTTGCGCAATTCGAATTTCTGCCCCTGATACTGCTCGAACCGCTCGGCCCATACCTCCGCGATCATCTTTCGGAACAGGCTCAAATATTCTTCACGCTGTGTGGGGTTTGCCCGATTCCAGTAGGTGCCAAGGACAAAGCGACCGATCGTGTCCAGATCGAAGTCCGCGAAAAGAAGCGTCCTGAACTGGTCTTTCTTCTGCTGTTCGGAAAGGCTCTTGTCCGCGAGGAAAGCAACCGTCTTTTTTGCCATAACGTCGACAAAGGTGCGGGCCGCGTTCATAGACGGCCCGCCGGCGGCAGCCTCCGGCGCTGCCGTCGTCTGATCCGCGACAGCGACTAAAGGCGCCGGGATTCCCGCGCCATTATTTGCGACAAGGAGAAATTCATGTAAAGCCAGAGCTTTGGCGGAAACGGGCGATAGGCACGCTGTCAGAGCCACAAAGGCGGTAAGGGTTGTCCGGAAAGCAACTTTCTTATCGATCGCCATATTTCAAATACTCATCGCCTCAAAAACTATAGGGACTCGAGGCTGATATATATCGCCGGCGTCGATAAGGCAAGGCGCTTTTGAAACACCGCGTTACGGGTGATCGTAATCAGGTATTGAATCCGCAGAAGCCGCCGGCGCACTCGCCCGGTTATTGCGCACCATCGCGTCCCGCTCCTGGAAATAGGCACTGCGCGTCGCCGCATAGTAGTCGATCGAGTGCTTGCGAAGATCCCAGATCGCATCGAGCAAGGCCTCGCGGTTGTCGAGGCCGATGAGCGCAGCGCGGGCATAGTAGAGTCCCATGCGATGGGTGTTATGCAGGTATATCCTTACGGGATCGGCATAGCTATCAGCAGCCAACCCGACCGTATCGCGGATGGAAGACGGCCCTAGAAGGGGAAGAACGAAATACGGCCCTGGCGGAACACCCCAAACACCCATGGTCTGCCCGAAATCTTCAGGCCGGTATTCCAGACCGGTATCCTTGGCGACGTCGAACAGTCCCGCAATACCGATTGTGGTGTTGATCATGAACCGCGAGAGATCGGTGGCGACGCCCCTTATATCGCCCTGCAGCAGGTTGTTGCCCGCGTTGATTGGCGTGTGCAGGTTGTGAAGGAAGTTACGTACGCAGTTCCGGGCGGGCTTGGGTATGAACATACGGTAGCCCATCGCCACAGGCTGCATTACTGCTTGGTCCACAAGATCGTTGATCTTGAACATGACCCGATTGTAGCCCTCTAGCGGGTCGTCATTGCTCTGGCCCGCGCTGTCGGCGGAAGCTTGCCCGTTCGGTCCCTTGGTCGTGGCGCATCCGGAGAGAAGAAGGCAGGTTAACGCCGCCGCAGAGAGAATCACACCTGCTTTTCTTTTAACTGACTGATTAATAAACGTTTTCATTTAGTCTTCTTATCCTTTGACCACACTGCCCCTACACTGAGTAAAGCAGCTTCTGATTACCACTTGGTTAATGTCTGGAAAACCGGAAACGCTCCAACATTCTGAAAACAAGGCAGGAATCAGCGCGAACTCCGTGACTATAATGCGTACGAAGCGTCTATCGGTCAATTGGCAATATGGGATTCCGACGTTATCCGTCCTCAAGCCCTAGCATCGCTGCAACACCTAGTAACAGCATCACGACTGAGGGCGACCAGGCAGCGAGAAATACCGGAATTTGGTGCGAGGATCCAAGCGCCTGGAGAAAACTCGATACAAAGAACGCCGTAAAGCCGACCCCGACGCCCATCACGACCAAGGTCAGGGTGCTTCGAAACCGCGGCGGGCGAAGCGCGACGGCCGCCGCTAGCAATATCATCGCGGCATACAGAAATGGCTGGGCCAGCAGGGACTGGAAGTGAATTTTAAGCCGCGTTGCATCAAATCCGGTGGATTCGACGGTGGCTATAAAGGCAGGCAAGCGCCAGACCGACATCGTATCGGGCGCTGCAAAACTTTCCTCGATCTCACGCTGAGTCAAATCTGTTGGCAAAGTGAGTATTTCCTGTTTCTTGACGGCGGCGTTCGGCGCGTTTGTCACCGCTTTCTCGAACCGCCATTCTTTATCCGAAAGGGTTGCGGCCTGCGCATCGATCCGCTTGATAAACGTGTCGTTTTTGTCGAAGTAAAGCGCCATGATTCCGCGCAGTTCCCAATCCGGCATCCGGACGTTGCCCGCGTGCAATATTATATAGCTGTCATCGTCCTGCCACTGGCGCAGCCATAGCCCCTCATCGAAGAGCGCAATTTCACTTCGCCGGTGCGTGAGATACTTCGCCTCGAGTGTCTTAAAACGCGAAAGCATGACCGCACTGAACGGGTTCGCGACGGTGATAATGAAAAAACCCGTGATGACCGCCACCCCGACGATGGGGGATAAAAACTGCCATACCGAGAACCCGGCGCTGCGCACGACCACAAGCTCATGCCGGCGATTGAGCCGCCAGAACGTGTAAATCGCGCTGAGAAGAATGGCGAAGGAAAATATAGCCAGACCTGTGGAAGGCATCTGCAGCAGGCCCATCTTGAGGACGACCCCGAGCGGCACATGCTTCGTTCCGGCGCGGCGCATCAGCTCTAGCGTGTCGAACATGTAAATAATCGACCACAGGATACCAACCATGGACACGAGATTGGTTGCGTATATCAGCCCCAGATAGCGGCCGAGTGTCGGCGACATTTTCATGATGCCCTCCTCGATATCTGTATCCGTTTCCAGCCCCAGATCATATCGGCGTCACGCAACATGGCCAATCCGGCGGCTAGCGGGATAAGCACAAAAACGTACATCAGAAACAGACCGATGTTGGAATGCTTGGCGATGCTGTATGCCGCCATGTAGAAACCCTGAATGGCCACGACCGATGCAATCGCCAGAACAACGCGCCAATTCTGGCCGCGCCTGTCCACCGGCCCGAGCAACAGAAACGCCAGCGCCAATGCCGTGTACGATAAGGCCAATAATGGACTCACGACACGGCGGTTGATTTCCACGATAAACGAACGCCGGAAGCGCATATCGTCCGCGCTATTTATGTCGGGGTGAAACAATTCGAAAAAACTGCGTTGGCTGGGCTCCCGCCAGCGATTGGAAACGGCGGCGGCCTCGGTCGGCAGATCGATGGTATAGCGCTCGAAGTCAAGCCGGTTCAATGTTCCGTTGGAAGGGTTGATGTCCTGACGGCTTCCGTCATAAACCAGAATTTGCTGCCCCTGCGGCGTGGCGACGACTTCGCCACGCTTCGCAATGACGGTAACCGGATTGGGCGTCTTCTTGCGGCCGTCGTGGATGATGATGCCGGCCAGTTGCCCGTCGGGTTGCCGGCTGCGTATGAAAGCCGTCAGCCCGGGCCGGATGGGATTGAAGATTCCTTCGCGAAACATCATCGTCGAATATTGCGATTTGATCATGACGCGCGTGGCATCCATGTCGCTTTCCGATGCAGGCACGATCCACATTGACGTCACTGCCAGCATGATCGTCACCAGAACAGCCAGCACGAGGGCCGGTCGCGCCATTTGGAGCGGCGCGGCGCCGGATGCCCGAACGGCAACCAGCTCGCTGTCGACCGACATGCGATTATAGACGAAGACGGTCGCCGCCATCAGCGCAACCGGCACGATGATCTCGAAAAAACGCGGAATGGCCAGGAACGTAAGCAGCCAGAATGTGGCAATAGACGCGCCGGAATTCATAATCAGTTCGAGAAACTGTAAAGACTGGGCCAGAAAAATGATAGCCGTCAATGTCGCCGACGTCAGTAGCGTCGCGATGAACAGGTTCCGGAACAGATATCGATCGAAAACGGTCATTTCAGGGTTCCATTGCCGGGGAGAGCATATAGTGTTAGATCAATATTGGCAAAATCAGGGGAGGAGTAAATGTCTCTGAAAATAGGCTTTTTTACCAAAGCATCCGGCAGGGCCGACACCGCCGTGGCGTTCGTCTGGACCGGCGGCAAACTAGGACCGGCAGCGGAAAAGCTTGACCGGCAATGCGGCGGACTCATCTCCTTCCACTTGAAAAATCAGGATAAATTTACGGGGAAGAAGGGTCAGACGCTGGTCCTCGCCGCATCTCCGAAAATGCCGTGGCTGCGTATCGTCCTCGCTGGCCTAGGCGAGGCGGACAAGCTCGATGCGTTGGGCTGCGAGACCTCCGGCGGCAAGCTTTATGCCGCGCTTGCGGGAGCCGGGGCGGAAAAATCGATTTTCTTCGCTGAGGATGGCAAGACCAAGGGCGGTGTCGACGCGGCAACGGGCGCCGCCCATATCGCACTCGGTGCGAAGCTACGGTCCTATCGCTTCGATAAATACAAAAGCAAGAACAAGAAGGGCGATGACAAAAATGGCGGACTGGCGTCGATTGCCATCCAGATGCCCGCCGCCGATCGTGCCGCCAAGGTTTACAAGAAGCTGGATGCGGTTGCCCAGGGCGTGTTCTTCGCGCGCGATCTCGCAAACGAACCGCCGAACGTTCTCTACCCGGAGAGCTACGCGCGTATCATCAAAAAGGAACTGGCGCCTCTGGGCGTGAAGGTCGATATTATCGACGTCAAACAACTCACCAAGCTAGGCTCAAACGCCCACCTGATGGTGGGACAGGGCTCTGCCCGCCCGCCGTGCACGGTTGTCATGCGCTGGAACGGCGGAAAAAAGGGCGGCAAAGGGCCCCTCGCCTTCGTCGGCAAGGGCGTGACCTTCGACACCGGTGGTATTTCGATCAAACCCTCGGCCGGCATGGAAGATATGAAGTTCGACATGTGCGGCTCGGCCGCCGTAGTCGGCCTGATGAAGACGCTGGCGTTGCGCAAAGCGAAGGTGAATGTCGTGGGCATTGTCGGCCTGGCCGAAAATATGCCGGGCGGGCACGCGGCGCGCCCGAGCGACATCGTTCGCACCCTCTCAGGCCAGTATGTCGAGAACCTGAACACCGATGCCGAAGGCCGTCTTGTCCTGTGCGATACGCTCACCTATGTGCAGCGCGAATACAACCCGCGCCTGATTGTCGATCTTGCCACGCTGACGGGAGCCATCGTCGTGGCACTGGGCGCTGAGTACGCCGGCGCCTTCGTCAATGACGACCGTCTATGGGATAATTTGCAAAAAGCCAGTAAGGCAACCGGCGAAAAGCTCTGGCGCATGCCGCTGGATGAGGCCTACCGCAAGGCAATGGACAGTGCCGTGGCGGATATTCGCAACACATCGACAACCGGCCGCGACGCCGGTTCATGCACCGCCGCCGGCTTTCTGGAACGCTTTATCGACGACAACCGCCCGTGGGCGCATCTAGACATCGCGGGTGTGGCGTGGACTAAGGCCGATAAACCGACGTCACCCAAGCCCGCGCCCGGATACGGCGTGCAATTGCTGGACAGGCTGGTCGCCGACCACTACGAGTAACCAGTTATGAGTTCGCGTAAATCAGTCGATCATCTGCAAGACTATTATTCGGAACAGGACAATCTTCCGGCCCTTAAAAAAGTCGCCGAGCGCTATGCAGTGAGCGTGACGGACGCCGTCTTAGGCGCGATCAAAAGCGCCGACGACCCCGTCGGGTTGCAGTATCTGCCGCAGGCGAAAGAGCTGGTGACACAGCCGGAGGAAATCGCCGATCCGATCGGCGACAGCGCTCATTCCCCTGTCCCCGGCATCGTGCATCGATACCCCGACCGCGTGCTGCTGATGCCGGTCCATACCTGCGCGGTCTATTGCCGTTTCTGCTTCCGCCGCGAAGCGGTGGGACCCGGCAAAAAGACGATGAGCGCGGCAGAGCTCGAGAAGGCCCTCGATTACATCCGCAATGACGCAAACATTTACGAAGTCATCCTGAGCGGCGGCGATCCGCTGATCCTGAGCCCGCGTCGGCTGAAAGCTATTTTTGATCAACTGGAAGCAATTCCGCACGTTCAGGTCATCCGCATCCATTCGCGCCTGCCGGTTGCCGATCCCGGACGCATCACCGACGAGCTCTGCGCGGCGCTACAGACAAGAAAAGCCATGTATGTCGCCATTCACGTCAATCACGCGCAGGAAATCACGCCGGAGGCCGAAGCCGCCTTTACGCGCCTGCGCCGCGCCGACTGCGTCCTGCTTTCGCAAAGCGTCCTGCTGCGTGGAGTAAACGACAATCCGCAAGCGCTTGAGGGCCTGTTTCGTCGGCTTGTCGCCCTGCGGGTCAAGCCGTATTACCTGCACCATCCGGACCTCGCGCCCGGAACCAGCCATTTCCGCCTGCCCTTGAAACAAGGGCAGAGTTTGGTGCGCGCGTTGCGCGGCAAAATGTCCGGCCTGTGCCAGCCGGTCTATATGCTCGACATCCCGGGGGGGCACGGCAAAGTGCCGGTCGGACCGCAGTATTTGACGGAAGCCGACGGCCGGACCGAGGTTACCGATCCTAATGGCTGCGCACATTCGTATCCTGACGAACAGGGCTGATTGCTGCGTTGCATATGGCGTTCGAGAAACCGGCATGCTACGACTCTCCGCATAAAATAAAAAACTACGAACAGCAGGGAGTTATCGATGAAAACCGCGAGCGTTTCATTTCAGGAACATATTGGGACCCCGTCGCCGCGCGTCATTATTCCAGTTTTCGAGGACCAGCCGGATAATGTGAAGACCCAAGGCGCACGCCAGAGCACAAAATTCAACGGCAAGACCGGCCAGCTACAGCCGATATCGCACCCGTTCGACCAAACGCAGGTCTACCTCCTCGGGCTCGGCAAGCAGGCTGATTTCGGTCCGCTCGTTGCCGCCAAGGTGGGCGAATCCATATTCAAAAGCCTGCCTAACGACGCGCCGCAAAATCTTCAAATTGATGGCCGCTATCTTCCACAGGGCATTGTCGATAGCGTTTCAGCCCAAATCGCCGACGCGGTGATTACGGCTTCCTACGCCTTCACCAAATACAAAACCATGCCCAATCCGGCATCGGACAAAGCGAAAATCGATACGCTTAACGTACAGGTGGTCAACGCCGCCGCCGCAGAAAATGCATATGCGCCGCTCGCGGCCGTGACACGCGGACAATTCCTAGCCGCCGACGTAACGAACGAGCCCAGTAACATTCTGCATCCGAAAAGCTATTCCGAAATTATAAAAGACGAGCTTGAGTCGCTCGGCGTCAAAGTGTGGGTGCTGGAGAAGGACGATCTCGAGGCTCTCCAAATGGCGGGCGTGCTAGCGGTTTCGGCCGGAGCTAACATCCCGGCTCGTGTTGTGCTGATGGAATATGACGGCACGAACGGACAGCAGCCGGAGGCACTGGGCCTCGCCGGCAAAGGAGTGACCTTCGATACCGGGGGCATTTCCATTAAACCGTCAGCGAACATGGGCGATATGAAGATGGATATGGGCGGCTCGGGCGTTATGGTTGGCTCCATCTATGCAGCGGCCTCCACAAAAATGCCGATCCGTATCCTCGGCATTGTGGGCCTGACAAAAAACATGCCCGACGGTGCCTCGACCACGCCGGGCGACGTCATCAAGACCGGCTCCGGCAAGACGGTGACCGACGACAATACCGACGCGGAAGGTCGCCTTGTGCTGATGGAACTGCTCACCCTCCTTCAGCATCAGGAAAAACTCGCCGTCGTGCCGAAAATGGCCGACTTCAAGCCGGTCAAACTGAGCGCGATTGTCGACGCCGCGACCCTGACCGGGGCGCAGGTGGTGGCTTTGGGAAACAAGCGTGCTGCCGTATTTTCGAACGACGAGAGCCTGCCGGGCTTCAGCCTCGATCAAGGCCTGACCTTGGCCGAAAAGTTCAATCGCGCCGGCCGGGCGGTCAATGAACTGGCATGGCCGATGCCGCTGGGCGAGGATTATGCCGCCGTGATGCGCCGCAGTTCTATCGCGGATTTGACCAACCTCGGTTCCGGTGCGGGGTCGTCGACCGCTGCCGAGTTCCTGCATTTCTTCATCGAAAAGGACGAAAACGGCAAGGACAAGGTTCCATGGGTCCATATCGACATGGCGGGACCCGGCATCCCCGATGACAAGATTTCCAAAGGCTGGGGTGTGCGCCTGATGGTGGAAATGTTCAAGCGCCACTTCCAGCTCGGCGCGCCAGACCCGAGCAATAGGCCGACCCCGCCCCCATTTAATGGGCCGATGTGCTAACAGCAATCGATTTAAAAAGGCCGCGCCTTTACCAGCGCGGCCTTTTCCTTTTATCATGGCCGCATGACAGAGATTCGCTTCTATCACTTGCGTACCCGCACGCTGGAACAGGCGCTGCCTGAAATTCTGACCAAGGTCGTCTCGCAGGGCCGCCGTGCTGTGGTCAAGACACAGGATGTGGCATCTGCCGAGCGGCTGAACGATTATCTTTGGACGTGGCGGCCAGACAGCTTTTTGCCCCATGGCATGAAGGGCGATAGCTTCCCCGCCGACCAGCCGGTGTGGCTGACAACCATCGATGAGAATCCGAACGGCGCCGACGTTTTGATCCTGACCGGCGGCGCTGAGAACACGCAGGCTTCTTCGTTCGCCCTCTGCTGCGAGATGTTCGACGGCATGGACGAAAATGCCGTCGCCGCCGCGCGGCAGCGCTGGAAAACCTATGGCGAACAAGGTTTCGCGGTCACGTACTGGCAGCAGAACGACAAAGGCGGCTGGGAACAAAAAGCCTAGCGCGGCGCCGGTCCCGACGGCTGTGCGCCCGGCGCTGGACTGTAGAAATCGGCAAGATCTTCAAGCTGGCGCATGATGTTGGGATGCAACTCGATCCCCTTTTCCTGCCGGTCGAGCAGGAACGAAGCCAGCATAAACGTCATCATCGGTCCATGGCTGGGCAGCGCTGTCCTGATCGTCTCCGGCGTCACTGGAAAGTGATGCACGCCGGCCGAGTCATCGCCACCCGAGAGCTGGTAATTGAACCGGCCATTGCCGACAATTCCGCGCCACCGGTCATGTTCCAGCAACACCCAGTTTTGCCTTGATTCAATCCAGCTGTTGTTGGTAGCGCGGCCGGTCGATATTACAGGACCGGCGAAGCACTCGCGGCCATGCGACAAAAATTCGCGTAGCCGGTCGAGGAAACCGGGATCAAGGTCGCGCACCTGCTGCAGCTTCAGGGCGGTTACGACCTGCTCCTTGATTTCTTCCTTGTGCTCTTCGGTCAGTACGGTGCCCGGTCGCGCCGTTGTCCGGGCAATCGCGTCAGCGTATTCCTTTTCTATCCGCGCTTCATACTCTGGCAGCAGCGGCACCGAATCGCTAATCATCTCCTCAAAAAATTCCTCGAGACGGGTTTCCAGTATCGCGTCCTCGTCGAGGACATACCCCCCATCTGGTGTCTTTCTGAATTTGGCGAACCCTCCTGACATGGCGGGACGCTGCTGCGGATCGTCTTTGCGCCGGATGCCGACGATATAAAGCGTCGGCGTTCCGTTTTCATCCGGCGAAATTTGTAAAACCCCATTGTCGACGCAGTGGTTGGGACCGTAAAGCCACATCATGCCCCGGCCGCGCAAACCCGTATTCATATAGGGATTAATAGGCCGGCCTTTTTCGTCCAGCTCATATGAAACGCCTGTCAGAGTTTTTCGGCGGCCTTCATTCCACTGCTCGCCGTCAGGTAGGGGATGCGCCGGATCGTCCGACGCCGCGCCGCCGCCAGTATTGGGCGAATCGTATTCCATTGGATCGTCCGGGTTCCGCACGACGCCCGCCTTCCGATATGCCTCGACGATGCCGAGGTTGTGTGCACGCTCGAGGTCGAGCCGCATCCCGCCCTCGGTCAGGATTTGCGCGATTCTGGTCGCCCGTGTATTGGGGAATGCCGCTCGGGCGGCGCTGATCTGCGCATTAAGCGCCTTCAGGGAATCCGGATAATGGTCGATCTTGAACGGCATATTTTCCTCGATGGCCCATTATAGCATAGTCCGGCCGGACGCGGCATCCGTCTGTTACATCAAACCCGGGACCGGTTGCCGGAAGTTATAAATTTGCATTAAGGGATTGCCAGCCGGCAACGGCTTGAAAATATCATCCCAGCCCTGCTCCTTGACCCGCTCATAGAGACCATGCAGGTCGAATTCTTTCTTGCTGGCCTTGTTGCGGTTGCGCACCTCGCTCTCATACGTCTCGATGAAATTCTCGTCTTCTTCGGCCCGCATGAGCGCCAGCGGTGAACTGAGTCCCGCAAGGACGATGCCTTCGTCGTCCTGCCATTTGCGCATGAGCTGTATGCCTAGTGTCGCCAGTTCATCCTTCGCCCAGCCGCTTAGGTTCGGCGTCCGGCGCGAAACTTGGTGGTCGACATTGAAGCCGAAGGTGGGGCCCAATGGTGACGCGTGAATTTTGTGCTGCGCCCAGCTCCATGTCTTGTAGTGAATCTTGAGCATGTTGTAGAGCTGGTTTTCATCGATTCCATTGAAGCAGTCGATGGTCTTGCAGCTCTCAAAGATCTCGCTGGCATTCATGAGACGCAGACCGTCCGGCGTCTGCACCTTTTTATGATTCATCAATATCGACTGCGTGCTCATCTGCTCGAACGTGCGCTGCAGCGAATCCTCGTCGCTCTGCACCAACTTGCCTTGTTCGTCACGCATCTGAAGTTCCGCCGTAGGCTTGTTCTTGAGCGTCAGCCCGATGCTGCGCATCGGGCCTATGGCGCCGACGAGACCTGTTTCATACATGTGCTTCATCAACTTGAGCTCGAAATCCTTGAAGGCGAAGCCGTTCAGGTTCACCGTGCCGGCGTGCAGGTCGCCGCCGAACGTAGCGTAGGCATTGTAGGCTTCGTTCAGGTTAGGGTTCGCGATCGACATCTTGTTCTCGTCGTTCGCAATCAGCATGATCAGGACCTGCCGCGCCCGGGCCTGTATGTTCTCGTACGCAACAGCGTCGCGCGGGTCGGCAGCGGAAACGAGGCGGCCGGTCAGCTCCGGGAATCGCGCGCGCAGTTCGTCCTTTTGCCGATCAAGCTTCTCCAGATGCGCCCTCTTCTCGTCCTCGGTCGCATCCTTTTTGAGCGGCCGCTGGTTGAGATAACCGGCGACGGCCGCCGTCATCTCCTGCTTGCGGCTCCAGCCCGGTGCTGTAACATCGCCGGCGGCGGTTTCGAGTCGCGCCTTGAAATCTGCGACTTTGCGCACGCGTTCGTCAGGCGGCAACGCACCAAGATCGGCTTCCAGAAGCGCCTCTGCCTCCCGCGCCAGATTGATTACATTCTGCGCCAGCGTGCCCGGACCGCGGATTTTTGTCGTATTCTCGACCGCCATATTGACGGCGTAGAAATCAAGCAGGTCTTGCACGTTGCGATGCTCGAACTTGCCGCCAATGCCCTCGATCAGCGCGCCGTCACTGTCGGTCCCACCCTCGATCAGCGTCTTTGCGGCGTTGAAAGTCTCGAACCCGCTGTTATTGGTGCCCATGTAGACCGAGGTCAGCATGTCCTTCATGCAGGCCTTGATCGCCGCATCCATGCCGCCGACCCGGTTAGCCTCGCGGATTTTGTCGGCGTATGGCAAATGCTTCATCTCGCGCAGGAAACCTTCGACGCCGAGCTCCTTCATTGCCAGCTCGACCATCACGCGCACCATGGCCGAGTTAAAGCATGAGTCGGCGCCGCCCGACTGCGCCTCCGCGATACCCTGGATCTTCGACTTCCGCATGTAGTCGAAGAGCCAAAGAGCCGTCATGCGCACCGCTTCCTCATACGGGCGGCCGGGATTCGCCGGGTCATCCCATTTATGCTGCGTCGCTTCGTACGCCATGTGCGCTTCGGGCGGTTTTGCGGCATTGCGGAAGTGGTGCTTGATGATGATGTGCGCACGGTTGGCCGTCTCGGCCGGCGCGCTGGTCATACGAATCGTCGACGTCATCGTGGATACGCGCGCCATATTGAAGCGGTCACTGAAGGCGACGAGTTCGCCGTCTTGCGAGATCATCTTATGCCCGCCCTGCGCAAAAGTGGCGTCGTCGGTTCCGACGTTTTCGGTTTTGACGATCGTGACTCCGCCTTCAGAATTTTCCTTGGCAAGATCGACATGCGTATCGATCTTGAGGCTCGCTGTCGGACTTGCTTCCGCGACCGTTACCATCAGGCCCTGGGATGTGCCGATATATCGCACGATATTCGGCGTAATCCCGAGCCTTTGAAAAGTTCCCGGTGTGTGCTTTATCGTATCGTGCCTTGTACCCTTCCAGTGATCTTCGCAAACCTGATCGGCCCCATTGATCCGGCGCGAATCTTCGTTCAGATTTTTACGGTACTCGGCAAGATCCTCAGGCGTTTCGACATCAGGACCGTCTTCATCAACATACTGATAAATGGGGCGCCCGAATGGAATGCGGCGGCCATCCGGGAGCGGCGCATAGATAGTGCCGTGCGTGCCGCCGGCCAGTTTGGCCATCAGCATACTCCATGCCGCCAGGTTGCGTTTCTCGTACCCGCGCTCATAGTTGAAAAGGTACATCTTGGCCGTCATGCCCTTGACCTGGCCGTGGGCGAGCGTGCCCTCGACATTGAACGGCAGCTCCTCGCCATTGAACAGCGGATTGTTCAGAATTTCGGCGCCCGCGTCGGCGTCCATGAAGGCCCGTTCGAGCTCCGGGACGTCGCGTAGAGCCAAACGCCACTGGAAGCCGATCTTAATGACGAGGTTCGGATCCTTGAGATAAGCGTATGTCGCAATGTCATTCAGTAGCCGAAAAGTTTTCTGATTGTCCGTCTTCTGAAAGTCGTCGCCGCACCCGTAGCCGAACAGAGTCAATTCTCCGAGGTCCAGTTCATCTGCACCCCGCGCCGCGGCCTCGTCGATGGACTCGTAAATATTTTTGATGTTCCGCGGGGCATCCATCGCCGTCTGGTTCAGCGAAGCTTGGGTCAGCGTGATGGAGAACTGCTTGTCGGCGCTCATGAAATCCCCGTATTTGACCCCGGCACCTTAGGCTGGAATCAATTAATATGTCAAACTTTTTGTTTTTATTGCAAATTAGCTGACCTTTTGACATATTCCATAAAATTATGAGGATTGGATGGCTATCATCTGCATTCAGGGTGGCTCCTACGACCCCCTAACCGACGGGCATCTTCGCAGTGCCTACGAAGGCAGTCAGGAAGTCCAGGCCGACCGGACCATTCTTCTTCTCTCCCAGAACCCCCTCCGGGACCAGCACGGCAAGGCGCCGGTCGCGGATCGACGGGAGATGGCCAAAATACGCCTGTCTTTCCACCCGGAATACAATTTCGAGCTGCTGGCCGAAGAAGAAGTGACAAATTCACACTTTACCTACGACGTGCTGATGGCGCTCAAGGACAAATTCCCGGACGACAAGCTGGTCTGGGTCATGGGCACGGACAATTTCGCGAGTTTGATGCAGTGGCACAGGCACGACGAACTGCTTGAGAATTTTACGTTCGTCGTTCTGCGGCGCGAAAGCAAGCCGGAGGATGTCGCGAAGGAGGAGGAGTTTAAACGCACCTATGCCCATCTGCGCCGCGACAGCGCCGCCGAGGCTCTGGAAAAAGGCGGCTGGTACGTGATGAATAATGAATTGATACCCGGCCGCTCGACGAATTTTCGCGATGAAATTAAAAGAGGAGTTTCCTTTTCCGATCCCGCCGACCAGGCGATCTCGGATTACGCGTGGGAGCATCTTCGCGACGTCTACGGCCTTGTCGTCTCGGGCGATCGGCCCAAGCCGCAATTCCCGGGACTTGGCCCCGTCTAGATATCGATATCCAGCCCTATATCCAGTGCCGGCGCGCTGTGCGTCAACCAGCCGAGCGAGATGATATCGACACCCGATTCGGCCACGGCGCGGATATTTGCCGCCGTGATGCCGCCCGACGCCTCCAGTGTGAACTTGCCGCCCACTAGATCGACGCAGGCGCGCATCTTATCCGGCGTCATGTTGTCGAGCAGAACCGCGTCAACCGGCAGGTCCAGAATTTTCTTGAGCTGATCGATCGAATCGACCTCGACCTCCAGCCGCACGCCCGGTTTGCGTGCCGCCAGTGCCTTCTCGACCGCGGGCCTTATGCCGCCCGCCACCGCGATATGGTTGTCTTTGATCAGGATGGCATCGAACAGGCCCGTGCGATGATTATCGCCGCCGCCCATGCGCACCGCGTGTTTTTCCGGCAGGCGAAGGCCCAGGTTAGTCTTGCGCGTGCAGCAGACATGCGCCTTCGTGCCCCGGACCAGATCGACCATTTTGCGCGTCTCGGTCGCGATGCCCGACAGATGGCCGATATAATTGAGCGCTGTACGCTCGGCGGCCAGTACCGCCCGTGCATTGCCGTCGACACTCAAGATATCCTGACCGGCTTTTAGTAAATTGCCGTCCTTCGCGACAATCGAAATCTTGGCCTGCGCGTCGAGCATGGTGAATACACGCGCCGCACCCTCAACGCCCGCCAACACGCCGGGCTTGCGGGCGCGCATCACCGCGCGGGCATGGGCCGAATCGGGAATAATGGCATTGCTGGTGATATCGCCGGCCTTGTCCAGATCTTCGTCCAGCGCACGCCGTAGCAGCGGCTCGACCGCATCCAATGTCAATGTGACGGGCATCAGGCGCTGAGCTCGAGCATTTTCTCGACCGCCTTGCGGGCGCGTCCTGCAATGGCCGGGTCGATCTCGATCGGGGTGGTCATGGTTTGCAGAGAGTGTAAAATTTTGGGCAGCGAGATGCGCTTCATGTGCGGGCACATGCGGCAGCCCGACAAAAATTCAATGTCCGGATGTGCCGAGGATACGTTATCGCTCATCGAGCATTCGGTGATCATCACGACCTTCTGCGGCTTCTGCTTCTCGACATACTGGATCATCTGCTGGGTCGAGCCGGTATAGTCGGCGGCCTCGATGACCTCCGGCGGACATTCGGGATGCGCCAGTACCACAACATTGCTTCCCAATGTCTTGAATCTTTTCACGTCGGTCGCCTTAAAACGCTCATGCACCTCGCAGGCGCCCTGCCATGTATGGACCTTCACCTTGGTCCGCGCAGCGGTATAAGCGGCGAGATACTGGTCCGGGATCATCACGACTTCGGGAACGTCGAGCCCTTCGACGATCTTGACCGCGTTGCCGGAGGTGCAGCAGACGTCGCTCTCGGCTTTTACCTCGGCCGAGGTGTTGACATACGTAATGATCGGAACGCCGGGATATTTCTGGCGCAGGTTCCGTACATCTTCTGCCGTAATTGATTCCGCGAGCGAGCAGCCTGCGCGCATGTCGGGCATCAGGACGACCTTGTCTGGGTTCAGCACCTTCGCCGTCTCGGCCATGAAGTGTACGCCCGCCTGCACGATGATATCGGCTTTCGACTTCGCCGCCTCGCGCGCCAGCGCCAGCGAATCACCGACCACGTCGGCCACGCAGTGGAAGATATCCGGCGTCATGTAATTATGCGCCAGAATGACCGCGTTCTTCTCGCGCTTCAGACGGTTGATTTCGTGGACATACGGGGCAAGCGCGCGCCACTGCGCTTCGGGGTAGAACTTCGCGACCCGCGAGTAAAAAGGCGCGGTGGACGCGGCGACTTCATCGGTGTATGTCAGCTTCTGAGCCTGCATGGTTCCTGTTTTCTATAATACCAAACCGGGTAACAATATATCATGTATTATCCCCAGACCAGAAATTTAAGAGGATGAGATGACGGTCAGAGCAGGTATGGCAGGAGTCGGCGCAATCGGCACGGTTGTATGTAACGCTTTGAAAAACAATGATATTTATGGAATGTCGCTGGCCGCGGTATCGGATATCCGCAAGGATTTGCCCTTCGACGTCCCCAATCTCTCTTTCGCCGAGCTAGCTGAAAAGACCGACGTCGTGATCGAGGCCCTGCCGCCCGATGCCGTGCCGGCACTGGCAAAGGAAGTCCTGTCGCGCGGCAAGACATTGGTCATGATCAGCGGCGCCGCTCTGCTCCGTTTTCCGGAAATCAAAGAATGGGCCGAGGAGAGCCGTGGCCGAATCATCGTTCCCTCCGGCGCGCTGGCCGGCATCGACGGCGTGCGGGCGCTCAACTCCATGGGACTCAAAAGCGCATCGATCCGTTCAACCAAAAAGCCGAA
>DATJGZ010000283.1:0-18127 GCA_035494535.1 Patescibacteria group bacterium | reverse complement strand
CGTCTTCGTCGACGACGAGGCGCGCAATGCCCTCGTCCGGCAATGGACGTTCTTTAACGCGATTCAGCATCTTCCTTCTTTTTGCAGAAGAAGAAGGTTTACTCATTTTCCCTGTTCGTTCCAGTCTTAGTGCCGGATACGGGAATCATACTAATGGATGGAATTTTTTTTTGCCACAAATAGCGGCGAAGGATTGTTACTGCTGGTGATTTTCCATCAGCGCCGCGACCTCGGCTTCGAGCTTTCCGAATGTGCGGTCGAACAGGCCGCTGCGCGCGATGCGGCCACGGCCTTCCTGATAAAGTTCATACATGTCCGTGTGCGGGCCGACGCGGCGGATGACGAATTGCATCCACGGCTTGTATGTGTTCGAGCGGTAATAGGTAAAACTACAGGTCCCGGCCTCGAAGTCGACGTCGACGGCGATATCGTATAGCACCTTGATCGATGCGCCACGGCTGAAAAGTCCGGCCAGCCGCTTGAACTGGGAGTTGGTGAAGCCGGATCGTTTCCTGAATTGCTGAATTTCCGGGTTGTCTATGACGGTAAATGTCATCCTGATATTATACCATAATGTTAAGTCTTTGAAAAACAAGCGGGCTGGTCTATATAAGGGTGCGAAAAGCAGGTTAGGAACCGTCTATGGCCGTCGAAGCGTCAAATTTCGATTCGAACTTCAAAGTCGCTGATTTCATGCTGATCGGCACGGACGGCAAGACGTACACTGCGAAAAAATGCTGGGGTCCCAAAGGGTTGCTGGTCATGTTTATTTGCAACCACTGCCCGTACGTACTGGCCGTAATCGACCGGCTCGTCGAGGATTGCGGGGTTCTGCAAAAGGCCGGAATCGGATGCGTCGCGATTATGCCCAATGACACCAAGATGTATCCGGAAGACTCATTCGAGAACATGAAACTTTTCGCCAAGGAACACCGTTTCACGTTTCCTTATTTGATCGACGAGCTGCAGACGACCGCACGCACATACGGCGCGGTATGTACGCCCGATCTGTTCGGATTCAACAATCGCGGACAGTTGCGCTATCGTGGCCGGATCGACAGCGCTGGCAAGGACGAGCCCAGCGTGATGACGAGACGCGAACTGCGCGATGCGATGCTGCAAATCGCGCAAACTGGCGAGGGGCCGAAGATGCAGTATCCCAGCATCGGCTGCTCGATTAAATGGAAATAGGAGTCGCCGGAATGACTGGCAATGGAGGCAAATTTGGCTAAGATGGCGCCCAACCCGCAGAGAGGGAAAATGGACCGGCAGCCGGCCACCAACACGAATGAACTGATCCACGAAGTCGAGGAATCCCTCCGTCAGGAGAGAATCCACGAGATGTGGAAAGAGTACGGGCCGTACATCATCACCGGCTGCATCCTGGCCGTGTTGTTCACGGGCGTTCGGTCGGTCTGGCACAATCACGAGGTTCGCGTGAATACGACGCAGACGGCGGCTGTCGTCGATGCGACGGAGGCTGCGGATCCGGCTGCGTCTCTGAAATCAGTCGCTACCGGCCTGCGCGGCGGACCGCGCGCGGTCGCGATGCTGACCGAAGCCGGGACGCTGGTTGAAAACGGCAAAAGCGCCGACGCCGTCGCGGCTTATGAACGCGCCGCAAATGACAGAGGCGTGCCGGAGCCATTCCGCAGCCTCGCCCTGCTGCTCGAGATCAGGACGGCCTGGTCGTCGAACAGCAAAATTTCAACCCCTGTCGCATGGCCGGTCGGAAATGACAAGGCGGCAAACGGCAGCGCGTTGATCGCACGACTGCAGCCGCTTTTCGATCAAAACAACCCGTGGCGCGGCTATGCCCGCGTTCAGGCGGCGCTGATCGCCGCGCACGATCTCGGCGATTACACCAAGGCTCGTGAATTTCTCTGGCCCGTCCGTACCGACGTCCATCAGCCGGCCGCGATCGTCAGCCAGGCCGACATGCTCGATCGTGTCTACGCGGCGCAGGGCGGCAAGGAGCCGAAACGATGAAATCACAATTCCTTCGGCATGGACTGGCGCTGGTTTGCGTCGTGGTGCTCGGAGCGTGCTCCGGCTTCAACAGCGACAATAAAAAACCGTTGCCGGGCGAGAGAATTTCGGTCCTCGACCTGCAAAAACACATCGAGCCGGACAATCCCGTTCTGAACGCCGAAGGCTTCGTCGCGCCGCCCTCATGGCGCAACGACTTCTGGCCGCAGGCGGGTGGTTATCCGAACCATGCCATGCAGCATCTGGCATTGAACGAGGCGCCGCTGAAAAAAATGTGGTCGGTCGACATCGGCGCCGGGGCTTCCGATACGCTGCCGCTGACGGCGCAGCCGATCGTCGTCGAAGGCCGCATCTTCACGGTCGATACCGAGGACGTATTGAGCGCCTTTTCGATCAGCGACGGCAAGCGCCTGTGGCAGACCCACATCGGCCCTGAGAAAAAGCGCGAGCAGGTGATCGGGGGCGGCATCGCCTTCTCCGACGGCAAGATATACGCGACCAACGGCGGAACCGGCGTCATGGCGGTCTCTCCTGAAGACGGCAAGATCGTCTGGCGCGTGAACGTTCCATCCCCGTCGCGCGCGGCGCCCACGGTCGTCAACGACCGCCTGTTCATCGCGACGCTTGATAACCATCTCTACACGCTCTCAACGGCGGACGGATCGATCCTGTGGGACTTCGCGGGCGTGACCGAAACCGCCGGCCTTGTCGGCGCCGCCAGCCCGGCTGCGAGCACCGATGTCGTCATCCCGGCCTTTTCGTCCGGTGAGATATTTGCGCTGCGCGCGGAAAACGGCACCATCGCGTGGTCCGAGAACCTCGCCTCGACCGGCCTGTCCGGCGGCCTGACCGGTCTTTCGTCCATCCGTGGCTTGCCGGTGCTCGACAAGGGACAGGTCTTTGCCGTCAGCTTCGCCGGCCGCTTCATAGCACTGGAGGAACGTACCGGCAGCCGTCTCTGGCAGCGTGAGATCGGCAGCGCCGTCTCGCCCTGGCTCGCGGGCAATCATGTTTTCGTCGTCTCGACCGACAACGAACTGGTCAGCCTCGGGCGTGATGACGGCACCATCAGCTGGGTGCGCCCGCTGGAGCGCTTCCGCAAGGGCTCGCATAAGGACCCGCTCTACTGGACGTCGCCGATTTTGGCCGGTGGACGCCTGCTGGTCGCGGGAACCAGAGGCGACCTGGTTGAAGTCGACCCTGTGAATGGCAAAGTCATCAGGACGACCAGCCTCGGCAAATCCGTCACCATCGACCCGGTCGTCGCAGGCGGCGTGCTTTACCTGCTCGCCGACGACGGCACCCTGATGGCGTTCCAGTAACATGTTTACGCTCGCCATCGTCGGGCGCCCGAACGTCGGCAAGTCCACCCTGTTCAACCGCCTCGCGGGGAAGAAGCTCGCCATCGTCGACGACCGGCCCGGCGTGACGCGCGACTGGCGCGAGGCCGAAGGCAACCTGCTCGGACATCCGCTGCGCCTGCTTGATACCGCCGGACTCGAGGAAAGCTTCGATGACAGCATGGAAGGCCGGATGCGCAAGCAGACCGAAAGCGCGCTGAAACAGGCCGACGTCGTGCTGTTCCTCGTCGACGGGCGCGCGGGCATCACGCCGATGGACGAGCATTTCGCGCGCTGGCTGCGCAAGCAGAAGGTTCCGGTCATCCTCGGTGTCAATAAGTGCGAAAGCGACAAGGCGTCGCAGGCTGCGCTGGCGGAAGCCTATGGTCTCGGTCTCGGTGACCCGGTGCCACTGTCGGCCGAGCATGGCGAGGGTCTGCACGACCTTTATGACATGCTCAAGCCCCACCTTCCGCCCGAGCAGGTCGAAGAGGGCGAGGATGAGACCGGGGAGTTCGGCGAGCCCGAGGATATCGATGCGCTGGAGGGACAGGCGGATTACGAATTCGCCGATGTCATTTCCGGCGAGAACCCCGTTAAGCTGGCCATCGTCGGCCGCCCCAACGTCGGCAAGTCGACGCTGCTCAATGCCCTGATCGGCGAGGAACGGGTGATGACCGGACCCGAAGCCGGCACGACGCGCGACGCTATCGCCGTGCGCTGGACTTATGAAGGGCAGGGCTTCCGGCTGGTCGATACGGCGGGACTTCGGAAGAAGGCGCGAGTCATCGATCCAATCGAAAAAATGGCGACCGACGATACGCTGCGTGCCATCCGCCTGGCGCAGGTCGTCGTGCTGGTGCTCGACGCCAACAACCCGCTTGAGAAGCAGGACCTGACGATCGCTCAGCACGTTGCCGAGGAAGGCCGCGCGCTGGTGGTCGCCGTCAACAAATGGGACAGCGTCAAGGACAAGAAGCGCGCGCTGGCCGATCTCGACGATCGTCTCTCGCTGTCGCTGGCGCAGCTGGCGGGCGTGCCGGTAGTGACGCTTTCGGCGCTGAAAGGCGAGAACACCGACCGGCTGATGCAGGAAGTCCTGCACATATATAATAAGTGGAACGCGCGCATCGCCACCGCGCCGCTCAACCGCTGGCTGGCCTATACCGAATCCCGCCATCCGGCGCCGGCGGCGCAGGGACGGCCCAATCGCGTGAAATACATCACCCAGATCAAGACGCGGCCGCCCACATTTGCCGTCTGGGTCTCGCGGCCTGCCGATCTGCCCGAAGAATACAAGCGCTACCTCATCAATAACCTGCGCGACGAATTCGACCTGCCGGGCGTGGCGGTGCGGCTTGTGGTCCGCGCCAGTAAGAATCCGTATACCTGATGGCGCGCTGGAAGCTCACTATCGAGTACGACGGCACCGGTTTCTCCGGCTGGCAGCGGCAGGAGGAGGGCGTGCCTTCCGTCCAGCAGGCGATCGAGGACGCCTTCTTCGGTTTTTGCCAGAAGCGCGTGGTGCTGGTAGTGGCGGGCCGGACCGATGCGGGCGTGCATGCGCGGGGGCAGGTGGCGCATGTCGATCTCGACTACGGCAACCGGCCATTAAGCGGCGACGATCTCGCCAAGGCGCTCAATGCCCACTTGCGGCCGAAGGCGGTAGCGGTATTGTCCGCCGAAGTTGTGCCGGCGGAATTCCACGCCCGCTTTTCCGCGACCAACAAGCTCTATACCTATCGTATTCTCAACCGCGCCGCGCCCGCGGCGCTGGACGACAAGCGTGTCTGGCATATTAAGCGCCCGCTTGACATCGCGGCGATGCGCGAAGGCGCCGGGCACCTGCTCGGCTTTCACGACTTCTCGACCTTCCGCGACTCCGACTGTCAGGCCAAATCGCCCGAGCGCACGCTCGACCGGCTCGATATCGAGACCAAAGAATATGACGAGCAGGGCGGCCGCGAGGTTCTGATCCACGTCGAGGCGCGTTCCTTTCTGCACCACATGGTGCGCAACATCACCGGGACGCTGGCGCTGGTGGGCGATAACAAATGGCCGCCGCAACAGGTCGCCGAGGCGCTGGCGGCGCGGGACCGGACTAAGGGCGGTCCCACGGCGCCCGCCGACGGGCTCTACCTGATGCGAGTCGACTATAAGTAATGACATAATGTCTTGACTCTTATTCCGTTCTTCGCTAAGAACGCATTACGTCAAAGGAGGGTGGAATGCTGGTTTATGTTGTGAAGAATGTCGACGGTGAACCCATGGCGGTAACCACGGGGCCGGTTAAAGGATATGACTGCGAGGCGCATATCCTTTGCGCCACCAAGCAGCAGTTCGATGAGGTAGAGCCGAAAATCTGGGATATACGCCGGTCACTGAATTTGTCCGCCGCAGAGCTTTCGGCTCTGGGTTCCACCCGAAAGGACCTCGAGGACAGATTATCAAGCCACTTCGGCGCGCAAATTAGCCGTCCCTCCGTCCCGGCAACTTTCGACGCGCAGCCGGAATCCATGCCCGATCAGACGCGCGATAGCCTCCACACCCCGGTTTTTGTCGCTCATTATCCTGTTTATGGAACCTTTGATGTCAACAATGGCGTCGTCACTTTGGGCGTGTTCACAAACGGTCCGGCGGCAAAGGAAGCGTTAAAGGGAACTGAAGGTTCATATAAGGAACCAGAGGAATTTGAAATTATTCCCGGAACGCGTGAGTCTGTCGCGGCCTATCTTCTCGAGAAAAAGCTCAAGGCCGAGGGGCGCGCTCCGGTCGCCGGAGTCCTGAAGGATATCGGGCTAATCCCCCGATAAGCCACGCCGCGCTTGGTTGCAGATTGGCTGCCAACACATTATTGTGTGGCGATAAAACCGAAAGGTGACCGCCATGCCCAAACCGTCCGCAAACTTAAGCAAACTGCCGCCCTACCTGTTCGCTGAACTCGACCGCAAGATCAACGAGGCGAAGGCCAAGGGCGTCGACATCATCAATCTGGGCATCGGCGATCCGGACCTTCCCACGCCGCCGGCGGTGGTCGAGGCGCTGCGCAAGGAAGTGCTTGACCCAGCGACGCATAACTACTCGCCCTACAGCGGCACGAAGGAATACCGCGCCGTCTGCGCGCAGTGGATGAAAACGCGCTTCGGCGTTACGGCCGATCCCGACACCGAAGTGCTCGGCCTGATCGGCTCCAAGGAAGGCATTGCGCATATCATCCTCGCCTATGCGCAGCCCGGTGACGTCGTGATCTGCCCGTCGCCAGCCTATCCGGTCTACAACAACTACACGGTCCTGTGCGGAGCCGAGCCCTACACGCTGCCATTGAAACCCGAAAAGGACTTCCTGCCGGATCTGAAATCGATCCCGGCGGATATCGCCAAGCGCGCGAAGCTGCTATTTCTCAACTACCCGAACAACCCGACCGGCGCGATCGCGAACGAGAAATTCATCAAGGAAGCGCTCGATTTCTGTCGCCAGCACGACATCTTGCTCTGTCACGACAACGCCTATTCTGAAATGACATTCGATGGCTACCGCGCGCCGAGCTTCCTGTCGGCGCCGGGCGCGAAGGATGTCTGCATTGAGTTCTTCTCGCTCAGCAAGATGTACAACATGACCGGCTGGCGCGTGGGCTTCGCCGTCGGCAACAAGGACGCGCTCAAGGCGCTCGGCCTCGTCAAAAGCAACACCGACTCCGGCGCTTTCAAGGCCATCCAGCGCGCGGCCGCCACAGCGCTCGCACAATCCGACCACCTGACGGCGCAGGTCAACCCGGTCTATCAAAAGCGCCGGGATATTGTCGTGGCAGGGTTGCAGCGCATGGGCTGGAATTTCGCGCCCGGCGTTGCGACATTCTATCTATGGGTGCCGGTACCCAAAGGCACCAACAGCTCCGCCTTCTGCACGCTGCTGCTCGATAAGTGCGGCATCGTCACCGCGCCGGGCCTCGGCTACGGTCCGGCGGGCGAAGGCTTCTTCCGGATCGCTCTAACGGTGCCGGAGGAGCGGCTGAAGGAAGCGCTTTCGCGCATGGAAAAGAACGGCGTCACCGCCCGCGCCAAAGCGGCATAAGAAAGGAATCCATATGCGTAAGCTTCTAATTGCCGCTTTGTGTCTGGCGCTCCTTCCCGGCGCGGCGCACGCGGCCCACAAAGCAAAATCAAAGACGGTAGCAACGAAGCCCGCCGCAACGCACGCAAAATCGGCCGCTCCGGCGAAGCCCGTCAAACAGGCATTCATGGCGGCCAACGTCGATGATGTCCGTGGCACGGTCACGGGCCGTCACGCAGGGCTGACCACAGCCGTGCCGCTCGGGGTCAACTATCCGATCTTCGTCGGCGACACCATCGAGACCGGCGATGACGGCCGCGTCGCGCTCACCTTCGCCGACGGCGCGCAGATCGGGCTCGGGCCGAAGGGCAAGCTTGTCATCGATGAATATGTGTACGATCCGGCGAAACCCGACACAGGCAAGGTGCGCCTTGGCATTCTTGATACGGTTTTCGAACTGATCGACGGCGACCTTGGCAAGGCCAAGAACGCCGACGTTCAGTTAAATCTGAACTACGGCAGCATCGGCATTCGCGGCACGCACATTCTGCGCGGTATCAAGGATGGCGAATGCTGGGTCTACGTGATGGACGGATCGGTCGACGTATTCAATGACGCCGGTCACATACATCTCGCCGCCGGCGAGGGCACGAAGATGAAGGACAAAAAAATCGCGCCCATCGCCGCACAGCACTGGAGCGACGCCGACATCAAATGGATTCGCGACACGTTGCGCCCGAACGGCGATGTACAGAAGCCGAACCAGCAGCGCGAGCAGGCGCCCGGGGTCGCGCCGCCACCGGTCACGCCGAAGCCGTCGACACCGTAAGGAGATCACATGCGGAAAATATTGGTTGCACTTCTGGTTTTCGCAGTATTGGCTCCTGACATGGCGCGGGCGCAGTTTGTCGGCACCCGCACCGAGCTTGACCTGTCCACTGACAATACGGGGCGCTATCAGATTCGTGACAGCGGCGCGGATACAAATAACGTGTTCCGCTTCGACCGCTTTTGCGGCATCGTCGAGCTTCTGGAGCTTAATCAGACGACAGGCCGGTGGTTCTGGCAGGATCTGCCATTGCCGAATCTCACGCCGTGCGTCAATGACGGCCATCCGCGTTACCGCTTCGTCTCGGTAGGACCGCGGTTCGGCGACCATGTCTTTATAATCCAGAACGATACCAAGGTGACCTGGATGTTCGATCCGGCGAAGGTAAACTGGTTTCAGATGCAATGATCTGACGTTATGATCGGAATGATCCTGCTTATCGATTACGAGAACGTCCAGAAGGTGGATTTGTCTATGCTGCCTTCCGATGCGTTAGTGCGCGTATTCGTCGGCGTGATGCAGAAGAAGGTCCCCACTCTTCTGGCGCGGCAGGCGCAGGTGCTGGGTCCACGCCTCGAATGGATCCAGATGGAAGGGCAAGGAAGTAACGCGCTCGACTTCCACATAGCTCACTATCTCGGCCGCTTCGTGCTCGAATACCCGAAGGCGCGCCACATCATCCTTTCAAAGGACAAGGGCTTCGATCCATTGGTCAAACATCTTAACGGGCAGGGTTTCCGCTGCGAACGCATCGGCCAGCTGGCATCTCTACCCAAGGCTTCTACGCCGAGAATGCAACCGCCTCAGGCGAAGGCGGCAAAAAAATCGGCCGCGCCCCGTGCGGTGAAGCAAGCGGTGCCTGACGGGAACGTAAAGCGCGTGGCAGAGATGATGCGCAAGCTGGATAAACGGCGCCTGCCTGTGCGGCGGACGTCGCTGGCGGCCTACATCGGCGGCGCTTTTCAGAAGAAGATTTCCGAAGCCGAAATCGAGCGCATCATCAAGGCGCTTGCCGCCGCCGGTCTTGTCACTGAAGTGAACGGAAAACTTACCTACAAACTCTAGCGATCGCGCAAAAACCGCCCCGGAGAATATTCCGGGGCGGCTTCAATGTCGAGGTCGCGGTTATTCCGCCGCTTCGCGGAAATCGCGGTCATGTGCGCGGTCGTGCACGTCGTGATGGCCACAGGCGATGACCGTATCCCCGTCGACAAACCGGCGCACGATGTCGTGCTGCAGGAAGTCGTGCGGGAAGCCGACCTCAATCGCGCTGGCGCGGTCGAGGAAGGCGATCTGGTCGTGCGTCAGGTCGATCTCAAGCGCGCCGAGATTATCCTCGAGCTGCTTGACGTCGCGTGCGCCGATGATTGGGCTGGCGACGCCGGGTTTCTCAAGCAGCCAGCGTATGGCCACCTGCGCCGGCGTGTGACCGGTCTCCGAGGCCACCGTTTTGACGGCGTCGGTGATGTCCAACCCGCGCGGCGAGAGGTTGCCCATCGCGATGGCGAAGCCCTTGCGGGTCGGCATCTCGTCGTCGGCAGCGACCTTCTTCACCTGTTGCGGCTGATTTTTGCCGCCCTTGGCGTTTTTCGGTTGGTGGTGCTTCGCATCCTCGCCGATGTCCTTGCGGGTGTATTTGCCCGCCAGAACGCCGCCGGCCAATGGCGACCACGGCGTGACGCCGAGGCCCATTTCGCGCGCCATCGGGATCAGGTCGCGCTCGACCGTGCGCTGGATCAGCGAGTACTCGATCTGCAGCGCGGTGAAAGGCTCCCAGCCGCGCTCGATCGCGAGCGTGTTGGCGCGGGCGACCTGCCAGGCGGGCGTGTCGGAGACGCCGATATAGTTAACCTTGCCTTCGCGGACGAGGTCATTGAGCGTCGACATCACCTCTTCCCAAGGCGCGCGGTTGTCCCACACGTGCAGCCAGTAAAGGTCGATGTAGTCCGTCTGAAGCCTTTTCAGGGAATCCTCGACGCTGCGGCGGATATTCTTGCGGTGGTTGCCGCCCGCGTTCGGATCGTCCGGCTGCATATTGGCGGTGAATTTCGTCGCGACGACGAACCTGTCGCGGCGTCCCTTCAGGAACGTGCCGAGCATTTTCTCGGACGTGCCGTTCGTGTAGGCGTTGGCGGTGTCGATGAAGTTGCCGCCGTAATCGGCGTACTTGTCGAACACCTTGCGCGATTCCTTCTCGTCCGATCCCCAGCCCCATTCGGTGCCGAAAGTCATTGTACCCAGGCACAGCGGCGATACGCGTAGGCCCGAGCGTCCCAGCAGACGATAACGATCGAGTGACAGAGTCATTCGCTTCTCCTTTTCTTGTTTGGTTTTGAACCCCAATTTTCAGCAGGGCTAAAGCTTCGGCGATTCGGGTTAACGAGTGGTTAAGCTATAGTTTCCGGAATCATGGCCCCAATCAACATTCCGGAAACTATCTCGCAGTGCATCACCGATTTTTATGACCGATCGGGGCGATTCGTTTGACGCGCTCCGCTCGCGCGGGCGATAAAAAGATAAGCATTGAAAATGCAGCGGCGCGGCCGGGAAACCGGAACAGCGCCGAAGAACAAAAAAATGAACAGGGGAGGACAGCCATGGGCGATCTATCGCTCAAATTTTCCGTTTCCGCCGATCAGGCCCGCCGCGCGTTCGACGCGCCTTACGACAACAGTCTCGTTGAGAATCTTCACGGCGTCGAAGTCTCCGATCCCTTCCGCGGGATGGAGCAAATACACGCGCCCGAAACAACAGCATGGATGCAGCGGGAAGATGCGGCTGCGGCCGCCTTCGTCGCGCCCGCCGCCAATGTTGAGGCGCAGGCGTTGAAGTTCATGCTCGACGCCATCCCGCACGGCACGCGCGAATCGATGCCCTCGCGCTACGGCGATCAATATATCTGCTGGCGCAAGGCGGAGAATGAAGAACGCTGGTCGCTCTATATCAAGGACGTGCCGGACTACGGCGCGCCTGCGCGCCTGCTGCTCGATCCGATGAAGATCGACCCGAGCGGGAAAACCAATATCGCGGGAACCAGTTTCACGCGCGACGGCAAAACGCTGGCGTACCAACTGAGCGTGTCGGGCAGCGATGAAACTTCGCTGCATTTCATGGATGTGGCCACTGGGGCCGACTTCGGCGAAACCTATCCGAAGTTCCGCTCGGGCATACGCTGGGATCGTGACGGGCAGGGCTTTCATTACAGCGCGCCCGTCGGCGACAAGACATTTGAGGTTCGCTATCACAAAATGGGTACGCAACCGGGCGACGATCAGGTCGTCTTCAATCCCGGCCAGCCGCAGATGCGCTCGGGCTATTTCCGCATCGGCCATGATTCAACCGACCAGCCCGGAAGCCTCGAATGGATTTCCATGTCAGGCACCCAGCCTGACAAGAACGCGCTGTTCGCCCGGCCGACGGGAAGCAGCGAGGCCTTCCGCGAGATTTTCCCGCTCAAGGAAGGAACGCTTGGTCCCATTCATGAGGTCGGGGGCAAAATCTACGCGACCACGAGTCTCGGCGCGCCGAACGAGAAACTGGTCGCGTTCGACCCGAACGATCCTGATCCGTCGAAATGGCAGACCATCCTGCCTGAGAATCCGAACGACCCCATGCTCGGCGCGTTCGTCTGGCAGAACAAGATTTTCGCCACCTACAGCCACGATACCGGCTCGCAGATCAAGGTCTTCGATCTTCAGGGGCGGTATCTGCATGACGTTCCTGTACCCCCCTTAAGTAGCGCGTCGATGGGCAGCTTCCGCATGGAAGACACCGAAGCCCTGCTGACCTACGACAATTTCCAGGAAGAGGGGAACATCTACAAATACGACAGCACGACCAACCAGATGTCACTCTACCGGCAGTCGCAAACGCCGATCGATCTCAAGGACTGCATCGTCGAGCGTCTGCATGCGACGTCCAAGGATGGCACGCAGGTGCCGATGACTGTGATCCGCGCGCCGGGCACGAAGCTCGACGGCACGGCTGCGACGTTGCTGTATGGCTACGGCGGTTTCGGCAACGCGCTTGAGCCGTCGTTCAGCAGCTCCGTTGCGGAGTGGGTGCGTGCCGGCGGCATTTACGTGCAGGCCAATCTGCGCGGCGGCGGCGAATACGGGCAGGCGTGGTACGACGCCGGGCGTCTCAAGAACAAGCAGAACGTCTTCGACGACTTCGCCGCCTGCGCGCAGCACCTGATCGACAACAACTATACATCGCCCAAGCGCCTCGCGATTCAGGGCGGCTCGAATGGCGGATTGTTGACGCTGGCGACGATGGAACAGCATCCCGACTTGTTCGGCGCGGTTGTATCGGAAGTGCCGGTCGCCGACATGTTCCGGTTTCACATCGGCTCGTATTACGGCTATGGCTGGAAATCCGACTACGGTGATCCAGACCTGAAAGACGATTTCAACACGCAGGCGGCATACTCGCCGCTGCACAACGTCAAACCGGGCTTCAAACACCCGCCGCTGCTGATCAAATCGGATACGCATGACGACCGGGTCCAGCCCTGGCACAGCTTCAAGATGGCAGCCACGCTGCAATGTCTTGAGGACCCGGGATCCCTGACCCTGCTCAAGATGCGCAGCGACGGTGGCCATAGCGCCGGCCTGACCGAAAAGCAGTGGTACGAGGATGTGGCTTTTGTTCGCGGTTTCCTGCACGAAACGCTGGGCCCCACCGACCAGGCCGAATATCGGGCATCGCCCAAATGGGCGGAGCACCACCCACAGGCCGGGCCAGCCCCCTCGATATAGTTATTTTACAGAATATCGTGCAATTCGGATCGGTTCCTGATATACTCCGGCCGAAAAAGGGATGTCAAAATGACTGTAAAGGGCTTGGTTGTTATCTTCCGGCATGGTGAAACGCCATACAGCAAAAAGCACTGGCTGACCGGCCGGGTGAATGTGCCGCTGACGAAGCCGACGGGCGAGGATCAGGCTCGCGGCATCGGGCGAAAGGTAGCCGGAATTGCGTTTGATGCGGCCTTAAGTTCTCCTTTGCCGCGCGCCGTCAACACGACCGAGCTGGCCCTGGAGGCATCCGGCAGCAACGAGCACCTGCGTAAGCCGGACGGCACATGGGATATCGAGCTATGCGAAGACATCATCGAAGGTGACTCGGGCGATTTCAGCGGCCATTCCGCTTCCGAGCCGATGGTCATGAATTATCCGCACGGCTATGACATACCGCTGCCCAACGGCGAAAGCGACAAGCAGATTGTCGAGCGGGTGCACCGCTTCATCGAGAACAAGATCATTCCGCGCATGCTGCGTGGTGAAAAGGTTGCGGTCGGTGCTCATGCCGGCGTACTAGCCGTATTCAACGTGGCGGCCGGCCTCGAGCCGCCGCCGACGGAGGCCATCTGGCCGAACCGCGGCCAGATTCCGACCGCAACGCCGGTCGTCTATGAATTCGAGGACGGCAAGATCGTTAATCATTACCGGTTGTAGTTCCCGCCCGGATTCGGCGTTGTGCAACCCTAATTCCCATTATAGGCTGCGGGAATAAGGGAGGCGGAAGGGCATTGCAGATGTCGCTATCATCAACGAAATTCGACTTTGAGAAGACAGCGACAGTCGCAAGATTGTTCGAAGTGCCGAAAGCAGATCGCGGCGGCGACTGGCAAAAGCAACTCCTATCCGTGATCGGCGACGCGAGCATGGCCGCCCCGCCCGAGCAAACCCTGCAGGGGCCGGACGGCCATCGCTATTTTGTGCTGTTGGTGCCCGACCCAGGTGCGACGATCGAGCCGTTCTGCGTATCGCATGTGATGGATTTCTGCCTCGAGCGCGGCATGGGCGTCGTCTTTAATCCGTTCCGGGAAGACGGGCCGGACTGGATCGTCACTTTCGGCGATCTCTGGACGCTCAGGCAAACCGGCAGCCTTATGCCGCCGCCCGAAGCGTTCTCCGTCCCGGCCGGCGGTTCGACCGAGAAGATCGACCGGGGCTTCTACGGCCATATTGGGGCGCCCTCGGATGATTTTTTACCGTCTTTCGCCCGCAGCGCGCTTCGTTCCTATCTAAAGAACTGGAACATCTTCCGGGACCGGGAGCCGAAGGTCGCTGCGATTGTCGATAATAGCGCGAAGCCCGATCGCAATCTGACCTTCAACATCTTCCCGCAGGATTTTCCCGACCAGCGCAGTTTCGAGGAGGCCATGCACGACTTGCGGTGGTTTCTGCCGAAGGATCGTGGCCTCATTAGCCTGAGCGGATCGGTTGATCCGACGGTTGAGAAGCTTGAGGCTCTATAGGGCAAAAGTCTCCTCGGGCGCAGCGGCTGGCCCATAAAATAACCGCCCCGTTGGAGGTCGGGGCGGTCTCAAGGTTGTACAAGGGAAGATATTCAGTAGCCCCATAGTCGCCGATTAGCGTAAATAAATGGTTAATGGCGCAAATTCATTGCCTTACGGGCATTTCCCGGCCTATAAAATAGCCTCATGAAAGGCCCAAAACCCCTAACATCCCGCAAATGCGGTCCCTTGTCCGGCACCGCCCGCGTGCCCGGCGATAAGTCCATGTCCCACCGCGCGCTTATGCTCGGTGCCCTGGCCAAGGGCGAGACGATCATCAGCGGCCTGCTCGAAGGCGAAGACGTATTCAATACGGCCGATGCCATGCGCGCCATGGGCGCGAAGGTCGGCAAAAACGCCGACGGCCTGTGGCGCGCGCACGGCGTGGGGACGGGCAAGCTGGCCGAGCCCGACCGCGTGTTGGACATGGGCAATAGTGGCACCTCGACGCGGCTGATCATCGGACTGGTGAGCGGCCATCCGATCGCCGCGACCTTCACCGGTGACGCCTCGCTGATCAAGCGGCCGATGAAACGGGTGATGGAGCCGCTCTCGCAGATGGGCGCGCAGTTTCTGGCGCGCGAGGGCGGGCGGCTGCCGCTGACCGTTTCGGGCGCTTTAAAGCCCAAGAACATCGAGTATCGCCTTCCTGTCGCCTCGGCGCAGGTGAAGTCGGCCATTATGCTCGCGGCTCTCAACACGCCGGGCATTACGACCGTGATCGAAGACACGCCGACCCGCGACCATACCGAGAATATGCTGCGCCACTTCGGCGTTTCAGTGAAGGTCGAGACGCTCGAGTCCGGCGCGCAGGCCATTCATGTCGAGGGGCCGCAGCAGCTGATCGCGTGTGCCGTTGACGTCCCGTGCGATCCGTCATCGGCCGCCTTCCCGGTCGTAGCGGCGCTGCTGCTCGAGAACTCGCAGATAAAGTTGCCCCGCATCGGCATCAACGACCGCCGCACCGGCCTTTACACGACGCTGAAGGAGATGGGCGCCGACATCTCGTTCGACAAAGTGCGGACCGAGGCGGGCGAGAAGGTGGCTGATCTGAGCGTGCGCGGCAAGGGACCCTTGAAGGGCGTCGAGGTCCCGCCGCAGCGCGCGGCGAGCATGATCGACGAATTTCCTGTGCTGGCGATGGCCGCCGCCTGCGCCGATGGCACGACCAAAATGAACGGCTTGGCCGAGCTGCGCGTCAAGGAATCCGACCGGTTGAAGATGATCGCGGACGGCCTTGCAGCCTGCGGCGTGAAGCTCGAGATGGGCGAGGACAGCCTGACCGTCTACGGCAACGGCAAACCGCCGAAAGGCGGCGCACTCATCGAAACGGCGCTGGACCACCGCATTGCCATGAGTTTTCTTGTGCTGGGCACCGTTACGGACGAGCCGATCACGGTTGATGACGCATCGCCGATTGCGACCAGCTTCCCGAACTTCATCGACCTGATGAACGGGCTTGGCGGGGACATCGAGACCAGCGAATCCGAACTGATCCTGCCCGAAAGCTTCCAGAAGCGCGGCTGATCAGATTGGCGGCGGCGTCATATTGCGCCAGTAGCCCGGATCGTCCGCAGGCTTCTTCTGCGCGAGGAATAGAGAGCCGTCGGGACTGACACCATAACGATCCAGCAACTCATCATGCTCCTGTCCGCGCTTCAGCGATCGCGCAGGCGCGTTCTCCTCATGGGCGCGGACGCGGTCGAACGCCTCGCGCAGGCTCAGCTTGCCGGCGATTTTTTCCGGGATACCCCAGCGGTTGTCGATGACATAGTAAGGCGCGCCGCGCAGGCCGAGCATACCGCCGGGTGCGGCGATATGCGCCACCGGGCGCATCGGGTGATCGGTGACCTTGTACAGGCTCCACGTATCGCCGAAAAAATCTTTCTGCGCATAGACGCGTTCGACCAGCACAGGCTTACCAGCGCGGCGCGAAAACTCCGCCGACAAGTGGTATTCATTCGCCGCCGCCGTAATGCGTTGCGGTTTGAAGAGTCTTTGAAAAATGTCCATAACGCGAGACGCTACTCCCGCGTTCGTGAAGAAGTCAAATAACGCGATGTTTGACGGAATCGAAAGCCGGAGCCGTTGACAATCCGTCCGGTGGCAGGAAGAATACGGGCGTACCCTGCGAGACCTTATGACGGACAGCCAGATCGTCACGCTTCCCATTATCGCCGTCGACGGCACGGCCGCGAGCGGCAAGGGCACCCTCGCGCGGTCGCTGGCGCGCAAGCTGGGTTACGCCCACATGGACACCGGCGCGCTCTATCGCATGGTGGCGCTGCGCATGATCCAGAACGACCGCCCGGCGGAGGACGAGCAATCCGCGGTCGAGTTCGCACAGGTCATGCGCCGGACCTTCGATCCGCGGCAGGCGGTCGATCCGGCCCTGATGCGGGACGAGGTCAGCAAGATGACCTCCAAGACCTCCGCCTTCCCGGCCGTCCGGTCCGAAGTACTTGAAGTGCAAAGGGAATTTGGCAGGAACCCGCCTGACCTGCCTGACGGGCGGACGGCCCGGGGCGCCATCCTCGACGGCCGCGACATCGGCACGGTTGTTTTTCCCGACGCCGCCATTAAATTCTTCGTCACCGCCCAGCCCGAAACCCGCGCTTTCCGCCGGTTTAAAGAGTTGCAAAAAAGCGGCTTTATGGGTACATATGACACCGTTTTGGCGGAGATGCGCGAGCGCGACGAGCGGGATGCCAACCGGGCACATGCCCCGATGAAACCCGCCGCCGATGCTGTGATCCTGGACACCACCTCAATGTCGGCGGCCCAGGTTCTCGACAAGGCTGCCACCCTGATCAGGGAAAAGCTGGGCATCTCCGAATAGCTAAGAATTACCGAAGGCGACCTGTCCTGTAGGCAAGCCGGCGTATCCGGGGGACAAGTGGCCTATCATGACTGAAGAAAAGGACTAAACCTATGGCACATGTAGCCAAAAATCTGAAAGACAAGGAAGACTCCGGCGACTTCGCCGCGCTGCTCAGCGAATCGATGGGCGAGCACAAGAAGTTCGAGGGACGCGTGGTCGAAGCGCGCGTCATCTCGGTTAATGATGACTTCGCAATCCTCGACGTCGGTCTGAAATCCGAAGGGCGCATCGCGCTCCGTGAGTTCAGTTCGCCGGGACAGGACACTGAAATCAAGGCCGGCGACAAGGTCGAGGTCTTTATTGAGCGCATGGAAAACCGCGAGGGCGAAACGGTGCTGAGCCGTGAGAAAGCCCGCCGCGAGGAAGTCTGGGTGGACCTCGAAAAGGCCCACACTAAGGGCGAGCGCGTCACCGGCGTCATCTTCGGCCGAGTCAAGGGCGGCTTCACCGTCGATCTCGGCGGCGCAGTCGCGTTCCTGCCGGGCTCGCAGGTCGATATTCGCCCCGTGCGCGACGTCAGCCCGCTAATGAACACGCCGCAGCCGTTCCATATTCTCAAAATGGACCGCAGCCGCGGCAACATCGTCGTCTCTCGTCGTGCGGTTCTCGAGGAATCGCGTGAGGAAGTGCGCGGCGAACTGCTGGAAAACCTGCGCGAAGGCGTGATCCTGAAAGGCGTCGTGAAAAATATCACGGACTACGGCGCGTTCATCGATCTCGGCGGCGTCGACGGT
>DATJGZ010000282.1:0-3525 GCA_035494535.1 Patescibacteria group bacterium | reverse complement strand
GCGGCCTTGAACAGGGCGGGGGTGGCCTTGTTCACGCCCTTGTCGGTTGCCTGTGCGGACAGGACCACGGCTACCAGCAATGTGTAAGGGTTTGTGTACTGCAACTCCCCCTTCGGCTCGGGATTCAGATCGTGCAGGCGTTGGAAGAATTCATGGATCTTTTTGGGAGTCATGCGACCCTTTTTAAGAAGAACCGGAGCCGACGACAATAAAATTGACAAACGTCCTGTAAACACTGTATATTTTACATAATTAAAAACGGGACGGAAGCTAAATAAATGAGCAACAAGGATTTATTGTCGTCGTTTCATGGCGCGCTATACGAGGGTGACAGTCTGACTTTGAAGGAATATGAGCGCCTGAACGCCGCGCAAAAACGGCAACTCGGAGCTTTGGATGATTTGGCCAACACACTTTCGGGCGATTTCAACCGAGTCAGGGTCAAGCTGGATATCACGGACGAAGGCATGGCGGTCATCATGACTGATCCCTTGGTCACCGTGCGGGTGCCGTTTTCTCTCGAAAAAGGGAAAGGCGGCAAGGCTGTTTTACGGTTCGGGCTCACGCCGGGAAAAAACAGCTTCTCCGGTCTTAGCGGTTTCAGCGCCCTCGACGAAGAAAGTCAGGCGGATATCGCGCAGGCGCTTGCGCAGGAAATGCAGATTCGCGGCCGAAACACCTTGCAATCGCAAAACGCCCGATCATATCTCCAGAGCCGCCACGGCTAAATTCCACCGCAAGAAACGGGTTGGCCGTGCGGGCGGGGCGGGCTATCTATAACGCATGAACCACACCGATCAGGTCATTGCCGAATCCGTCGATTATCTCGTCGCCCATTACGACCGGGCGCCGGACCTCGACCAGCTGGCTAAGCGGGCCGGCTACGAGCCGACCTACTTCCAGAAGGTCTTCCGCGAGAAGATGGGCATCAGCCCCAAGCGGCTCGTCCAGTACATGCAGGTCCGGCACGCCAAGGAATTACTGCGCGAAGGCAATCCAACACTCGATGTCGCACACGAGACGGGCCTGTCCGGTTCGGGACGTCTTTACGATCTATTCGTGTCGTGTGAGGCAGTGACGCCCGGCAATATGCGTTTCGGCGGCAAGGACGTGATGGTGATCTATGGCTTCCACCCGTCACCGCTCGGCGACATCATGGTGGCGCAGACTGAGCTTGGCGTCTGCTATCTCGGCTTTCTTATTGATGAAGACCGCAAGATTCCGGTAGAGCGCATGAAGCGCTACCTACCGAATGCGACCTATAAGCACGACGATAAGGCGGTCGAGGCGACGGCGGATTACATCCTACGCATCTGGCGCGGGGAAGGGGACCGGAAGAAAAAGCTCAAGCTTGACCTGCACGGCACCAACATGCAGATCCAGGTCTGGCAGGCGCTGCTGAAAATTCCTTGTGGCGAGACGCTGACCTACGGCGACATCGCCCGGCAGATCGGCAAGCCCAAGGCAGCGCGCGCCATCGGCAATGCGGTCGGCGCCAACCCGATATCACTGCTGATCCCGTGCCACCGCGTCATACGCGCGACCGGTATCATCGATAATTATGGCTGGGGAAGTCCGCGCAAGAAGCTCATTCTGGGCCTAGAGGCCGAGCACATCCCGCATGGAATAAAGGCCGGGCGGCTGGCCGACGACCCAGCGCGCGGCTTGCAGCGCGCCGCGGGCAAATAGCGCCCGATCCGAGGCAATATGGGTCAGCGAAACGCGCTCACCCGCGCCGAAAAAGCTCACCGTATGCTCGCCGACGACATCGCCGCCACGTTGGACGGAAAAACCGATCGTGCCCGGCTTACGTTCGCCGTTGCGGTCGGCCGGCGGATGGGGATCAAGCGTAATGCCGCGGCCCTTAGCGGCGGCCTTGCCCAGTGCCAACGCGGTTCCCGATGGTGCGTCCTTCTTGTGCTTGTGATGGGTCTCGGTGACCTCGATATCGAACAGGTCCGGGCCCAGCCGTGCGGCGGCCTTTTCAACCAATGCCAGAAGCAGGTTCACGCCGACGCTCATATTGGCGGCGTAGACGATGGGAACCTTCGTGGACGCCGCTTTGATTTCCTTTTCCTCAGCCGGCCCGAGGCCGGTGGTGCCGATGACAATGGGCTTTTTATGCTCGCCGGCGAGGCGGGCGTGGACGAACGTTGCGACCGGAACCGTAAAGTCGATAATCACATCCGATTGCTTGAAAAGCTCGGGCGCGCTGGTTGTGACGAAGTATTTTGCATCCGGCGGCGGTGTTTTTTCCGATCCGCCCGCTAGAGCCAATCCATCCGTTCCTGCCAGAATTTCACGGACGAGCAGGCCACCCATGCGGCCCGCGCAGCCTGTGATACCGACTTTGATAGGATTATTCGCAGCCATGTTTCCTTATAAACCATGGGGACGGATTTGTCATGCCGCTGGTTTTCCTTGGAAAAGCGGGGTACTTCTCAACTATGGATACAGCAACGGGTAAATTGGCGGCCGCGAAGGCCCGGGCCGAGAAGGTGAGGGCGGGCATATTCGAGCGCCTGCGCTCGGCGCTATTCACGGGAATTGTCGTCACCGTTCCCATCGTTCTTACCCTCTATATCGCGTGGCGAATCCTGATGTTCGCCGATAGCCTCGTAGACCCGTTGATACCGCCTGCCTACAACCCCAATCATCTTCTCCTGCACAATTTACCTGGGCTCGGCCTGGTCATCGTCGTTCTTTTCTTCATCGTCGTCGGCGTGCTGGCCAAGAATTTCTTCGGTCGTGTGCTGATCCGTATTTCCGAGGCGATCGTGACGCGGTTGCCGGTCGTCAGCCCGATCTACAAGGGCGTCAAGCAAGTGTTCGAGACGATCATGAGCGACCACGCCTCTGCCTTCCGCGAGGTCGTGCTGGTCGAGTTTCCCGGCGGCGGCATGTGGGCGCTCGGCTTTGTCACAGGCGCTACGGTCGAGAAGATGAAGTTCCTGGCTGGGGACGAGATGGTCAACGTGCTGCTGCCCTCGGCCTTGAGCCCCACCTGCGGTCTGGTGCTGTTCGTGCCGCGCAAGAAGCTGCGCGTGATCGACATGCATGTCGAGGAGGCATTCAGGCTGATTATTTCCGGCGGCATGGTGCCGCCGCCACCCGAAGCGGTGGCCGTCGCCAAGTCCTAATACTTCATGGATTGACTGATTAAGCCTGTCCGGCTTCGTCGCTAAGGACCAGGGACATCACATCGCTATCCAGACCGATGGAACTGGCGAGCATCCGGAAAATGTTATGGTGGCGCTCGCACTCCGACAGCGCGATGTCGACAAGGTCGCCGACATGCTCGGCGTTAGAGGAATGCGTCCAGCCCCGGAACAGGCTGGTGTGCCGGAAGCAAGGCAGGCCGGTATCCACGGGTACGTCGAAATGGCCGAGCCAGATGCGCTCGTTGATCACGCGCAGGGCCTGGCCGGTCAGTTCCTGACGTTCTTTCGGAATGCGCAAATCGTACTCGCAGAAGAACTGCATGGCGCTGAATTCTTCTTGCCAGATGAAAGCCATCCGGTAGGT
>DATJGZ010000281.1:0-5277 GCA_035494535.1 Patescibacteria group bacterium | reverse complement strand
GCAAAAAGGGGAAAAACGCACAATGAGCCCTGATGCGGGCCAGGCCTTTGATATTAAACGCGTCGGGAACGGGATTTTTTTTATTTCTGACGAGCGGACTGAACAGATTTTTGGCCGGCGGTGGAAAATGCACAAAAGCTGCGCCCTCGCCAAGGCCCCCGCGGAAGTGGTAAAATGAAGAGAGTGGGAGAGCGGCCATGGCGACGAATTTTGTCCTCGACACCGATACTGAAATTCAAGCTTATTTTGCCGAGTGGCTTGAGGAGATCAACGGCCAGATCCGCGAAAAACAGCCCAAGAAAACGATCGATAGCTATCCCGAAATCCAGGACGCCTTCGCGGCCATGCAAAAGGCGTGGGTGGCGTCGTTCGCCAATCCGGCCATCGTCGACCGGATGCATGCGCGCGATGCCGCCATTCAGACCCTCGGCGTCGTCATCCAGCGCAATCTGCGCTAGCGATTACCTTATAAAAATAACGGGGTTTTCGCTTGATTTTCGTCAAGTCCCGCCGCGCCTATGTGTGTTGGAATGGTTATATAAGGTGAACTATCAGGAGGCGGACATGGAAATCGAAGGCAATGACGTCATCATCACCCGGCGGGTATATGATGCCGCGGTGGAGCTGGTCCAGGCAGCCGCGCATGAGCATCAAGATCCGGCCTTCATGGTGGAGCGTATCGTTCTCGAATGCCGCGCGGCCGGGGATGAAAGCGCCCTCCGCTTCTGGAATGAAGTGCGGGAGTTTATTGATTTCCTCGCGGCGGAAGCGCTTGAGATGCACCTGCTGAAGACCCAGCCCGTTGCCTTCCCGATCCATTAAGACATTTCCTCAAATTTCTTGACAGTATTTGAGCGGATTACGTAAATATTACGGATGTCCGCGGTCATGAAATGGCTCCGCTTTCTCGGCTATCCCGTCAGCTTCCGCGGGCGGGATTGGGCTCTCTACAAAAAGCTCGCCCGCAACGACAACGACATTACGAGCGCCGAGCTGCTGAAGATCGAACTCGGCGAGGCGGCGTTCCGCGAGATCGGCGCCGACCGCAACGAAAAGCTGAATTCTCCCGTCCACGTGCTGGGCATCTACAAGAACCCGCACATGAAATACCTGCACATCAATCCGTTGTTCAACACGCTGCTGTCAGGCATGACGGTGGCGTTCATGCGCTCGACGCCGCGCGACAAATACTCGCCGCACAAGATGTCCGATGCGGTGGCAGAGCGCGACTACAACACCGTCTACCTGAATCGCGCCCTTGTCTTCAGTCCGTTGGGGCAGGTGATGTGGGCGTCGACGCTTTACGGCTGGGTGGCCAATCTCGCGCGCACGGCTGTAGCCGGGGTGCGGACACTCGCGAAAGCAGCCGCCGAGCATTATATGCTGACAGGTTTCGCCACCGGCATGGGGATCAGCAGCGCGCGGTCGATGTGGCCGCGCTATCTCGGCCTTCCCGTCGTCTCGATGACGGATGCGGTGGGGCACGAGCATATCCATCTGCTGCAGAAAAAGGACCGCGATACCAAGGCGAGCGGCTTTAACCCGTGGGCCGGCACATTCAAGAAAAAGGCATTGGCGGCAGTGGCGGCGCAAAATCCGATTGGGGCGAAGCTCGATACCTATGCCAGTCTCGGCTTCATTCGTTATTTCATGGGCGACCACGAGGTCGAGGCGCGGCTGCATACGATCCTGGCGCGGCAGGCACGGCAGACGGGCCATCTGCCGAAGACGCGCGATGAGCTCTGGCTCGCGCTCGATGCCGCCGGACTGCCCATGCCCGATGCCATCCGGGATGAGTTGCGCGAACGGCTCCAGCGTGATTTCGGGGAAGCGGGCGGGCTAACCGGCTTGAAGCGGATCGCACAGCGTTATTTCTCGCCGGACGTTTCGGAATTGCGTATCGCGCAGAATGCCTTGCGGGCTCCCGGCCTCAAAGAGGCCTTCTGGCGCGAGACCATGCCCTATCTGTACGGGCATCTGCTTGAAATGTACGGCCGCGGCACCGGCCGCGCCGACATGGGCATCCCGCAATCAGCTACGGCTACGCCCGCGCCGGCGTGACGTCTCCACTAGTCGTGATGGTGCCAGTGTGAGTCGTTGTCGTCATGATGCCAGTCATGATCATGATTGCGGTCATTGTCATGCCCGTCATGGTCGTGGTTATGGTGCCAATCATGATCGTGGTCGTAATGATGGTGATGCGGATGATGGCGGAAATATTCGACGTAGAAGGACTGACCCTGATAATGGCGGTCCCAGTAGTCTTCAAGGTCGAAGACGACTACAGGCAAGCCAAAACTGACGCCGACTTCGCCGATCCTCTCGGGATGATGGTGATAAAGGACGCGTAGATGCTTATATGATGCCCAGCCGCGCATGTTGCCGACGACCACGTCGCACCACGTCCAGTCGCGGATGCAGCCCTCGATTTCGATGCCGCTGCGCGGAGCAATTCTCGCGATCACGGCATAATCGGAACTCGGGCCGGCCCGCAACTTCACATAGTCCGTGGTCATGCCTGGCATCGCCAAGGCGGCGCCTGCAAATCCGGTTATAACGATGGTCATTAACCCAGCTAGAAGAAAGAATCTTGTTTTCATGTGATATGCTCCCGTCGGCTTCTAACGGGTATACGCTACACTCGGTTCCATTCCCCCTCAAGAGGCCCGGCTGATTTAAGGTCGGAAACTGAAATGATGGGTAGTCTCAATGTCTAAGATGCCACTCGCCGGAACAGCATCAGCAACGAAGCGCCGTCCATAATAAAATTGGCGGCTAGAACCAGATTTCCTTATTGAGGTGGTCAAAAACCTCTTTGACCGGCGCTCCCGTCAACTGCTTGGGCAACTCGGCCGTGACGCGGTCATGGACGGCGCGCGGGAGCGCGGCGCGAATCTCTCCCAGCGTGTGGGGTGCGGCAACCAGTACCAGCCGGTCATAGACCCGCTCACGCTCGGCAAGCTCAAGCCAGTCGGCCAACGTATGGATGAAGGCCGCGTCACCGTGATGTATCTTCTCGCCGTGCACATCGTGCGCACCTTTTCCAGCAGAGCCGTGAGCCTTTAAGACATGCCCATCGACCGACTTTGCATGTCCGTTCGCCTTGAGGTCGGCGATCAGCTCGAGCCCGTGCGGCGCCTTGCGATAGACGTGCGCCTTTTCCCGGTCGGCGACGAGGAACCAAATGCGCGGGATCAAATGGCCTTCGTGCATGCGCGGTTCGTGATCGAAGACGTGGAGGCCTTTTTCTGCCAGCGGCCCGGTAATTTTCATGGCGGTGTTCCTTTCAATTCATTATGCGACTTCAGGTCGACTCCCGGGCGCGGCAAAGGACCCGGCCCGGGAGCTATTCGCTCAGGCGGCCTGCTTGACCGCGACTTTCTTAGGCTTCGCGATGGCGGCGGCTTTCTTCTTGACGGTAATCGTGAGGATGCCATTGCGGAACGAGGCTTCAGCCTTGTCGAAATCGGCCGTCTCCGGCAGCGCGACGGTGCGCAGGAAGGAGCCGAACGACATTTCCCGACGCAGATAACTGCCTTCCTTATCCTTCTCTTCCTTCTTCTCCTCGCGCTGGCCCTTAATGGTCAGGAAGCCGTCGGTGATCTCGACCTCGACGTTCTTCGGATCCATGCCGGCGAGGGCGCTTTCGATCTGGAAGGAATCGTCCTTCTCGATGATGTTTACTGCGGGCGCGGAGGGCGCTTCGGCGTCCCATTTCGTGCCGTAAACCATCGCGCTGTTATAGACGTGGTCGAACATGCGGTTCATGTCTTCCTGCAGCGAGGCCAGCGATTGACTGAAGCTGTCGCGGTAGTCGACCGGGATCAGCGAAGGGTGGTTCCAGTGGATAAGATCGCGAATTTTGCTCATGTTAGTTCTCCTTTGACGTTGTAATGAAAAATCATCTTATATTTTCACTTCACCACGCCAGCGCCCGGGGCTGCTTGATTAAAGTCAATAAAATCGGTGAATCCGAGTGATATTATAAAATTATGATGTGTTTCGGGTTTTCGGCATGAAACTGACCTTTCTCGGCGCCACCGGAACGGTGACCGGCTCCAAATACCTGCTGGAATCGAGCGGCAAGCGCATCATGATCGATTGCGGCCTGTTTCAGGGAAAGAAAGAGTTGCGTCTGCGCAACTGGGCTGAATTGCCTGTCGATCCGGCGTTGATCGACGCCATTCTTCTTACTCACGCACATCTCGATCATTGCGGCTACATCCCGCGATTGATCAAGAATGGATTCAAAGGCCCGATTTACTGCTCGGCCGCGACCGCAGACCTGTGCGGCATTATTTTGCCCGATAGCGGTCATATCCAGGAAGAAGACGCGGCTCAGGCCAACAAGCACGAATGGTCAAAACACAAGCCTGCCCTACCGCTGTACACCGAACAGGAGGCGCGCGAAGCGTTGAAGCAACTGATGCCGATCAAGTTCGGCAAGGCCTATGGCATCGGCGACCTTTCGTTCACGCTTTCGCGCGCGGGGCATATTCTGGGCGCGGCGTTTATTAGAATTGAAGATGGTGACGGAACGTCGATACTTTTTTCCGGCGATCTTGGCCGCCCCCGCGATCCGGTTATGAAACCGCCGGCGCAGGCGCAGAAGGCCGATTACATTGTCGTTGAATCAACCTATGGCGACCGTCTGCATAACACCGAGGACCCGTCCGAGGATCTTGAGCGCATTATTACGAAGACAGCGGCGCGCGGCGGCACATTGATTATCCCGGCCTTCGCGGTCGGCCGGGCGCAGGCGATCCTGTATTACTTGCATCTCTTGAGACAGGAAGAGCGCATTCCGGATGCGATCCCGATATATCTTGATAGTCCGATGGCGATCGACGCCACGGAGTTGCTGCACCGGCACATGAGCGACCACCGGCTCCCGAAAGACCTTTGCCGGGCGGTCTGCTCGGTCGCCGAGTATACGCGGACGGTCGAGGAATCGAAGCGGCTGGACGACAACCACAACAACATGCCTCGAATTATCATCTCGGCGAGTGGCATGGCAACGGGCGGCCGGGTGCTGCATCACCTCAAGCACTATATCGGGGACGCCCGAAATACGATCCTATTAGCCGGGTTCCAGGCTGAGGGCACGCGCGGCGACCGGCTTGCGCGCGGCGAGAAGGAGATCAAAATCCACGGTTACATGTGTCCGGTGAAGGCGCAGATCGTACGGATGGACAGCCTGTCGGCGCACGCGGATTACAGTGAAATACTCGACTGGCTCGGCCATTTCCGTGCACCGCCGCGCAAGGTCTTCGTCGT
>DATJGZ010000280.1:0-11634 GCA_035494535.1 Patescibacteria group bacterium | reverse complement strand
GTTCCTCGACATCGGCATGCCGGGCATGAACGGCTATGAGATTTGCCGCACCCTGCGGCAGGACGACGCCTTCAAAAAGACCGTCATCGTCGCCCAGACCGGCTGGGGGCAAGAAGAACACCGCAAACGCTCCCGGGAAGCGGGATTCGACCATCATCTGGTCAAACCGGTTCATTACGAGGCGCTTGGCAAGATTATCGACAGTCTGCCGCACTAACGGAACCGTTTCCCGTTCAAATCCGTTGTCACCCACGTAATCCACCATCCACCCCCGGGCGGACGGTAACGCTTGCGCATGGAAAGGGATTTGAGAGCTCCGGCATTCATCAAAAGACTCGTAATCGGTTCGGCTGCCGTCCTGCTGCTCGCTGGCACGGCGCAGGCGGCGGCGAAGAAATCGCAAAAGGTTATGACGCTGCGCGAGGCCGTCGGCATCAGCGTGGCGACCTATCCCGATTACGGCGTCACCGCCAACAATCGCCGGGCGACCGACGAGGAGCTTAACCAGGCGGAGGCACTCTATCGCCCCTCCATCGACCTGCGCATCGACGGCGGTTACGAGCACACCGACAATCCGACGATTTTCAACGCCGACGGCAGCCATGAGCAGAACCTGTGGCGCTACAATTCCAGCGTCACGCTGACGCAACTGCTGTTCGACGGCGGCGCGGCGCGATACGAGAATTTACGCCAGCAGGCGCGTGTGCTATCCGCTTCACACCGCGTGCGTGAGGCATCTGAATTGCAGGGGCTTTCAGCCGTCGAGTCTTATCTCAATGTTCTGCGGCAAAGAAAACTCCTACAGATCGCGCACGATAATGTGAGTGCGCACCAATCGATTCTCGACAAGATTCTCGAAAGCACCCGCGCCGGCAAAACATCGCTCGCGGATAACCGGCAAGCGGCATCGCGGCTCGAGGCGGCGCAAGCCGAGGAGGCCAATGCCCGTGCCGATCTCGACACCGCGGAAGGCGATTTCCTGCGCGACGTCGGCCGCAAGCCCGGTCCGCTGCATGACACGCCCACGCCCTCCGGGCGGCTGGCCAAGGACGTCGAGCAGGAGGTGCGCATCAGCCTCGCCGGCAACCCAACCATCAGCATCGCCAATGCCGACTATCTGGTGGCGCAGCGCGAGTACGAGGCCACCGAAGCGGCGTTCTCGCCCAAATTCGATTTCCAGCTGCAAGGGCAGGATGGTCATAACCTCTCGGGCCTGCCCGGCCGCAACGTTGATGCCTCCGCCCTCGTCGTCATGAACTGGAATCTGTATCGCGGCGGGGCCGACGTCGCGCGGCGGCGGGAATATATGTACCGCGAGGCGCAGGCAAAGGAACAGCGCGCAAAAGTCGCCCGCGGCGTCGAGGAGGACGTGCGCAAGACGTGGGCCGGCATGCAATCCGCGCGCGACCGCGCCAAATCCTTCTCTCTGCAAGCCGCGAACAACGTAGGGGTCGTCAGCGCATACCATGACCAGTTCGAGCTCGCCCGCCGCTCGCTGCTCGACGTGCTCGACGCGCAAAACGAACTTTTTGTCTCTCGTGCTAACGCAATCAACGCGCATTATCTTGAAATGTTCGCAGTCTACCGTCTGCTGGCCCTTAAGGGGGATTTGCTCGAAGCCCTGGCCATCACCCTGCCCCGCGAGGCCGATCCCGGCGCAATGTAGCGTCTTTTGTATTGCCGCTGTCCCGCCCGGCCATTACCATTTCCGTCATGCGGGGCGAATTTACTAAAAACTATTTATGAAGATCGCGATCATCGGCACGGGCATCTCGGGTCTCGGCGCGGCGTATCTGCTGAATCCGCTGCACAACATCACCGTCTATGAGAAGAACGACTATATCGGCGGCCATAGCCGTACGATCACCTTGCCCGATGGCAGGGCGGTCGATACCGGCTTCATCGTTTATAACGAGCGTAATTATCCCTTACTCCTCGGGTTGTTCCGCCATCTGAATGTGCCCGTTATCAAAAGCGAGATGTCCTTCGGGGCCAGTATCGGCAATGGTTGGCTTGAATATGGCAGCAAGGGCATGTTCGGGCAGGTTGCCAATATTCTGCGACCGCGCTACTGGCGGATGCTGGCTGACATCCTGCGCTTCAACCGGCAGGCCCCAGCCTTTATCGACCGTCCGGGGAACATCACGCTCGGCACGTGTCTCGACCAGCTGAAAATGGGCGACTGGTCCAGGCGCTATTACATTCAGGCTATGGGGGCCGCCATCTGGAGCTGTTCTATCGAAACGATTCTGGATTTTCCCGCCCAAACATTCCTCCGCTTCTTCCAGAACCACGGCCTATTGACGGTCAACGACCATCCGCAATGGTATACGGTCAAGGGCGGCAGTCGTGAATATGTCAGCCGGCTGACCGCAAGCTTTCGGGACAAAATCGTGACCGGCTGCGGCGTGAAAACCGTGAGCCGCAGCGGCGGCAAAGTGCAGATTCACGACGAGCGCGGCGCCGTGCGTGAATTCGATCATGTTGTATTTGCGTGTCACGCTGACCAAACGCTGCAGTTATTAAATGATGCCGATGAAAAGGAGCGCGACATCTTCGAATCCTTCGGCTTTCAAGAAAACCGGCTGATCGTTCACCGCGATACGAGCTTCATGCCGAAGCATCGAAAGTGCTGGGCGAGTTGGGTTTACCTCTCGGGGGAGACTGAAGACAAAAAGCCGGTCGTTTCCCTGAGCTACTGGATGAACAACCTGCAGAGTCTGCCGGGCGATCCGGTTATCATCACGCTCAATCCCGGCCGCCGGCCGGCCGAAAATACGATCGTCGACGAACACGTATTCGACCATCCTGTCTTCACGCAAGCCGCCATCAACGCGCAAGAACGAATTCCTGAATTGCAGGGATATAAAAATACGTGGCATTGCGGCGCGTGGCAGCGCTATGGTTTTCATGAGGACGGTCTACTAAGTGCGGTGAATATGGCCAAGGGTCTTGGAGCGAACGTGCCATGGAAATGAAGCCGCAGCTCGTCTTCGGCCATGTGATGCACAAACGGTTGTTTCCCAAAGTCAACGGCTTCACCTACGGCATGTATTACATCGCCCTGCCGCTCTCAAAGCTGGCGGAAATTGCGGACGGACGGCGCTTTGGCCTCGACCGCTTCGGCGTGATGAGCTTTTACCGGCGCGACCACGGTGACCGCAGTGGGGGCGACCTTATGGCATGGGCGCGCGGCATTCTGAGTTCATTCGCCGTCAAAGCGGCAGACGGCGAGATTGTGCTCGTCAGCCTTCCTCGCGTGCTCGGCTATGTCTTCAACCCGGTCAGCTTCTGGCTTTGCCACGACAGCGAGGGCGGTCTTCGCGCCGTGATCTGCGAGGTTAACAATACATTCGGCGAAACGCACAGCTACCTCTGCGCCCGCCCGGACGGACAGGTCATCGGCACCGATGACTGGCTCGAGGGACGCAAGCTGTTTCATGTCTCGCCGTTCCTGAAGCGCGAGGGCCATTACCGTTTTCGCTTCGCCGTAACTGACAAGGGCTTCGGCGTGTGGATTGATTTCCACGACAAAGCGGGCGATCGCCAGCTGCTGACCGCCCTGACCGGCACGTTGAGTCCGTGGAGCCGCGAATCGCTCAGGCGCGCCTTCTGGCGCTATCCGCTGGTGACCCTCAAGGCTATCGGGCTTATCCACTGGAATGCGGTCAAATTGCTCGCCAAGGGTATCCGGTACGTGCCTAAGCCGTTGCAAATCGACGCCAAACACAGCACCATGGACGACACTAGCGGAGGACAATGAATGCTTGGCCAGCGGGCTATCGACGCCTTTTTACGCATGCTCGACAGCCTGGAGCACGGCTCGCTCGAGCTCGTCACGCCGGACGGCCGCATCCGCCATTTTGAGGGCCGCAACCCCGGCATTCGCGCCGCCATGCGGATTAACGACTGGCGCGTCGCCCTGAACCTTGCCGCGCGCGGCGACGCCGCGCTGGCAGGCGATTACCGCGCCGGGCTCTGGGACACGACAAATCTGCAAAATCTTCTCACGCTCGGTCTGCTGAACGATCAAGCGGCGCAGCGTTTCATCTTCGGGAGCCGCATCAGTCAGGTGCTCGGCCGCCTTGCGAATTTGGCGCGCCTTAATACCCTGCGTGGCAGCCGCCGGAACATCCACGCGCACTATGACCTCGGCAATGATTTCTACGCACTCTGGCTCGACGCCGGCATGACCTATTCGTCCGCGATCTTCACTCACGCCAATGAATCGCTCGAAGAGGCGCAGAACAACAAGTATGACCGCATCCTCGGGCGTCTCGACGCCCGTTCCGGCAGCCTGCTTGAGATTGGCTGCGGTTGGGGCGGCTTTGCCGAACGCGCCACAGCGCGCGGCGATTTCGGCATTCGCGGCATCACCATATCGCCTGCGCAGCTGGATTTTGCAAAGCGGCGGCTGGGACATCGCGCCGATATCGCGCTTGCTGATTACCGCCATCAAACCGGCCGCTTCGACCACATTGTATCGATCGAGATGTTCGAGGCCGTGGGCGAGCGTTACTGGCCGACATATTTCGAGAAAATCAAATCGCTGCTGGGTCGCGGCGGCCGCGCTGTCATCCAGACCATCACTATCGCCGACGATCGCTTCGAAAAATACCGGCGCAGCAGCGATGCCCTCCGCGATTATATCTTCCCGGGCGGCATGCTGCCGAGCCCTTCCCGCTTTGCGTCTAATGCGACGCGCTCGGGCCTGCGCATCGCTGATCGTTTCACATTCGGAGAAGACTATGCCATGACCCTCGAGCGCTGGCTTCAGACGTTCGATGCCAAGAGATCCGCGGTCGAAGCGCTCGGCTTTGACGACAGCTTTATCCGCCTGTGGCGTTTCTACCTCGCTGCCTGCATCGCGGGATTCCGAACCGGCCGCACGGACGTCATGCAGGTAGAGTTGCAGCATGTGTAAGTTCGCACCCAAAATCAGCGGCTACGCCGGCACGCAACCGTCTATGGCGTTCGATCAATTCTTCGACGGCCGGGTGAAGGCGCACGGCATCGTGCAAAACCGCGCGGGCCGCGTCATCGAGCGCTTCGACATCGACATGATGACAAGCTGGCAAGGCGACAAAGGCACGCTGCAGGAGGAATTCACCTATTACGACGGCCGGCGGCAGAGCCGCACATGGCATATCACGAAGACAGGCAACGGAACATTCGCCGGGCACAGCGACGATATCGTCGGCGAGGCGACGGGTGAGAGCGCCGGCTGTGCCATCGGCTTTCGCTATGTGCTGAAAGTGCCGGTCGGTGGCAAGACGTACAATCTTTCCTTCGACGACCGCATGTACATGATGAACGACGGAGTCATCATCAACCGGGCGGTGATGCGCAAATTCGGCATTCGCGTTGGCGAAGTCACGGTCGTGATGCAAAAAATCAAATGAAGAATATCAAGGACAGCCGCATCTGGATCATAGGCGCCAGCAGCGGCATCGGCCGGGCGCTGGCAAAGGAGCTGGCCGCCCGGGGCGCCATTATCGTTCTCTCGGCCCGCGACAGCGTGGCGCTCATCGACCTGAAGGCTGAACTGGGCGTCCAGCACGCGGTCTTCCCGCTCGATGTCACAGACGATGAATCCGTAGCTGATGTGGCTGAAACGGTAACGGATAGCGGCCGAATCGACAGTGTCATTTTCATGGCCGGGCAATACAAACCCGGGGCCGTTGCCGAAATGGACCTCGACACTGCGCATATGATCGTTGAAGTCAATCTGAATGGCGCGCTGAACGTAGTGAACGCCATCCTGCCGCGAATGATTGAGCAAAAGGCTGGCCAGATCGCATTGTGCGGCAGCGTCGCCGGCTATTGCGGCCTGCCGCGCGGCCAGCCCTACAGCGCGACCAAGGCGGCTTTGATCAACTTCGCGGAAAGCCTGCGTACGGAAGTGGCAGGAAGCGGAATCGACGTCAAGATCATCAATCCAGGGTTCGTCCATACGCCCATGACCGATCAGAACGATTTCAAAATGCCGATGGTGATCGAGACGGACGAAGCCGCGCGGGCGATTGCCGATGGCCTGACCCGCTCGGCCTTTGAGATTCACTTCCCGAAGCGCTTTACGTTCCTGATGAAGGTCCTGCGGCTACTGCCCGCCGCGCTCTACTTCCCGCTTGCCGCGCGCATGGACCAGCCAGTGAAAAAATTAAATTAGATTTATTGGTATACGACAGTCACGTCGAATGATGGGTGGGCGACCGTGCCGTCGGATTGCCCGGTGCCGACGACGGCATCGCCGCCGACCAGCAGCGTCTTGCCGGTCCCGGCGGGCGCGCCGCCATTGATTGTGCATGAACCCGAACCACCGCCGTTATAGTCGCATACAAGATTGGCCAGCGTCACACCGTTGTTGGCGACGATATTCCCTACTGTTATGCCGATGTTCTGGGTCAGCGATCCTGCGATGGTTATGTTGGCAGCCGACGCCGTGCCGCCCTCGGGGATGCCCGGCCCGCTATAAGACAATGCGCCGGCAGTCGAGACGGTGTAGGTCCCCGGCGATCCAGCCTCAACCGCGCCAAAATCGAGCGTATTGTTGATTACCATTGTTATCGGCGCGCCGCCAAAGGTGATTGACGAGGTCACAAGCTGCGTGGCTGCCAGTACACCCTTGCTCAGGGTCGCCCCCAAAACCATCAATACCAATAAGGCTTTGATCCGCATATAGAAAGTCATGCCCCCTATTAATATTATAGCAGAAATCGAGGCCCTTGCGGTAGCAGCGATAATTATACTAACCGCCAAAACAAAAAGCGGCGATCAAACTCGTAAATAAATCTTAACGCTGCGCGTCGGCCCGTTCCCGCAAATTCGTTGCGGGCTTCGTCATCGCCTCGGCGATTTTTTCGATAAGACCGTCCGCCGAGAATGGCTTCTCAAGGCAGGCGTTCGCGCCCATGATCTCGGCCAGCTTCAGGAACGACGAAAAACCGACGCGGCCGCCCGAGGATATCGCGAGAATCCGGACGTTCGGGTCGCTCTCGCGGATTTCCTGTATGATCTCGATGCCGTCCTTGTTGGGCATCAGAATATCGGTGATGATTAGGTCGAATTTTTCGGAGCCGAGCACTTTCATGCCCTCGTCGCCGTTTGCAACGATCGTGATCTCGTGTCCCTGCGAGGCGACGGCCGCGGTTATGACGGCATGAAAAACCTCGTCGTCCTCAATCAGCAAAATCTTCATGTCACATCTTCTTTACGGGTTTGTTGACAGAAAACAGGCGCCACAGGATTTTCAGAATAAATCTATTTTCCAAAGGCCGGCTCGATCGTGCGGCGCAATTTGCGGACCGGAGGCAACTGAACTCGCGGTTAGCATAACAACAAAGGCCGAACTGGTCAAACGGCCCTGATTTTTAACGAATAATTTCCAATCCGGATGCATGAATGGTGATGCGGGGCGAGGCTTTTGCAGCACCTCTCGTGCGACTAAACTTGCTAGGGATATTTGTCACCAGACGATCAGGAAAAATTCAGATGTACCGCTACCTTGTCTTGCCGCTTTCGGTTGCCGCTGCGCTGACGGTCTCAACAGCGCAGGCCGCGTCTCCCCTGTCCGCAGAACAGCTGATGGACATGCCGCTGGAAAAGCTGATGAACGTCGAGGTCACCAGCGCTTCGAAATACACGCAGAAAGCCAGCGAAGCGCCCTCCGCCGTCGAAGTGATTACGGCCGAAGATATTCGCACCTTCGGCTATCGCACGCTCGGTCAGGCGCTCAACGGCCTGCACGGACTCTTCACCACGTCCGACCGCTATTACAACTATCTCGGCGTTCGCGGATTTCTGCGCACCGGGGACTACAACTCGCGCGTACTCATCATGGTCGACGGCCGCCGCATGAACGACAATATCTACGACGAAACCGACACCGGGCAGATGTTCATGCTCGATATGGATCTCGTCGATCATATCGAATACATCCCCGGCCCCGGCTCGTCGATTTACGGCGCCAACGCGCTGCTCGGCGTCATCAATGTCATCACCAAAAAGGGCAGCGACATAAACGGCCTGCAGTTCAAGGGCAGCGGCGGCACCTTCCGCACGAATGAAACCCGTGCCACCTACGGCAAGACTTACAACAACGGCCTCGACGTCGTCATGTCCGCTTCGCGCTATTACAGCCTCGGACCAAGCGACCTATTCTTTCCCGAATTCAATTCGCCGGCCACCAATAACGGCGACGCGCATGATTTGGACGGCGAGCGCGCACAGCACTATTTCGCCAAAATTCATTATAAGGAATTTACGTTCGAATCCGGCTTCGCCACGCGCTTCAAGCAGGATCCGACCGCTGCCTTCGGCACGCTGTTCAACGATCCGGGCTTCTATACCTCCGACACCAACCAGTATGCCGAGCTGAAGTACAACAAGGATCTGAGCGCAAAAACCCAGATCGAGCTCGAGGCGTTCGACCAGTGGTACTATTACCATTCGGGCCTCCCCTATGACGCAAACCTCGGCGTGCCGCCGATAGCGCGTGTCGTTAACAACGACGCCGTCTACGGCAACTGGTGGGGCGGCGAAGCAAAACTTGTCACCAGCCGCTGGGAAGGCCACAAGATCGTCACCGGCGTGGAATACCAGTTCGACCAGCGCCAGCGCGTTTACAACTACGATGTTTCGCCCTACGTCCTGTACCAAGACCACAATCGCACGGGCAGCCGCATCGGCGTCTACGCGCAGGACGACATCCGCCTGCGCAAAAATCTGATCCTGAGCGCCGGCCTGCGCTTCGACCAGACCCACATGCTCGAGAAGTCCCAGATCAATCCCCGCCTTGGCCTTATCTGGAACCCGATGCCAACCACGACTTTCAAGCTCCTATATGGATCGGCTTTCCGCGCCCCCAATATATATGAGCGTGACATCAATACCGTCGGAAGCGTTGCCAATCCCGACAACAAAGAGGAACGCGTCAAAACGTATGAGGCCGTCGGCGAATGGCAGCCGGGTACGGGACTCAAGCTGACCGGATCTCTTTTCTACAACAATCTGTCGCAAGTGCTACAGGTTGACCCCGTCACCGCACAGTTCATGAACACAGGAAAATTCGTTTCTTATGGATTTGATATAGGCGCGGAAAAACGCTGGGAGAGCGGACAAAGGCTCAAGGCATCGCTCGACCATACGCTCCTTTATGATGAAACCGGAACTGATATGTGGGCCGAGGGCTCGCCCAAGAACGTGGCCAGAATTCAGTATTCGCAACCACTGTTCGACGACAAAACAACGCTGGGCGCCGAGAATGTTTTCGTGAGCCGCCGCAAGACGCTTCAGGGCACCATGGCCGCAGCCTACAGTCTTTTCAATGTCAATATCGACTCGCGAAACTTCCTGCCCGGCGCCGAGGCCTCGTTTGGAATTTACAATCTGTTCGGCACGCATGCCCAGATGGTCGGCGGCACCGGTCCGGACGACTTTGTAGAAAAAGTCATTCCCATGAACGGGCGAAGCATTCTTCTGTCGTTCCAGATAACGTTCTGACACTGTATATGAGGGCCTGGCGCTATATATCTCTTGCCTTTCTGATCGCACTGGGCTGCGGCGCCGGGGCACGCGCGCAAGAGTCGGCCGAAAGTCAGTACCCGGTCATCTCCGCCTACATATACAATTTCACGCAATTCACAACCTGGCCCGCAGACGCGGTCAAGGACCAATTTACCGTTTGTGTTCTGGGGCACAATCCCTTCGGCCCATCGCTCGCGCCGCTGCGGACCCGCACGGTCAATGGCAAGGGCATTTCGGAAAAATTCTATAAGGGGGCGTCGGCGGATATTTCGGACTGCAACGCACTGTTCGTGTCCGAATCCGAGCGAGATAACGTGGATGAAATCCTTAAACTCGTGCGCGGAAAACCGGTCCTGACGATGAGCAACATGGACGGGTTCGTCGATAGCGGCGGGATGGTTGAGTTCACGAAGAAAGATTCACGAATCGGAATCAGGATAGGACTTCACAGCGTAGAAGCTTCGGGAATTTCTATCAGTTCAAAATTGCTGCGGCTCGCCGAAACAAGCGAATAGGTGGACCATTATCCAGTACGTCAGAAAACTCGGCATCAACCAGAAAATCCGCCTGATCGTCCTCCTGTCGAGCGGCCTGGCGCTTGTTTTGTTCACGGCCATTTTCGTGACACACGATATCATTTCCCTTCGCGGGCGCATGATCAGCGAGATCGGCGCGCTCGCGGACAGCCTTAGCGCCCAAAGCAGCGCCGCCGCCATGTTCAGCGACACGGGGTCGGCCAATGAGATTCTCCGAACGCTCGTCTTCGAACCGCGGACCGTCAATGCGTGCCTGTACGATGCCAAAGATACGTTGCTGGCCAGTTACAAGAACTCAGCGCGGCAGGATCTGATTGAAAGACTCATCGGCCGCGGAGTCCCGGTTTGCAGGATCGAGAAAATTAAGCCGACCGCGGAGCCGGGATTCATTCTCTCCCATCGCGACATCACCTCGGGCGGCAAGATGGTCGGGACGCTTTTCATCCGGTCGAGCACGAGCGAAATCATGCGGCAGATCGAGCTCGACATCCTGACGGCGCTGAGTGGATTTATGGTCTGCTATTTCGTGGCCTACTTCATGTCGTTCCGGCTGGAAGGCCTTATTACCAAGCCGCTCGGGCGGCTGCTCGAGGACGCCAAACTCGTTGCGCGCGACAAGGACTATTCGATCCGCACCGTCAAGGAGAATGAGGACGAGATCGGCGCCCTGATCGACCAGTTTAACGACATGCTCAGCCAGCTGGGCCACCACGATAGCGACCTCCGCGCCGCCGAGCGCGATGCGCGCGAACGCAAGCATTTCCTCGACACCATCATTAACAACATTCCGTTGGCCGTGGTCGCTCGCGGCATGCAGGGAGACGATCGCGTCCTGCTCTGGAGCCACGGTGCCGAGAAGATATTTGACGTACGCGCCGAAGACATCGTGGGCACAAATCGGCACGAACAATTCTACCGGTTCGAATTCGACCAGAATGTCGTCATGGATGGACAGCTCGTCATCTATCCGGAGAAGACGATGTCTTTGGCCAGCGGTCGGACCATCGTCGTCAACGCGGTCGAAATACCTATTTACGACGAGGGTGGACAGCCGCAGATTCTCCTTACGATCATCGAGGACGTCACGATGAAAAAGGCGCAGGAGAAGGCGTTACGCGCCTATGCCGAGGAACTTGTCGTCGCGCGCGAAGCCGCACTGCGCGCCGACGAGCTGGCGGTCGCAAAGGAAAAGGCGGAAGCCGCCAACAAGGCCAAGAGCGAATTTTTGGCCAACATGAGCCACGAGATCCGCACGCCTCTGAATGGCATCATCGGCCTGACCAGCCTGCTCTCCAATGCCGGTCTGTCGGAGGAACATGAAGATTTCGTTCAGGCAATCCTGCGCTCGAGTGAATCCCTGCTGTTTCTGCTCAATGATATTCTCGACTTCTCCAAGATTGAGGCCGGTGAACTGACGCTCGAGGAAATCCCTTTCAACATGAAAGGAAACCTTCGCGACGTTGTGAATATTCTCTCGCCGATCGCAAGCAAGAAAGGGCTCGTTCTCGATTACAAGTATGGCGACGATGCCAAAGTCGCGGTGGTGGGGGACCCGACGCGTGTGAAACAGGTT
>DATJGZ010000279.1:0-7456 GCA_035494535.1 Patescibacteria group bacterium | reverse complement strand
TCCTGCGAAAACTGGCCGGTGAGCGCGGGCTCGAGCACCGCTATGACCTCGTCGTAATCGCCCCTGGCCATGCATATCTGCGCCAGATTAAGGCGGCTGGCGATCGTCGGGGTGGTCTCAAGCGCGTATTTCGCGTCCCGGTACTCCTTGCCGGGGTCGAGAGCCTTCTTGACGCGCTTGTGCGCTTTTTTTCCCGGCCCGTGAATCAATTCAGGCAAAATCTCCGCGAGAAAGTAAATCAGGCAGCCGATGCCGGGCAGCATCAGGATCAGATAGACCCAGTAACGGTCGCGGCCGGTGCGTATGGCATGCATCGCGAACAGGACCTGAAAAAGCAAATCGATTCCAACCAAAGGCATTCAGCAGCTCCGTTTTCAGTTCAGCTCCTCATACACATACCAGTCCGGCGCGATTTTTCTATAACGGAGCTCGCTGTGCCCCTCTTTTTTTTCGCCCGAGTCCTTCTCCTCCCGGCAGGGAAGCGCTTTGTGCTCGTATTCCGCGCCCGCGTGCCCGCAGAAAATAAAGCCGACGCTTTTACGCGCCAGGATGATGTTCCTTTCCCACGCGATGAACTGCACGTCGCTTGAATTTTCCGGCCGGCGTATTCCCTGCGTGACGCCCGAATTGGTAAACATACGCTTGTACTCATCCCAGCGTTTCTTGGAGATTCCCCATTCCGATCTGGGGCGCGGCCAGTCCTGGCTGTCGCGGGTCCAGGTAAAATCGGGCGCGATCCGGGTCATGTTCGAATCCTCGAATATCATGATCGCCATATGCTCCAGATTCGATTTTTGCCGGCTGAACTGCCAGTCGAGCGATTCATCGGTCGGCTGGTTGCCGCCGACCACCGGCGGCGCGCCCGGCTCTGCCGCGCAGGACGGCCGGAGCAATCCGAGCAAACCAATGGACAGACAAAACCAGATTGCAGCCAGTCGAATGCCGTTTGTGCCGCGGAGCGCCATCTATTGCGCCTTGCCCGCCGGATCCGGCCTGCGGACAAGCTCGCCGGTCTGCGGATGGTACGCGCCGGTCTTGCCCGCCACTGAATCGAGCAGCGCGCGAAACTCCCTTATCATTTTTTTATCGTAGTCCGGCGGGTTGTTCTTCAGGTGCGGCCATGCGACGCGGGCCCAGACGATCTGCCCCGCCACGCCGTCGCGGCGCGCATCGATCACCGCATACGGCGTGCCGTTCTGCGCGGCCTCCTGCGTATAAGTTTTCCAGCCCTTGCGCGCGCCTTCGATAACTTCACCGGTGCCTGCTTTTTTTCCGATGCGCGCGAGGACCGCTTGCGCCTTGTCCGACTCCGGCCGGATTATGCTGACGATAAGGTTCGTGGAATCTTTCGTTCCTTCGTCCGCGCTGTTCGGGATCTGGAACACGGTTTGCGTGATTGGCGGCCGGCTTTGCATCCCGCCGATACGCCAGTCCGTCCGCGGGCTGAAGCTCACGAAGCCGTCGGCCGTGATGATGGTCACCTTAATCCGGCCGGATTTCTGCGGCACCGCTGCGACGTCGCCGACCTTCAATTCCTCGACGGTTTGCGTTTCCGCCTGGGACCCGGGCGGCGGCTCGACCTGTTTGCTGACAGCCGGATGCGGCGCGCATAACAGAGCCGCCGCAAGGCCGGCAGCCAGTCCCCGTTTCAAATAGCTGAATCTTCTCTCGCTCATGCGCCGGTCATACTTTGGCATTCGGCCGCGGAATCCGCAATCCCGAACATATGTCTAATATGGTGCCGGAGTCTCTCTTATCGCGCCCTGTTTCACGCGCTATTATTCACCGTGCGGAGGATGTCTTGACCCGATTGATTAAACTGGTCGTGTTCGTTACGGTCGCGTGGCTGAGCTTCAAATATCACATGAAACACGACACGGCGACGACGACGGCAACAGCCGCGCCGGGCCGCGACCATGCGGATGGCGAATATTCGTCGCCTGCCGCGCAAAGCCAGCCGCATCTGATCGTCTACGGCATACAGTGCGTCGCGACGCGCAAATACACCGGCATGCTCGACCAGAACCGCATCCCGTACCTTTACAAGGACATCAACCAGACGATCAAAAGTCCGCAATGGACACAGGACATCGTGCCGCGCATGGCTCTCTCCGGCATCAAGCCGGATGACCTCAAGGGACCGCTGGTCGATATCAATGGAAGGCTGTACGCGACGCCTGATATCCAGACGATCAGAGACCAGTTGAATCATTGACCGGGTCGCTTCAATGAAAAACGCCGCCCGTTAAGGCGGCGTTTTTAAAAGTCGAAAACGATTAGTCGTTCGCGCCGCCGCCGTTGCTGGTGTGCGCGGCCATTTCCGGCTCGGTGCTGTTGAGCTTCTTGTCCGGGAAGTACTTCGTGCCCTGCAGCGTGACCTGGAGCGACAGGCCGGCATCGGTCAGCTGATATACCGTCACGCCTTCGCGGATATTGCCTTGCCCGCCCGCGGCCGCGCCGTCATGGCGTACTTTCGCCGAAGCATCGGCCTCGCCCGAAAAATCGAACCCGTCCTCAATGAACTGATCGTAAGCCTTCTTGTTGGCAAAGGCGAAGATGACGCGGATGCCCTTGGCGCCGAGGCCGAGGCCCACGCCGCCCTGCGCCATGTCCATGAAGGTATCCTTGCCGGTCTTGGCGTCATGCGCGACGCCGTAGCCCATGCCGCCGCCGACGAAGAAGAGCATGAAGTTGTTGGCGACGAAGGTTGCATAGCCGTAGCTTTTCTCGATGACGTGCTTGGCTTTGGGGTCGTCCTTATAAAGCATCTGCAGCGTATCATGCGACGTCATGCGGATATGCTCCTGCTGCTGGGCGCGCGATGACGACGCGGCCGAAGCATGCAGCGGCAGCAGACAGAAAAAGGCAATGAGAAGCGTAAGACGATTCATGTGGTCTCTCCCCGGATGAATATGTGGTGTGCATTCATTGTGAGGCATCCCCGCCCCGCCTGCAAACCTTTTCCATGATTACAGAATGTGTATTTACGGATGTGATTTTTGGCTGGGAAAGTGGGATAATCTTGCGAGTTCGACCCGGATTGTTTGCATAAAAAGTGCCATGACAGCTGATACTCCCGCCCCTCCCGACTCCCCGGTCCCGCTGACCGCTAGCGAACTGCAGGTCATCGACCAGTTCCGGCGGCAGAAAAGCACCGCAGTCCTGACCATCCTGTTCACCGACATCAAGGGCTTCACCCGGATGACCGAGGAGCATGGTGAAGCTTACTCCAACAAGCTGCGCAAGCATCATGACGAGCTGGTGGTGCCGGTGATCGAGCGCGACGGCGGCGGGCGTGTCATCAAGCATATCGGCGATTCCGTCATGGCCGTGTTCTCGGAGCCCTCGACCGCCGTGGCGCGCGCGCTCGAGGTTCAGGACGCACTCGCGCAGTTCGGCCGCGCGCATCCGGAACTGGAGAAGATCGAGGTCCGCATGGGCCTGCATTCCGGACAGGTGACGACCGAGGAAGGCGTGAGCGCCGACGTCTTCGGCCGCCATGTCAACCGCGCCGCAAGGGTCGAGGCGCTGGCCGACGGCGGGCAGATTTTGGTCACCTATCCGGTCTATGACAGCGCGCGCGGCTGGCTGAACGAGCATTCAGATAAACCGGCCGCGTGGGAGAAGCACGGGCGCTATGCGCTCAAGGGCATCCCCGAGCCGGTCGAGATTTTCGAGGTCTACGATCCGAAGCTCACCAAAGCGAAAGCCCCGCCGGGCGGCATGAAGGCGGGCGGCCTCGCGCTTCCCCACCTTGCGGGCGCGGCGCTGGCGCTGATTGTGCTGGCGGTGCTCGGCACATATCTGTTCATCCGCTTCGCCGGCAGCACGCCGGAGGTGAGCCTTGTTGACTACAACAGCGACTGGGCCAAGCTGTGGGACGGCCAGCCGTTCAATGTCGGCGGCGAGCCGGGCCAGCATATCCGCCCGGTGCTCACGCCGCTCAAGGCCGGGCATTACATGCTCGTGGCCGACTCCAGCCAGATCGTCCGCTTCTATGCGCCCCTCGACATCAAGTCCGGCAAGAACGTGATCGAGGCGCGGTTCGACCGGACGGAGCTGCCGTCGATGGAGCGGCGGATTTCGTACAGCACAAAGGAGCCCAACGAACTGCACGAGAACACGGACGAGGAATACACGTCATACGACGCACAGATGCAGCCGCACGCAAACAAGGCGCATATCGACATGGATCTCAAGGCCGAGCCCGATCCGGACAATGCGAAGAAAATAAAATTCACCTGCACCTGGACGGTCACGCTGAACGGGAACGTCATCACGCAGGGTACGGTTACCGACGGCCACATGACGGACGACGGCGATATCCAGCGGGTGCCGGAAAAGGTCCTGTGGAGCGACGATTACCACTATTATTACCTGTCCTATTACATGAGCGGCGGGACCATCGACGTGACGCTCGAGTCCAACTTCGCCGATTATAAGGACCGCAAGTAACCGGCTTTCCACACTTTCTCTTTTTGTTTCATTTTTGAAACAAACGCATCTTTTGCAGTGCGGTATTTAGCTGTAATCCATGATCAATTTAAGCGTATTAAATCATCGACATAGTGATCCGCCTCACATCTTTTTTCATACATTATGGTTACAATTAAAGAATAAGGTCATCTATCTGAGTAACGCGTAGCGCTGAATAAAGAGGGTTTCATGACTCCGGATTTCGGGAAGCTGGATATTCTGGTGGTGGCGGATCCCCTACCGCTCAAGATGCTCATCATGCCGGTGCTGGATGAGCTCGGCGTCGGTAACATCGTCAGCGCCTCCAACATCAATGAAGGATTCAACCTGTTCCGCCGGCACTCACCGGGGCTTGTGATTACCGACTGGGACATGGCGAGGGCGAGCGGCGTCGACCTGATCAAAATGATCAGGCGCGACGCCACTTCCCCCAACCAGAAGGCGCCGGTCATTCTGCTGGCGAACCACGAAACCGCGACCAAGCGTGTGACGCCTGCGCGCGACCTCGGCGCGAACGGATTCCTCCTCAAGCCATTCACCGCGGACGACCTGCGCACCCAGATTGCGGCCGCAGTCGAGGACCGGCGCGAGTTCATCGTTTCGCAGCAATTCGTCGGCCCCAATCGCCGCGAGCAAACCGTGCCCGGATACGACGGCCCGCGCCGCCGCGCCGCCGACGGCAAGAAGGACCGCGAAATCCGGGTCTGAGCACATTTCTTCCGGAATAATTGCCATATCCCTAACGAGCGTATGGCCTAACCCCCGCAAAAATCGTACAATGGTGCGACGTTACGGGGGATTATCGAATGCACAGAAAGTTTCTGGTTCTCGCCGCTGCACTGCTTGTCTGCTCCTGCGGGCCGCCGACCCGGCCGATGCCGGTGGGTCCGACCCCGACGCTTTATTCGGTCGACAGGCCCGGCATGAGGACCGTATGCCTTCACACGTCCGACCCCGGCGGCTGCTTCGGCGACATCGCGCCCCAGCCGCGCTGCACGATCTATTCCCACGGCTGCAGGGTGGAGTACTGACCATGCGCAGATATATTCCCGTTCTCTTTGCTGTCCTGATGCTCGGCGCCTGCGGATCCGACCCGCATACTCACGCGCCCGAGCCGCCGCGGCCGCTGCCGCATGTGGACTATTACCCCCATCCGCCGGAATGGACGTCCTGCGTCGACAAGCGCGACGCGGCCGGATGCATGGGCCGGCTCCCGCCGCAGCAATAGGATTTCTGATTACGCCGCTACTGCGGCCCTTTGAGCGCGCGCTGGTTTTTGCGCTGCTCCTTGACCATGGCGAAGAAATCCGCCTCGGACACGACCTTGATGTTCTGATCCGCGGCCTGCTGGAGCCTGCCGCCGTCCTTGCCGGCGACGACAAAATCGGTCTTCGCGGAAATATCGGACGTCACACTGGCGCCGAGCTGCCGCGCGATGCCGGACGCCTGCCGCCGGGTGACCGCTTCGAGATCCCCGGCGAAGACGATCGATTTGCCGCGCAGGGGAAATGCGGCTTCGTTGAAACTGTCCTGCATGCGCGTGTCTCCGCTATTCCTGTCAGTTGTTCTTATAATTTGATGATGAGGCCACGGTAGGACGTCCGTCGCCACGGTGTCAAATTCGGAAAAAGTCATTTTTATCCGCCTAGGCGTGAAAACTCTTGCATTAACTTTCTCAATAATATATATTACGGAAAATAAAATTCCGGAGCGATTGTTATGATATCAGAAGGGCTTGCAAGTATATTCAGGCGAGCAACCCCGTGGGAAAAATTCGTCCCCATGTCACGGGAGCAGGCCGAGGAAATCCTCAAGCGCGACATGCCGCAGGACACACGTGTTTCAATTGACGTGGATGAGTCAGGCTACGGCAATATTGCCATCAAATCTGAAGACATCGATGAGTCGCGCACGTTCAATCTGGATGAGCATTTACTCAATTCCGGCTTTATGGAGCTGAGCCGAGATGGCGCAAAGGGAAAGGGTCTGGGCCGTCACATCATGCGGAACGAGATAGAATTCTTTCGGGCATGCGGCGTGAAGCGGTTCCACATTTATGCCGCGCTTTCTAACGGCGGTTACACGTGGGCGCGGCTGGGCTTTCTGCCCGAGAATACGATTGAGTTTAGAAATATGAAGGATAAAGTCAGAGCCCGTCTTGAAATACTCGCGCCGGTTCTGGTGGAAGATGAAAAAAAAGAGCTCGAAGACATTGCGCAATTTAACTCTGCGAAGGACATCTGGCGGCTGGCCGATAGTAAAATCGATCTGCGCCAGCGGCTGATCGATTGCTTTACCAAAGCCGCCGACGGAGACATTTCGGCGCGGAGGCTGAAGTCAGACCTCATCGAAATGCACGACGACATCGTCCAGTTGACCAGGAGTAAAAAGGACCTTCTGATCGGCAGGGTCCTGCTTACCGGAACGAGCTGGTACGGAAACATTGATTTTGACAACGCGGAACAGATGGCCCGCGTCGAGAAATACGTCGGCGGATGGATCGGAATGCCCGCGACCCGAAAACCGCCCGAGGCGACCAACGACAATGATCCGCAGCTTTCGGCCAAGCCGGAAGATCAATTGAAACAGGCTGACAAGGATGTGCTTGCAAGACCGCCGCCGTCATTGTTCGACCGGATCATGATGAGGCTGGGGCTCTGACGAAAGCGCCGATGGCTGGCGCGACCGACCCCGCCTCGTCATCTATTTAATCAATGGCTATGGAATAAGTGAAAAGTCTGCCGTATTCTATGACGAGATCGCATTCTGACTCGTAGCAGCGCTTGGTTTTTGACTTGGGGAATGAATGAGCATCCGTCGAGATCCGGTGCTGGATGGCGTTCGCGGCGTCGCAATTCTACTCGTTTTCGCCGGCCATACGACTCCGGCCCTGTTGGCCGGGGGACGGATCGGCGTGGATCTGTTCTTTGTCTTAAGCGGATTCCTGATCACTTCCATCCTGCTGAATGAATACCGCGAA
>DATJGZ010000278.1:0-2593 GCA_035494535.1 Patescibacteria group bacterium | reverse complement strand
CGTGTGATGATGTCGGGCTCATTCCGATTGCCGATCAATTTCGCAATTCGAATGTTTCCACCGGTTTTCGTCATTGCCTCGGCGACGACGACATCGCCGTCCTTGCAGGCAATCGAAGACGAGGCGACGGGGATCCGGATTGCCGAATTGCGGACCGGCTCGAAATAAAGGACGCCTTTTTCTTTCGTAATCAAGCCGACGTTCGCTGTGATGTGTTTCGGCGGCGCTGTGCCTTTGCGCTTGGCGATGTTCTGGTTGGCCTCGACCCCCGGCCGGACCTTCTTCTCCGGTTTTGCTTCAGTGGGAGCCCACTGATATTTGCCGCTGCGCCGTTTCTGGATACCGGGAATGGACTTCAGGACTTCCGCGAGCGCATCCTTGCCATGACGGTCGCGGATATGCTGCGACCGGGCTATGTCACTGAACTTAACGGCTTCTTTGTGTCCCTTAAGATAGGACACGATTGAATCGGCGCTGATCACAGAATACGCTCCCCGTGTTATGTCCTGCGAACGTACAGATAAATTAGCGTTTGCTCAAGAAAAATATTCCGGAAAATATAAAATTATTGAATAACAGCGGTGTCAACCGATCCGGACAGTGCTGTGGCCGTGCACCCGGTGATGGCGACGTTAATAATTTTGCCAGCCAGTTTTTCGGCTTTTGCAGGGGGTATTCCGGCATGGACAGGCTGGTTCCAAGGCGAACGGCCGTGCAACTGGTCTTTTCCGGCAGTCGCTCGGTCGAACAGGACTGGGACCTGCATCCCGATCATGCGCTCGTTAAACGCGCGGCCTTGATCGTGCAGCAGGTTCTGCAGGCGCTGCAGCCGCTCGTTCTTCACCTTTTCAGATACCAGTTTTGGCATGACGGCGGCGGGCGTGCCGGGCCGGGCACTATATTTAAACGAGTAGCAGGAGGCGAAGCCGATATCGCGCACTAGCTGTACAGTCTGACCGAAATCCTCTTCGGTTTCTCCGGGGAAGCCAATTATGAAGTCTGACGAAAGGCCAATGTCCGGACGCGCTTTTCGGACGCGGGCGATGATGTCGCGATAGTGGTCGGCCGTATGCTGGCGGTTCATGGCCTTGAGGATAGCGTCCGAACCGCTCTGCACCGGCAAGTGCAGGAAGGGCATTAGTTTTTCAATCGAACCGTGCGCGGCGATCAGCTCATCGTCCATGTCGCGCGGATGGGACGTTGTGTAGCGGATGCGCTCGATGCCGTCGATATCCGCGACGGCCTGTATCAGCCGCGCAAGATTCCAGACCGCGCCATCCGGGCCGTTGCCGTGATACGCGTTGACATTCTGTCCGAGCAGAGTGATTTCCTTGGCGCCGGTATCACGGATGCGTTTGATCTCGTCGAGAATTTGCACTGCAGGGCGCGAGAACTCAGCCCCGCGCGTATAGGGCACAACACAGAACGTACAGAACTTGTCGCAGCCTTCCTGTATCGATACGAAAGCCGTCGGACCTTGCGACGCGGTTTCCTCAGGCAGGCGGTCGAATTTGGACTCGACTGGGAATTCCGTGTTGACGATGCGCTCGCCGGTCGCGCGCATGACCATCTGCGGCAGCTCGTGATAGGTCTGCGGGCCGAAGACCATGTCGACATAGGGCGCACGTTTGACGATGACTTCGCCTTCGGCCTGCGCGACGCAGCCGGCAACGGCTATCAGCATTTTGCCACCTTCGGCCTCGCGGGCCTTTTTGTGCTTGCGGATGCGACCGAGGTCGGAGAAGACCTTGTCCGTCGCTTTCTCCCGAATATGGCAAGTATTAAGGATGATCATGTCGGCGCCGCCCGGCTCGTCAACCGGGGCATAGCCCAGCGGCGCCAGAACATCCGCCATGCGGCGGCTGTCATAGACGTTCATCTGGCAGCCCCAGGTCTTGATAAACAGCTTTTTCTTTTCGCCGGCCATTGCTTTACAATAGTTGTACGGACGCCGTTTTAAACCATATTTATTGCTGCAAGATCAAGTTCCGCGGGATTTCACATGGCACAGACGATACTGGCGCTCGGCAGCCTGATGCCGAAGGAAATGGAGGCGCTGGAAAGCCATTTCAGCGTCATTCGCCTATGGAAGGAAAAGGACCCAGAGGCGGCGCTGCAGAAATACAAAAACGAAATCACCGGCATCGTCTCGACGTGGGAAACCCCGGTCAGCGAGCGACTGATTGCAGCCCTGCCGAACCTCGAGATCATCGGCCAGTGCGCCGTTGGGATCGACAACATCGACCTCAAGGCGGCGAAGGCGCGGGGGATCATTGTCACTAACACGCCGGGCGTGTTGACCGACGATACCGCTGATATCGCCTTGGCGCTGATCCTCGCGACCGCGCGGCGGATCGTCGAGGCGGACATGTATGTCCGGGTCGGCAAATGGCTGAACGGTGACATGCCTTTGGGCGTCTCCGTATCCGGTAAGATCGCCGGGATCATCGGCATGGGCCGGATCGGCCGCGCTATCGCCAAACGCTGCGAAGCTTTCAATATGAAGATTATCTACAACGGCCCGCATAAAAAAGATGTGTCATACGAATACTACAAGGACTTAAATGTCATGGCCGCGGCCAGTGACTTTCTT